>MEND01000082.1:0-8346 GCA_001768975.1 Bacteroidetes bacterium GWA2_31_9 | reverse complement strand
TTTGCATTAATTTTTATATGAAATATTGAAAGACAAAGGAATGACCACATATAAATAACAAATAAAATATAGCAGGTGCTTTTATTATTTTGTATTTCATAAGCAATATTATTCCTTATTTCGAAATCAGTTGCAATAAAACCACCATAAAGTGCTCTTATTAAAAAAAATATAGCTGGAACATAAATTAAGGAAACTAAATAAGGATTTCTAGTAATCTTATCTTTTTTGGTTAAGTAAAATGTAAAGTGAAGTAAAAAACTTGCAAATGTAGCCCAGCCAATTGCTGTAATTTTATACCAAAAAAATAAAATTTCTTTATTGCTTTCGGGATAAATAAAAACATAAGCAAAATCCCAAATTCCAACTAGTATTGCTATAATAAAGAAAAGTCTATTTATAGCAGATTTTGAATTTAACCTAAGTACATAAATTCCCAAGTATATACTTAGTGTAAAAGAGAAAAAAGATAATAATGAATAAAAATTCATGAATAAAGGTTTAATTAACAAATATCTAATATCTTTTCAATATAGCAAATTTTTAAATTAGGTATTAGAATTAAATATAGAATTTGATTGTGATTTTTATACTTTTTTTAAATCAAAAAACAGACAGATAGGCTATTATATTTTTAGTTTTACTTGCTTTGAACGACAAACTTTAAAATATTCAACTAAGCATAATTGAATTTGCATTAAAAAAATTATATTTACGCAAAATATAAAGAAGTTCATTTGATGGATATAACAGATGATGAGATATTAAAATTAGTTGAAATTATTAAAGTTACTTCAAAGTACGACTTTTCTGATTACACCGAAAAATCATTCCGACGTAGAGTTGAAAAGGTTGTTGCAGATAATAAGCTTTCGATTGATGATTTAATTAAGCGATTAAAAACTGATAAAATATTTCTTGAAAAAACAGTTAGAGATATTACAGTTAATACAACCGAAATGTTTCGAGATCCAAATGTTTGGATTACATTAAGAGATAAAATTTTACCCGAATTAAAAAATAAAGATAGCATAAATATTTGGCATGCAGGATGTTCTTCTGGACAAGAAGTTTATTCAATGTTGATAATGTTAAACGAGCTAGGGTTAATTGATAAAACAAATGTTTTTGGAACTGATATTAACACCGATATGATTGAAGAGTCAAAACGTGGAATTTATAAATATCAGTTTAATTCTATATATTTTGAAAACTTTGATACAGTTTTTAACTCACCCGAAGATGTCGAAAAAAGAGGAAAATTGACTTATGATAAGTACTTTACAATTGATAAAAATAAGGACTTGATTTTAGTTAAGGACTTTTTAAAAAAGAAACCATTTTTTAGAACTCACGATTTAGTAAACGACGATAATGTTTTTGGCATTTTTTTCGATTTAATAATTTGCAGAAATGTATTAATATATTTCAATAACAAGCTTCAAAACAGAGTATTTGATTTGTTTCATAGAAGTTTATTTCCAGATAGCTTTTTAATAATAGGAATGCACGAAAGTATTCTTGGCCCATTTTCTACTAGGCTCGAAAAGAGAGGATTGTACTACAAAAAACGACATGAATATTAGAAAATGTTAGAAGGAATTTCTTATACTGATGCCAAAAAACTTACAGCAATAATTAAAGACAGATTTTGTCTTGATTTCTCTAATTATGCTATGTCGTCGTTCAGACACCGAGTTTCTGTAGCAATTTCAAAATTTAACCTTGTAAGTGCCGATTCATTAATTGAAAAAATACTTAATGATAATTACATGTTTGATTTATTTTTGAAAGAAGTATCTGTAAGTACAACCGAAATGTTCAGAGATCCTTCAGCTTGGAAATATATTTCAGATTCAGTTCTCCCAAAATTATCATCACAAACCGAAAAAATCAATATTTGGCTTCCAGAATGTACATCAGGAGATGATATTTATACAATAGCTATTATTTTAAAAGAATTAGGATTAACACAAAAAAGTAGCATTACAGCGAGCTTTATAAGCAGTTCGTTATTGTCGGGTTTTAACCAAGGCTATGAAATTAAAAAAACCGAATTAAATAAATCTAATTATTCGAGATTTAATGAGAATGGAGATTTTACACAATATTATACAATTTCAAACTATAAAGCTCTTATGAATAGCGATTTACTTACAAATGTAAGTATTGAAAAGTTTTTATTAGCACCAATGATAAACCCTACAAAAGTAAATTTAATTATTTATAGGAATAAATTAATATTTTTTAATTCTATTTTGCAGTTTGAAGTCCTTTCAATGCTAACAAACAGTTTAGATTCTGGAGGTTACCTATTTATTGGGTCGAAAGAAAGTATTATTAATCCCGAAATGCGTAAGCATTATAAAGTCGTTAACGACCACGAAAGAATTTATAAAAGAATTTCAAAGAACTAATGAAGAATAAAATAATTTTAATTGGTGGTTCGGCTGGAAGTTTTTCAGTAGTAACTCAAATTCTTACTGAGTTACCAAAAAACTTCAGAATACCAATTGTATTATGCCTTCATCGTTTAAAGCATGTTAGAAGTGGCTTTGCTGAAGCACTTTCATTAAAATCGGCTAATCCGGTTGTTGAACCTTATGATAAAGATAGGATAGAGGAAGGAAAAATTTATATTGCTCCAGCAAATTATCATTTATATATTGAAGCTCATAAGCATTTTGCCCTTTCAACCGAAGAATCAATTAATCATTCTCGACCATCTATTGATGTTACATTTGTATCTGCTGCAACTGTTTACAAGGAAAATGTGATTGGAATTATTTTGTCAGGGGCTAATAATGACGGAGCTTATGGAATTAAAAGAGTGAAAGATTTTGGTGGATTTACAATTGTGCAAAATCCCGAAGAATGTCAGGTAAATACTATGTCTGTATCTGCCATTAGAATAATGAAACCTGATTGCATTTTTTCGAGCGACGAAATTATTAAATACCTTATTGATATTAATAATAAGATATACTTTAGTAAATAAAACACAATTACCCAATAAAAATGGGTAAAAATAAAAAACAAGAACTAGCTTTTCGGCTAATTCTTATTTTAACAAACGCATGAAAAACGAAACTACTAATCCAATAAACTAAAATTATTATATCTTATTTTTGTTACTGTAAATTCTGTTCTTCTATTAATCTGATGTTCTTCTTCTGTACAAAATTTGCAATCTATGGCTGGTTTTGATTCGCCATAGCCTTTTGCTGTTATTCTATCTGACTTAATTCCTTGACTAATAATGTATTCAACGGCAGATTCTGCTCTTTTTTGCGATAGCTTCTGATTATAAACGTCTGTTCCTCTAGAATCGGTATGAGAACCTAGTTCTATGTCAATTTCTGGATTATCTTCCAAAACTGCAACTAATTTATTCAACTCTTTTGCAGCATCGGTACGTATGTACCATTTGTCGAAGTCGTAGTAAATGTTATTAACAACGTAAGATTTGTTTTCAAGAATTTGATCAAGAACTAATTCTACATACATTGTGTCGTTTCCAGAATTACAGACAGTTTCAAGGGTTTTAGACTGCATAAAATAACCCTTTTTGTGAGCATTAAATTCATAAGTATTACTGCAATTTGCTCTTTCTATAAACAATCCATAATTGTCTGAAATATTAGAGCTTATGTTATTATTATTGAAATTTGTAATGATTATTTCAACGTCCTCTAAGGGAACTAGCGAATTGTCATAAACTTTCGCAAAAGTTTTACCAATAATTACAAGTCCTTTTGAAAAATAATAAATGTCATCTTCGCCTTTCCCTCCATCTCTGTTTGAAGAAAGATAACCACTTAAGCCTGATTGGTTAAAATATGGACTGAAATCATCTTTAGGTGAATTTATTGGTGCTTTTAAATTTTCTGGTACAGACCAATTATCAGTGCTTCCATGAGTTTCAAAAATATCGAGACCGCCCATTCCAGATTGCCCATCACTTGAATAATATAAAGTTCCAGTTTGGTCTATTACCGGGAAAGCTTCTTTTCCTTCTGTATTAATAATATTACCACAATTTATAGGTTTATCCCAAGTTCCATCGGGTAATCTTATACAATAATAAATATCGCTACTTCCATAACCGCCCGGCATACTAGATGCAAAATATAAAATGTTCGCATCAAGCGATAGGGCTGGATGTCCAACAGAATATACGTCCGAATTGTTATATTTAAATGGACTAATGTCTTCCCATTTGTCATTTACCAACTTTGCTGTGTAAATTTCCATTCTGTTAACATATTGTTCAGTTGTTTCTTTACCATTCCAGCTTGTAGGATCGCTATCGGCAGGAAGTGTTTTTTTCTTTTTTTCTTTAGTTATTGTATAATACAGCACATCATTTTGATAATCGTAAACGCCAGAACCATTATGAAAAGAGCTATTTATTTTTGATATTTTTTCTGGAGTATTTGAAATAGATGCTTCATTAATGTTTGATACAGAGTATAGTTTTAAATAGGGATTTCCTGTCCATCCAAATATTTCTTCGGATGACATTTTGGTATCATCACTTTTTTTATCTGTTGAGTATAAAAATCCATTTTTATAAGGAAAAAGACCATAATCTGAGTTTTCAGAATTTAATTGTTCTACATTTTCGATTAAGTAGTTTTGTGGTTTTTTTGTCCATTTTTTACCGTCAACACAAGCGATTAGCCAAGTTGCCATATTATCAGCTTTACTTGGAAAAATTTCTTGAAATTTCAAATATTGCTTCATAGCTTCATTATAATCACCAGAAGCTTTTAGTGCATTTGCATAATTAAGCATTTCAGAATGAGAATAAATATAAAATGTATTATATCTGGAAAGCCAATCTTGTGCTGATTTTACATCGTTAATCATTAAATAACAATTAGCAATATCGCGAACATCGTTTACTTTTGGATTTTTATTTTCAAAATATTCCAAATAGAGAGGGATTGCTTTTGCATATTCAAAATTCGCTTTGTATTCTCTGGCTTTATTAAGTTTTTTTTGAGCATTAACTTGAAAGCTTAAAAGTAGTATTAGTGGTGCTATTATCAGCACTCTTGCATATGTGTATAGTTTCGTTTTCATGTCATTTAAAGTTTAGGTTAAAAAAATCGAGGTGTTAACATTTTGCTATTAGTTTTTTCTCTAAAAAAGTATCCTAACAAAATTTCGTGACCAGCGTAACTACTAAGAGAAGAAACTGTTATTGTGTATGAATATCCTATTCTTAAGCTTGGTGTTACGTTTAAATCTGTCATTATTACTATTGCATCTCTTGATCGAAGTGTTTGGTCAAGGTCTTTTGTGTTTATTAAATTTGCTCCTGTTCTGAAAGTTGCACCAAGCCAATATTTTGATTTGAAAAGGAAGAATCCATTAAAGTCAATATTTGTTGGTGCTCTAAAATCTTCTTTAAGTAAAAAACTTGGTTTAAATTTTACGTTATCGCTTAAATAAAACACATATCCAGATGTTAAATAGTAGTGCTTAACTTGACCAGCGACAAGCAAATCGGCACTTTTTCTGATATTTGAGGATAATTCAGAAACTGAAAATCCAGCAAAAAATCTATTACTGTATAAAAATAATCCAGCTTTTGAATCAAATCTTGTTTTATTTACTGTAGTATTTGGAATTGCTGGATCATATATATCGCCTTTTGTTAAGTCCTGTCCATTAAGCGAATAATAGCTTATACCCATTGCCAAACCAAACGATAATTTTAGTTTTTGAGAGAGTTTTAGTTTATATGAATAACTTCCATATCCAGATTTTTGAGATTGTACACCTAATTGATCGTTAACAATATGAATTCCTGCACCCATATTATTGAAAATTGGAGTTTCAATGCTTAATGACTGTGTGCTTGGTGCTCCATCTAAACCTGTCCATTGTGATGTGTAGATACTATTTAAATTTAAAACCTCTTTTGTTCCAGCATAGGCTGGGTTAATTACCATTTGGTTAAAAATGTACTGATTATACTGGGCATTCTGCTGGGCAAGTGCTAAACTTGATATTAACAGAAGGGCTATTATTTTTAGATTTGTTTTCATGTGTTTATATTTTAGTATTTGCCAGATATAGACTAGTTTAATGTTTTTGCTTTTTTGCCACAGATTACACTAATTTACACAAATTTGTTTCACAGATTTTTTTGAATTAGCACAGATAAAACAACCTTTGGTTGTTTTAAATCTGTGAACATAGCGAAGCGACTCACGAATGCCTTTAAAAACATTCGATTTATGAGTAAAATTTGTGCAATCTGTGGCAAGGTCTTCTATAATCATTGCTTTCTTTATTATTAGTGAATTTTTCATAACTTTAATTTTTAAATCTCTTATTTAGAATGATTCTAAGAAGAAGATTTTGGCAAAAAAATATATGCTCCTTTTTGGGCTGTTATTTGAATTAATATTTTTTAAATCGTTTATCATTTCTCTTATTTTTATGCAGTCTAAATTAATATAATAATTATATAAAGTCAAGTGTTTTTTAATTTATTTTATCTTAATATTGTTATATATCCATCAAGTTTTTTGTAATCGCCACACATATTGACCTTTAATATGTAATAATATGTTCCTTCAGCCAAATTACTTCCATCCCAATCATTAGAATATCTGTTTTGAGTATAAATTTCATTTCCCCATCTATTTAAGATTATTAATTGATTGTCGGGATAAAATTCTAAGTTTTTAACTTCCCATTTATCGTTAATTCCATCGCTATTGGGGGAGAATGAGTTTTTAACATCAATTTCATACTCAGCACTTCCTGGAGCAACACTTTTTTCAAAAACGACAGAGCAACTATTTAAATCTGTTACAGTTACAACATATATTCCTTCATCAAGACCATATATATAGTTGGAAGACATACCATTTGACCAGATATATTCATACTCTCCTGTGCCACCATAAGCTTCAACTTTGATTGAGCCGTCGTATTTTCCAACACAATTTGCATCTGTATAAGAAACTAAATCAACATTAATTGGATTTCTATTTTCAATATTAAAATCGTTTGTAGCTAAACAATTATTCTTATCTGTTACAATAACATCGTGATATCCAGATGCAACATTTGAAATAATATTTGAATTAAATTCAACATTGTCAACTATGTATTTAAATGGGGATTCTCCATTAACAACATCTATTTCAACACTTGCATCATTTTTCCCATAACATTTATTTTCAGAAATAATATTTACAGATACTCTTAATTCGTCTTTTTCTTGAACTAAAAACTCGTTTAACGTACTTGTACAATTATTGGCATCTTTAACAATTATATTGTATGTGCCTGCTGGTAAATAATTGAATTTATTAGAATTAGAATAATTCAAACCTCCGTCAATTGAATATATATATGGAAATGTTCCAGAAGCAACATCAATATTAATAATTCCGGAATTTGAACCATTACATCCTGTAAATATTTGAGAAGCTTCAAATTTAAGTTCTTGTTGATTTTCGATTATTACAGCGTTTGTTAATGTTGAACAATTATTTGCATCAAAAACTTCAACGCTGTAAGTTCCAGCAATCAAACCCGAAAATATGTTTGAAGATTGAACAGCAGCACCATTTAAAGAATAACTATAATCGCCAGTTCCGCCATTTGCAGAAACAGTAACAACTCCATCGTTAGTATCAAAACAAGAAACTTGGCTTGAAGCATTTGCAGAAGCAGTTAATAAAGCTGGATTTGCAATTACATTTGCGTTAGTCAAAGCTGAACAATTGTTTGCATCAAAAACTTCAACGCTGTAATTTCCTGCAATCAATCCAGAAAATACATTTGAAGATTGAACAACTCCACCATTTAATGAATAACTATAATCGCCAGTTCCTCCATTTGCAGAAACTGTTACAACTCCATCGGCTGAATCAAAACATGATACTTGCGAACTTGCAGTTGTAGATGCAGTTAGTAAAGTTGGATTTGCAATTACATTTGTGTTTGTGATAGCTGAACAACCATTAACATCAAAAACTTCGACGCTGTAAGTTCCTGAAATCAAGCCCGAAAATATGTTTAAACTTTGAGCAGCACCACCATTTAATGAATAACTATAATAGCCAGTTCCACCATTTGCTGTTACTGTTACAACTCCATCGGCAGAGTCAAAACAAGAAACTTGCGAACTTGCAGTTGCTGATGCAGTTAATAAAGCTGGATTTGCAATTACAACGTAATTTGTAGTAACCAAACATCCATTAACATCAAAAACTTCGACGCTGTAACTTCCTGAAATCAAGCCCGAAAATATGTTTGAACTTTGAGCAACACCACCATTTAATGAATAACTATAATCGCCAGTTCCACCATTTG
>MEND01000081.1:7009-7252 GCA_001768975.1 Bacteroidetes bacterium GWA2_31_9 | reverse complement strand
TTAGATTCAATTTGTGTTGTGGTTTGCGACCCTCTTGGACTTTGCGATTCTGCTATGGTTAATATTATTGTTACTCCAATAAACGACAATCCTGTTATCAACGACACTACTGCAACAACTCCACAAGACAGCACAATTACAGTTTGTATTCCTTTTACTGACGATGGAAATGCACCTTACACAGCAACAATAGGAACATGTAATTTTAACGGAAATGCTAGTGTGTCAGTTGACGAAATCAAC
>MEND01000081.1:0-6912 GCA_001768975.1 Bacteroidetes bacterium GWA2_31_9 | reverse complement strand
CTACAGTTGTTATCACAGTAATTCCATTAAACGACAATCCTGTTATTAACGATTCAACAGCAACTACTCAGCAAGACAGTACAATTACTGTTTGCATACCATTTGCTGATGCTGACGGTGTTGCACCATATTCAGTTACTACAAGTTGTTTTGATAATGGAAGTGTAGTTTCAAATATCGTTGGAAATGACCTTTGCATAACTTACAGTCCAAATTCTGGTTTTGCTGGTTTAGATACTATTTGCATAACTCTCTGCGATGCTGGAGGTGCTTGTGATAGTTCAATTTTAGTAATTAATGTTCTTCCAAAATTTGCTACTTATATCTCTTCTAATATTTGTAATGGAGAAAGTTACTTGTTAGGAAGCCAAACTTTAACTACAAACGGAATTTTCACTGAAACTTTTACAAGTTCATTAGGTACTGATAGTATTGTAACATTAAACTTAACCGTAAATCCAACTTATAACACTACCGATTCTGAACAAATTTGTTTCGGTTCAAATTATCAATTTGGAACTCAAACATTGACTGAAAGTGGCACATATACAAATATTTTCCAATCTATTAATGGTTGCGACAGTACAGTTGTGCTTACCTTGACAGTTAAACCACTATTGACCTCTACAATAAATGAAAGTATTTGTAATGGTGACGCTTATATGTTTGGTAGTTTAGCAATCTGGACAGAAGGAATATATTACAGAACTATTACAGTGTCAAATGATTGCGATAGCACAATTACTTTGAATTTAACAGTAAACGAAACATATAACGACACTGTAAATGTAACAATTAATAAAGGAGAAAGCTATTCATTTAATGGCTATTCATATTCCGAATCGGGCTTCTATACTGCTAATCTTACTAGTATTTCAGGTTGCGACAGTATTGTAAATTTAATTCTTATTGTTAATGAAATCGCTATAGCTATTCCACAAGGATTTTCTCCAAATGGCGATGGTGTAAACGATAATTTCATAATTGTTGGAATACTTGATTATCCAGGAAATACATTTGAGGTTTATAATCGTTGGGGAAATATTGTTTACAAAACAACTGATTATCACAATAACTGGGATGGAACATCAACAGGAAGCATGACTATTGGAACTACGCCATTACCGCCAGGTACATATTACTATTTGCTCGATTTGGGCGATGGCTCAGATGTTAAAACAGGATATATTTATTTAACAAGATAAGGAGGAACGAAAAATGAAAAATTTAAAAATTTATATCATAGTAGCAATCTTGTTAACAAATGTATTTAATTCATTCTCACAACAAGACCCGATGTTTACTCAGTATATGTTTAATACACTTGCTGTAAATCCGGGTTATGCCGGAAGTCGTGGAGCTTTGAATGTTACAGGACTTTTACGAAACCAATGGGTCGGTATTGATGGTGCTCCTAAAACACAAACCTTTTTTGCTCACACACCCATAATTAATAAAAATATGGCAGTAGGCTTATCTGTTGTGAATGATAAAATTGGTCCAATAAATCAAACATTTGTTTATGGCGATTATTCATATACAATTAAAGTTACAGATAATTCAAAACTGGCATTTGGTCTAAAAGGCGGAGTAAACATTATCAAAGGAAATTTAACTAGTGTCGATTTAACCGAGCAAAACGACCAGTCATTCAGTACAAATATTGATTATAAACCATTGCCAAATTTTGGCTTTGGTTTATATTATCATTCCGAAAGATGGTATGTTGGTTTATCAACTCCAAAATTGCTTGAAAATAAGATTGAAGCATCAGTAGATTATTCTAAACTTTCTGAAAAAAGACACTACTTTCTGATTGGAGGTTTCGTGGTTGATATTTCTGAAAGTGTTAAGTTTAAACCTTCTGTATTAACTAAAGTTACAGAAGGAGCTCCTGTTTCAATTGACTTAACAGCAAATTTCTTATTCAAAGATAAATTATGGCTTGGTGCTGGACATCGTTTGGGCGATTCGTTCAGTGCATTAATGCAACTTCAATTAAACGACCAACTAAGAGTTGGATATGCTTATGACTACACTATTTCTAAACTTACAAAATATAATTATGGTTCGCATGAAATTATGCTCAGTTATGATTTTATTTTCAGAAAAGACAAAATTTTATCACCGCGTTATTTCTAATTAATAGCTTTATAAACCTATGACTAAATAAGACACACAAAGTAATGATTATCTTAAGATTTTGCCACAGATTACACAAATTTATACAGATTAAAACAACCTTTGGTTGTTTCATCTGTGTTAATTCTAAAATAAAATCTGCGAAGCAAATCTGTGAAAATTAGTGTAATCTGTGGCATAAAAGAATCATAATAATCCTAATAAATCAGCGTCTAATAAAAAACATAAACAAATGAAAACGTTATTTTCAATTCTATCAATATTAGTATTTTTCAATTCTATTGTATTTGCTCAAAACAAAGAAAATACAATAGATAAAGCATTAGCAATATTAAATCAATCGAAACTTGATAAAGCTAACCGACTTTATAATGGTTTTGCATATTTCGAAGCCGCAAAATTATACGAAGAACTTGCTAAACAAAAGTTTGATGTAAACAAGTTTTCAGCAAAACTCGGCGATTGCTACTTTAATATGAGCAAAACCGACAAAGCAGAAGTTTGGTACGAAAAAGCCATGCAAATCGACTCACTTGATGCAAGTTATCTTTACAAATATGCACAAGCATTAAGATGTAACAAAAAATACAGCGAGGCTGACAAATGGCTCGAAAAATATCAGCTTAAAAAAGCCGAAGATAGCAGAGCTAAAAGCTACATGAACAATAAAGATTATTTAGCAAAAATCAAAAATCAAAAATCCTTTTTCAACGTTAGAAATTTTGAAATTTTAAATTCAGAGTTTGCCGACTTCGGTGCAGTTAATTTTGCTCAAAAAGTTGTATTTGCAACCGCCAGAGATGTTAATATGATTATTAAAAATAACTATGCGTGGAACGAAAAACCTTTTCTCGACATTATGGTTTATGACAGCCTAAAAGACGCTAAAAACAAATTTCATAGCTTTAGTAATGAAATAAATACAAAGTTTCACGAAGGACCATTATGTTTCGACTCAACTGGAACAATAGTTTACTTTACAAGAAATAATTTTATAAACGGACAAAAAACAAATTCCGATAAAGGCATTAATAATTTGATGCTCTATAAAGCCTATTTGAATAATGGAAAATGGACAAATATTGACACTATGCCTTTCAATAATAAGAACTATTCTGTTGGACATCCTGCACTATCAAAAGATGGCAAAAAACTGTTTTTTACCTCAAACATGCCGGGCGGTTTTGGCGGAACCGACCTTTACTATGTTGATATAAAACCTAATGGATTTGGTAATCCAATTAATTTAGGACCAGAAATTAACACACAGGGAAATGAAATGTTTCCGTTTGCAAACGACTATAATATTTATTTCTCATCTGACGGACAAGTTGGGCTTGGTGGATTAGATATTTTTTATGCAAAATTCAGCCCAGATGGAATGTTCAAAAATATTACAAACCTTGGCGAACCAGTTAATAGCTCAATGGACGATTTTTGTTTTGTACTAAATAACGACAATCAAACTGGTTATTTGGCATCGAACCGTGAAGGCGGAAAAGGCGACGATGACATTTATATAATTGAATCCGATTTTCTTGCCTATATAGTTGTAAGAGGAATAGTAACTGATAGTACCGATTTAACACCAATTACTGAATCTAAAGTAATTGTAAAAAATGATATTGGCGAGCAACTTTTTGAATTGACATCAGACTCAGTCGGAAAATTCAGATTTACAGCCGATTTTGGCATGAAATACACAATTACTGCAAACAAACAAGATTATGCTTCAAACACAAAGAATATTTCTACCGAAGGAATTAAAACAGGAGCATTAACAGTTAATATTCCTCTCTTGAAACAACAACCAATAGCACTTTACGGAATTATTAAAGACAAAAAAACAGGAGATATTATTTCCGAAGTTGAAGTTACAGTAAGAAACATAACAACAAATGAAACTTTAATTGATACAAAAACTACCGAAAAAGGAGATTTCTTTAAAGACATGAATACTGCAAAAATTGGCGATGAACTTAAATACGAAATAATTATTCAAAAAGCCGGATATTTAGCAAAAACAGTTCCATTCAATCATACAATAAAGGAATATGGTATTATTAATATGCACGAATTTTTGGATATTGCACTTGATAAAATTGAAGTTGGAGCCGATATAGGCAAACTTATCAATATCAATCCAATATATTTCGACCTCAACAAATCAAACATACGTGCTGATGCTGCCACAGAGTTAGAAAAAATCGTAAAAGTAATGAACGAAAACCCAACAATGGTTATTGAGCTTGGTTCGCATACCGACTGCCGTGCTACTGCCCAATACAACCTAAACCTATCCGATAAACGAGCTAAATCGTCAGCCGAATATATTCGAGCAAAAGGCATTGAAAAAGACCGAATTTACGGAAAAGGCTACGGCGAAAGCAAACTTGTAAACGGCTGTGCCTGCGAAGGTAACCTAAAGTCTGACTGCTCCGAAGAAGAACATCAACTTAATAGGAGGACAGAGTTTATTATTGTGAAGATGTAAAAATTAATTATTTTTACTAAAAAATGACAACAAAGAAACGCTGTAAAACACCCGAAAAAGAAAACAAAGAAAATCCAAAATATTTTTGTGAGAAGTGCGGCAAAGCAGCTGAAAAAGAAAAGCATCTTTGTAAACCTAAGAAGAATATAGGATTAAAAGGGGAATGAGTTTTTTACTGTGAAAAAGAGATTGATAGAAAATTTTAATAATTCAGGTAAATTTCATCTTTTGAGTCAAATTCTCTGTATTTCTATTATTAAGTTTATTTTTCTCCTTTTTCCCATTTTGAAGCAATTTTCTTATAGTCTGGGAAATCTATTTTTGTGTCCTTTATCCAATTATTTACAAATTCAGGATTTTCACTATTAGGCTTTGGATTGACAGTGTTTACTTTCATTTGTACGGGAGTTCTTACTCCATCTCCTGTAATTATTGCATGTTGCTGTGGTAATATTGGCAATTGTTGTAAAATATCCTCATTTGCCGAAGAAACTAACTGTCTTACATATTTTTGATCTTCTGGATTTTGTAATCTGTGTATAATAAATGAATTACATTGCGATAGTACGGTCTTTGATAATTCTGACGGTCTTTGGCTTGATACTAATAAAGAAATTCCATACTTTCTACCTTCTCTTGCAATTCGTTCAAATACTCTTTTTGATATTGAAATTCTATCACCTCTGTCTTTTTCTGGTATGTAATTTTGAGCTTCTTCTAAAACCATTACTATTGGGAACTTACCCCTGTCATCTGGACTGAATCTGGACACGAATTCCAATAATAATCTTGCAATTAGTCCTGTAATTGTCTCTAAAACCTCAAATGGTAATAAAGACATATCAATAATAGTTATTTGATTAATTTTAGTTTTACTAATTTCTTTACCATTGCCCTCTTCTGCTTTTTTTAGAAAATATTTCGAATAAATATCTTCATTTCCTTTGTCAAATATTTTAAATAAATCTCCTACAATAAAAGCTATAAAAATTGCTAATGCATCATTAAATGTATCTTTTTTCTTGAACATTAAAGGGAATGCAATTCTTTCATCATTTAAAAAACTTTGTAATCTGAGCTTAAGAGTTGCTACATATTCACGTATTCTGTTATTTGATGTTTCAAGTTCATCTACCGCATTATCTATAAATTGATTAACTAATTTTTCGTAACTAAAATATACTGGAAGATCAATATTCCTTTCTTCTGAGACAACTTGCTTATTAAGTTCTTCATTGTATTTTATTAACTCAGTACTTAATGCATCGTAAGCTTGTGAAAAGACCGTAGGATTTAAAAAGCCTTCAATGTATTTGTCTGGTTTGGTGAACTTTTGACGCTCCCCATATATAAGTTTAAGAATTCGCTTAAATTCAGTAGTATCGTAATCAATCACAAGTTTATTAAATTCAACGCAAAAATCTTTAAGTTCATTATAAATACGATTTCTTAATTTGAAGTCAGGTGATTGACATTCTTTTAATAATTCATTAAAATAAAAAAGATAAGTCCTTGGTAATAATTTCTTTGTCGTTGTCTCTTTATAGTTTTTTGCAATTGATAAACTTCTTTTTAATATTGGAACTTGAGTAGCTTCACTAGGTTTGAATAAATAATCAAAATCATCGTAATTCATAAACCAGAAAGGTACTTGTAAAATACTTTGATCTAAATGTAAGGCATTTACATTATTTGATTTATCAAAAGGCTTCTCCTTGGTTCCTATAAAAGCTCTTTTATATTCACCATTTGTATCAAATATTACAAAATGTGCATTACAAAGTTCTGTCTCCTTATATTTATCATTCACAAATTTATACCTAAACATGCTTTGTATGATTGAAGCAACTGTACACGATTTTCCTGAACCAGTATTTCCAAGAATTGCAGCATGTTTTCCAAAAAATTTGTCAGGGTTTATTCTTATTTTGTAGTCTGAAAATGCCGGAGAATACCCAACTGGTAAATAAAAATCTTCGGAATAGTTTATTTTTTCTTTAGGTTCTGTATCAAATATTCGGTTTAAGTCTTCTTTTGTAACATACCAAACCGGATTATCGAGTATTGGATAATTATAAACTCCCTGAATATAATCTATATCACCTTCAATTGTTCCTATCATAGTTGCAACAAGATATCTTTGTGCTTTTGGAAGCGTTATTGAACCGCTATTTTTTTCAATTTCGGTTTCATCCTGTATTTTAACTCTTGTAATTATTGCAACAATTTTATTTGCACCAACCGGAATTATTAAGTAAGAATTTATTCTTGCTATT
>MEND01000080.1:2455-11887 GCA_001768975.1 Bacteroidetes bacterium GWA2_31_9 | reverse complement strand
GATTACAACCAGTTTGCGTTGAATCTGTTGAAAGTATTGGCTTTTCATTCACAGTTACAGTAATTTGAGCTGTATTTATACATGTATTTGAACCCGTAGCTGTAACAGTATATGTTTGGGTTGCAGTTGGTACAAATGACAGATTATCAGTTACGCCATTACTCCAAGAATACACATTCCCAGATGTGCCTGAGCCTTTTAATGTGATTGCATCACCTTCACAAATAGTATCATTATCATAAGCAGTCGCAGTAACTAATGGTAAAGCATTAACTGTTATTGCAATTGTTGATACATTTTTACAACCATTAACATCTGTACCAGTAACAGTATATGTTGTAACACCTAAGGAAGGAGTAAATGCAGAGTTATTTGAAGCACCATTATCCCAAATAAACGAAGTTGCACTACCGCCCCCATTTAATGTAATTTGTGAGCCATTACAAATTGTACTATCTGCATCGTTTGAGGAAGCAGTAACCGTTGGTAACTGATTAATATTAATTGTTGTATTTGCTGATGCAGTTATACCTCCAGCATCTGTAACTACTACAGTATATGTAGTTGTTACAGTAGGCTTTACATTTTGTGGACTTTGTGAAGTAGAAGAAAAACCAGGTGGAACTGAAGCCCACGAATATGTATTACTTCCAGTTCCTCCTGAAGGATTTGAGGTCAAATTAATTGAATCTCCAACACAAATTGCGGTACTTGCAATAGTTGTAATACTTAGATTTCCACCAGTAACATCAATAGTTACCTGTGCTGTATCTGTACACCCAAAAGAATCTGTTATTGTCAGTGTAAAAGTTGTTGTATTAGTTAAATTTACAGTTGTAGGATTTTGAACATTTGGATCAACTAATAAATTTGTAGGAGACCAAGAATATGAATAAGGTCCAGTGCTATTACCTGCACCTCCTGATAAACTAGTATTTGTATTTGTATAAATTGACTGATTAGTACCTGCATCTGCTATTGGTTCATTAACTGTAACTGTAATTTGGTAAGTATCCTTACAACCATTTAAGTCTGTTCCTGTTACAGTATATGTTGTTGTTGATAAAGGAGCAAAGGCATTTCCATTATTCACTCCATTATTCCATAGATATGTATTTGCTCCAAAGCCTGATAGCGTTACATTACTTCCCTTACAAATAGTATCGTTGGTAGCATCTGAAGTTGCTGTAACAGTTGGATTTGGATTAACACTAACTGTTACACTTGTATCTGATTTACAACCATAAGCAGAAGTAACTGTAACATTATAGGTAATTGTATCAGTTGGACTTACACTCACAGTAGCATTTGAAGGCAAACCATTTGACCATGCATAAGTTGAACCACCTCCAGCAGTCAATGAAGCTGAAAAACCACTACAAATTGTTGTATCATTTGAGATTGTTGGAGTTGGTAAAGGATGAATATTTATTTCAACTGTATCTTTAACAGAACCACAAGAACCAGATTCAGCATTTAAAAATAATAAAACTGTACCAGATTCTCCCTGTGCTGGAGAATATGTAGTTGATAATGTAGATGGTGATGAAAAAGTACCTGCTCCACCCGACCAATATAGATTGGTATAATTTCCCACAGCAGTTCCATCTAAAAACAAACTTTCTCCAATACAAATATCTGTTATACTATTGACATTTATAGCTGTAACTCCAGCAGGCTCAAATGGAGCTTGACAACCATCATTAACATAATGTGCAGTATTATCCCAGTCATAATCAACTCTATCGCCATCACCACCTTGTAAAAGTGCTCTATCATAAGAAACTGATTCAGTACAACCTCCAGCACCAGAAAAAGTCATTTCTAATGTTCTAATTCCAGTACCTGTATTTGCGAAATGTCCTGAAGCATAATTTCCTGTTAAATTTGAACATTGATAAATCACATAAAGTGTATCAGATAAATATTGAAAAGAGTTTCCTAATATATCAAAATACCTAACAGAGTTTATTAATGTATCAGAACTGGTAATTAAAAGAATATTTGCTCCAGCAGGTAGAATGTTCGAAGTAGGTTCAATTAAATGACCACAGCTTTGAATTGTAGCATTTAGCAAACTTGTTATCTCTGCAGTTGAAGCATTTTGACATATTCCATTCCATGTACTATTTGGCCATATTACTGACAAATTTGTATAGTCTAAATCTGAACCTCCAACTTTAAATCTAACCATTTCATTTGGACCTTCCTTGAATCCAATCGCTTCCCTTGCACAAGCATCAACTAATATGCTTTCAATTTCAAAACATTTTGTTGGAATATTATTTACTGTTGTAATACTGTTAGATGGAGGATTTGAGGTTAAATAACTTTCACTGCCATTACCTGAAGGAGCACAAAATTCAAAAACTGCAAAATGATAATTAGTATTAACAGTCAAATTTGAAACTGTCACAGAATTTCCCGAGCCATTATAAACTACAAATTCATTTGCAGCAATTGCAGTTCCAGCTCCAAAATTCGAACTAGCTGTATATGTTGTTCCGTTAGTTGGAGTGGCAGTTACAGCACTTCCTTGTTTCGCAACAACAATTCTGTAATCGCCATTTCCATTTGTCCATGATACATTTACCGATGTTGATAATACACTAGGAAATGTAATATTACTTGCCTGTGTTGTAGCACTATTACATGGTGATAATGTTGTTTGATTATTTGGATTATTAGTTTCTGTTGATGTTTGATAAACAATAGCTCCACCTGTACAATTGGACTCATATACTCTAAAGTAGTAATTCTGATTTGAAGATAATCCTGTAACATTAACAGTATTGCCTGTTCCAACATATATTGTTTGCTCTCCTGCTCCACTATAAATTGGGTTTCCTGTGTATGTTGTTCCATCAACTGGTGATGTAAATGAATTAGTTGTATTCATTTTAACTACTCTTGAAATGCCATTACCAATAGTCCAATTCACTGTCATTGAGTTAAGAGCAACATTTGAAAATGTAATATTTGATGCTTGAGTACCTGGAGCATTGCAATTAAAAGGAGATACAGTTCCATTTACAATAATATCATCTCCAGCACCATCTCCAATTCCACCAGAGCCAGTAGTTGCTTCAGCATACATATAAAACCTATAAGTAACAGCAACATTAGAATTAGCTTGTGCAAAAGTGAATGTAAATATTTGAGTAGTCGTATTATCTGTTATAGCATATTCAGCATCTAAATTTGTAGTATAGTTGTTAACTGAACTTCTTAAAGCTACAGCACTTGGACCTGAAGCTGAACGTTGAACATTTATTACAATTGAACTTACATCAAATTGATAACCTGTATTTGGTGTTATTGTAAATTCCATATAATCGTCATTACTTACAGCATTTGCAATTGAAGTCGTAGCCCAATCTATAGCATTAAATCTCCCAGTATTACCCGAAGCAGTTAGACCTGTTCCTCTTGAAATTACTGATGAAGTTAAATTTGCATCATTAAAATTAGATGCATATGTTACTTCACTCCCTGTAGCAGTTGCAAATTCAAAAGTCAGTATTTGACCATTAAGTATTGATGTTACAAAAAGTAACGATAAACTTAAAAAGTAAATACGCAAAAACCTAGTGTTTAAAAATAATTGTCTTTTCATAATAATTGTGATAAACTGTTACAAGCATCTGTGTAGCATCTTTAACATCTTTGTAGTTAGTCCAAATCGAAGTTGGCATTTCGACAAGCTCAATGTCCAATTTGATTAACATCTATGTAGCTATTAGTGCATCTATGTAGCTTACTCTAATTGGTGTAAATATAATTAACAATTTTTAAATCATTAATATTTTTTACACATTTTTTATGAAAGACGTATGTTTTTTAGAATGGTTGTTGTAATAATTGTTGAAAATAAAAAAAGACCACTAAAATTGTGGTCTTTCTATAAATGTAAAACATAGTTTAAAATGCACTTGCTAACTGTTTATTTTTATTGTATTCAATCTCATAAGAAAATGATATAGTTTTTGATTCTTGAGATTTCAATTTAGCTTTCCAAGTAAGAATTCCATTCAATTTATTATACTCAGCACTCGACAAATCTAAATCTTTCACTATTATTTCATTATTTTGTGATATTGGAATTTGATCTTCAATTACTAAATTGCATAATTGCAACTTATTGTTTTTCAGCTTAATATTATATTGAATAGTCTTCTTGACATTTGAGCCAATTAATTCATTTCTAACATTATCCTTATCCTTAACTCTTTCAACAATAATACCTCTGTCCTTGCCTAATGAAATTTCCATAGTATCTTGTAAAATGCTAGGATTTATTGAAGTTTCTCCAACGTAAGTTCCTTCAAAGTAAATATTTGCATTTGCTGCAAGCAAATCCAATTTGCCCCAATCGGTAATCTTAGCAACCAAATATGCTTGCTTGTCAATTCTTGGTAAAAGATAATGGTAATAATCTGTTGCTAATTCGTAGTTTTGAACTGCAACTTTATGATACTGTCCATCAGAAGGTATAGTATATGAAAGATTTATATCATATTCAACATTTGTCATTGTTTGTTGAGCTTGTGTATAATCTGAAGAATAATTTGCCATTACATCTTTCATTTTATTCTTTTCTAATTCATCATCCAAATAAGCAGGTTGAGAAACACATCCTGCATAATTTCCTTCTTTCATTTGTTCTCTTCTACTTTGTGCTAATACAACAGTGTTATACAAATAGTTCAAATAAAGCACACCTAAATTTGGCTTTGCATAACTCTGATTTGGATTAATTGTAGATAACTTTAACTTAACATTTTCCCATTTTTCACCTGAATTTTGATACACATTTGCTTTGTAAACCAAAGTAACTGGCTTGTCTGTTCCTTCTGCTCTAATATCATATTCAGGATTCCATCCAGCGTTAGTAACCATATAATTAATATTAAGTTTCCCTTGTACAGGTTCATCGACAGAAACTGTAACAACAACCTGATGTTTTACGTCTTTTGACTTTTCAGGATTTTTCTGATTATTGTATGCTTTTAATGTATTAAGTCGCTGTTGCATTTCAGATTTATTACTATTTAACTTAAACTCAATACGTTTAAGCTTATTCAATTCAGCATTTATATCATTAAGCTGTTTTCTTAAATACGACATTGCATCTTTTAACTCGGGAATTGTATCAACAGAGCCTTTCATAAATTTATTCTGAAGCAAAACATTTTTTTCAAGATTTAGCACCTCTTTTTTGTTCAAAATATCGTCAATATCAAACGATAAATCATTTAAAGAATCTTCCAAAAGTTTAATATCGTTAATGATTTTTGGAGGCAAAGTAGTAAATGTGGGAAGTTCAATCTCAGGCTGTAAAATTCGGTATTTAACATCAATAATTGTGATTTTTCCTGTTCCTTTAACTTGAATACTTTTAGAATTAATGAATGGAGAAATTCCTTCAAAAATCAAATCTGTTGTTCCAGCATCAAGGCTAAAGTTAGCACTACGATTTACTTGAGCAGAATTCAAAAATACAGTAACATTTTTCACAGTTGAATTTAGTACTTTTTCATTATTTGAATAACAAAAAATTGGCACTACGATGCAGATTAATAAATAAACGATTGTTTTCATGGCTATTTAATTTAAATTAATAATTCGCTTTTACTATTAGATACAAATAGCTTTTGAATTCCATAAATTATAAATAAATTTATCCCAAACACCTAATTTATACACCTTAACAATTGAATAATTATATTATTAAACCATCATGATTTCCATGTGTTTATTAATTTATATTTATATGATTTTGAATAGATTATTTTTTTTGCCACAGATTGCACGAATTTACACAAATTTGTTTCACAGATTTTTTTGAATTAGCACAAATAAAACAACCTTTGGTTGTTTTAAATCTGTGAACATAGCGAAGCGACTCACAGCATTCCGATGAATCGGAACAAGTCGTCCCGAATTTATTTCGGAAAATGCCTTAAAAATATGCGATTTATGAGTAAAATTTGTGTAATCTGTGGCTAGTCTTCTCCTTATAATCATTCCCTTTTCGATTTTATCGGAACAAGTCGTGTGTTTATTATTAATCATGGGCGTTTCATCTGAGTATTAATGTATGGAATAAAATTTGTAATTTTGGCACACAAATTAATTGATTATGCGAATATTAATAATTTCTTTTTTTATTGGATTTACAACATTATCTATCGCACAAAATATTGATAGTCTTGATTTTTCAAAT
The DNA here is from genome assembly GCA_001768975.1 of Bacteroidetes bacterium GWA2_31_9. Taxonomy (GTDB): domain Bacteria; phylum Bacteroidota; class Bacteroidia; order Bacteroidales; family GWF2-33-38; genus GWA2-31-9. The sequence continues at coordinate 5,661 of MEND01000080.1, read as the reverse complement.
CCCGATGCTTTTAAATTAACATCTGATTCTCCAAAAAAAATTGACGACGATAAAAAAATTCTAAATAAGGCAAATGAACTTTATAAAGAAAAAAAATATGCTGAAGCTGTTGTTTGGTATCGAAAAGTACTGAAAATTAATCCTGCTGAAAGCTTTGCACGATTTAGGATTGAAGACGTTTACACATTATTTATTAATAATAAAATAGTTGAAAATAAGGAGCAAGCAATTGCTTTAATTTCAGAAGTTGAATTAAGTCAGAACGAAGTTGAATTTGATAAAATTCTAAATAAACAAGTTTTTGAAGCAAGAAAAATATTCGAAGAGCCAAAAGTAGATGAAGTGGCTTTGTTTATTGAAAAAAACAGAATTGAATCAGAAAAAAATCCAGTCGTCAAAACTGAACCAGTTAAAGAACCTAAAACAGAAATTGCTCAAGCTGTTCCAGTTAAAGAAGAAAAAGTTGAAGAGAAACCAGTTGTCAAAGAAGAAGTTAAGTCTTTAGTTAAAGAAACTGAAATTGAAAACATTGAGCCAATAAAGGAAGAAAAACATGAAGTTATTGCCGAAACAAAAATCACAGAAGAACCTATTGAAGAGCCGATTAAGGAAACAAAAGTTGAAATTGAAGTAAAACCTGAAACAAAGGCAACAACTAAACCTGTAGAAAAAACAATCGTTAATGAACCAAAAGTCGAAAAACCAAACACAGAAATTATTCTTAAAGAGCTAAATGAGAAATATCCTAAATCTCGTACTGAAGAAGTTATTGAAGATTCAAACAAAAAAACCTATAAAGTGATTTATAACGACAATGGAAACTTTACAATATATTCAAAAACGATCCATAGTTGGGGGGGAATTTTCTTTTTTGTTGAAAAACCACCATTGCCAAAACAAAATATAAGCGAAGAGTATTATTTACGGCATATTAAGGAGTAGCTCCAAGTTCCAAGTTCCAAGTTCCAAATTCCAAGAAGAAGAAAGTGAGAAAGTGAGTCGAAGAGAAAGTGAGAATCAGCACATTATCTCACCGTCTCACCTTCCCATTGTCTCACTTTTGCAAATTTCAAGTTCCAAGAAAAAGAATGTGAGAAAATGAGAATCAGCACATTGTAGCATCGTCTCACTTTCCCACAGTCTCACTTTCGCAAATTCCAAGTACAAGTTCCAAGTTCCAAATTCCAAGTTCCAAGTTCCAAGCTCAAAGCTCCAAGTTCAAAGTTCCAAGTTCACAGTTCAAAGCTAAAAGTTTAAAGTTTAAAGAGTAAACCTTATTATTCCTTAATAAACTTGAAATTTTGTAGTTGATTATTTTCTGAAATCTTTAATAAATAAATTCCAGCATTATAATTACTTACATCAATATTTACATTATTATTAACGCTGTATTTTTCAAATAAAAGCTGTCCTCTTATATCAAAAATTTGAATACCTGCATTACTGAGGTTTTCAATAAATAACGTTTCATTTGCAGGATTTGGATATACTTCAACCAAAGTATTATTAAGCTTACTATTTCCAACAACAATAGTTCCTTCTTCGTTTACAATCCAATTATCGGGGTCAATAGAGATATTATTTATTGGATGTGGAATTACAAATTTTACGACATCAATATTCGAATTTGGAGTATATCTTATAAGTGTATCTCCGCCAGAATATGAAAGCAAAATATCAAAAGGATTACTAAAAAAAGTAGTAATACTTGTAGATGTATTTTGAGTAATTTGTACAGTTACAGTGTCACTTATTTGCGACCAAACAACATTATAAATGGGATGACCTTCGCCATAATACCACTCATTGAAGTAGCTTGTAAAATCAATTCCTGTTTTTAAATTTAAATAATTTTTAAAATCGTCTCCACTAGCAACACTATCCTTAAAATCAACATTATAATCTTTTAAAATTTTAAAAAATATTGAGTCGTTATTAATAATATACCGAACTGTATGAATAATAGCTGCTCCTTTTAAGTAAGTTAAACGATAATCAAATAATCTGTTCTCATCCATAACGTCTGCAAACGGAATATAAACACTTCCATCAGGCTGAGTTAATACTTCTGTATGACAATCATCTATCCAAACATCTGCAGAAGCCTGAGAATTAATATTCTGCTCTGTAATATATTCACTATATGAAGCAAATCCTTCATTAATCCATAAATCTTGCCATGTACTACAAGTTATATTATCGCCAAACCACTGATGTGCAAGCTCATGAGCAACCAATTGCAAATTAAAAAATCCTAACGTTGTCATTGTTTGATGTTCCATACCGCCTGAAATAGGTGCCATACAATGACCATACTTCTCATTAGCAAACGGATACAAACCAAATTTATCTGAAAATAATTCAATACAATCTACAGTTTGATCTATTGAATTTTTGAAATATGGCAAAGTCGCTGGATTGCTGTAAATGTAGTTCTGAATTAAAATTGAATCTGAAAAATTAACAGGATGTGCATAAATATTATATTCGACATATTCCGAAACAGATAATGATATTAGGTAATAATCAATTGGATAGTAAGTTTTCCACTTAAATTTCAATTTATTTCCTGCAACTGTATCAACTCCTTCTAAAAGTCCATTAGCTCCTGCTTTACAATTATTTGTAGTTGTAACAAAAATATACGCAGAATCAATTTTATCAACTAAATCCTCCTTACATGGAAACCATTCTTTTGCGTGATACGACTCCGATAGTGTCCAAGTTGCTTGTTTATTCCAACTTGGTGAATTCGCATGATCAATTCCCATATAACTTGAATTTGTTCCTGGGTTTCCATTATAATAAATAGTTAAGTAAATATATTCGCCAATGTTAACTGTAGTTGGGAGAAATATATTTAATTCGTGATTTGCATGATTAAAAGCTACTTGAGAAGAATTATAAATTACAGAATCAACAGTTAACTCATTTACTAGTTGACAAACAAAAGTATCAATAGGCTCTCTAGTTTCAGCTTTAATTGAAGTATTTCCTATTATATATGTTGTTGTGTTTAATACTGTTAAATCAATCCAATAAAATTTAACATCATATTTATTTAATTCAGGATTAGTTTGCTGAATGCTTTTATTAATAACAGTATTTTTTGCTTTATTACACTTATGATTATCGGGAGAAACATTTACTTTTTGAGCATTCGATAAAATTGAAAAAGCAACTAGTATTATGATTATAATATTCTT
>MEND01000080.1:0-2414 GCA_001768975.1 Bacteroidetes bacterium GWA2_31_9 | reverse complement strand
GACGCAAAGTTTTATTTTAAATATTACATTAAATTGGATTTGAGGTTGCTACGCAGTTCATTCCTAATTTTCTAAATTCTAAATCTCTAAATCCTAAACTTTTTAGTGTTTCTTTTTTAGTCATGATTATTTCATAATCAATAAGTTTTAGTAAAAAAAAATCCCCCATATGTGGAGGATTTAAAAGTATAAATTTTAAAACAATTTTACTTATTAAATATAACTTTTTTGACCATTTCGTAATTATCGATTTTGATTTTTACAAAATAAACTCCTGATGAATTAAATAAATTGCTATTTAAATTAAATTCATGTGAGCCATATTCAACATTTCCGTCAAAAACGTTGGCTAATTCTTTACCAACAATATCATATAATTTGATAGATACATTTTCATTTTTAGCAGTTTCGAAAAAGATTACAGCATCGTCTTTAATTGGGTTAGGAACAATATTGACATTATAGCTAGCTAAAATTTCATCAATTGTTGTTGGAACATCAATATTGATATCATCTATATAAAGATTATTTCCACCTGCACTTTTAAAATAAAATTTAAATCTCACATTTGGTTTGGAATAATATGATGTTAAACTAACTACTTCTTCTCTCCATTCTGTTAAATCCGATGGTTTAAATCCAGTTTCCATTAAAGCAACAGTTGGTAAAGTTGTTGACTTGTTGTAAATAGGATTCCAAGTCTGTCCGCATGTATATGAAACATAAACTTTTAGATTGTCGAAATAATCGGTAGTGTCTGTAACTCCTGTCAAAGGATTATTAACAATACTTCTTTTACCAGCATAAGCAGTTTTAAATTTTAGCTTTGGAACTCCCGAAAATGAAGTTAAATTAAATGCCTGTGTAATTAAATGGTCGTCAGAAAATCTAGAATTGCCATAAAAGTTTCCAAGTGTTAAACAATGTGTTCCGTCATAAGCAACTGTATCTACAACAGAAAATTGATTTCCATTTTGATTATGAACTTCCCATTCGGAGCTCATTAGACCAGTTTCAAAATCTTCGTAATAAGAGCCTGATTGTGCAGTAGTTAATGCCGAAACTTTTATAAGTGCCGATTTAGTAAGAATATCATCACCTGTTGCATTTATTGCTCTCAAAGTTACATTGTAAATGCCTTCAGTATCGTAAGTTACAGTTGGATTTTGCTCGGTTGATGAAGAAGGTGTGCCACCATCAAATGTCCATTCCCAAGCATCGGTTGCTCCATTATATGACCAATCTGTAAATGCTACTGTTCCGCCTTCACAAACCATTGTTCGGTTATAATAAAAATCGGCAGTTGGTGCACATAATTGAGCTGTGGTATCTAAAACTCCTGTTGCAATTAAATTTTCCTTTGACCATAAACTTTGTCTGGTTGTTGTTAAAGTTGTTGTTATACGAGTTTTTTGGTCGTTAGTGAAAGCATTCTGGCAAACTCCATTTGAATAATCCATAAAATTTTCAATCATATCGGGTTCATCACCATAAGGAGAAACAGAACGGTCGCAAGTATTTACACTACCAACAGCAGGGCAACCTTGTGTGGCAACCGCAACCGGAGGGGTATCAGTAATTTCATCGCCATTGCTAATATAAAAACCAAATATCGAAAGTCCGCAACCATCGCCACCTGCCAATAATGAAGTAATATCTTGGAATGTGTGATATAGATTAAGAAAATGACCTGTTTCGTGAGTCATAACTCTGTTTCGGTTATTATAACCAGGAATTCCTGCAAAATTAGCAGCTGTACCAATTGTTCCAACTGCATCGTGGCGAACCAAAACTCCATCTTTTAGAGTATCTCCGCTAGTTCCCGAAAGTGTATTATCTGGCGTAAATGGCGATAGTCCTCCGATTAAAGCTCCATCTGGCAAATCCATTCCTTCGGGATAAATAAATTTAACTGTGTAAACATTCATATATTTACTATAGGACCAAGAGTTTGCAGTCATAACGTTATATTGTGCATATTCTGTGGCAGGGTCGTAAACTCGGTCAATACCATCTGTACAGTTTCCGTTTGGGTCTAAACGAGCTAACCGAAACTCAATATCGAAACTTGCAGCTCGTGATTTGAATAATGAAAAAGTATTTGCAGTATCGGCATTCTGGCGGTTATAATCTAAGTTCATTTTTGCAACAGCATCTTCAATTTGTGTTTTTGCAATATTCTCAGTTCCTCCAATATGAATAACATGAAAAACAACAGGAATAATTCTTTTGCCATTTACTAATGTATCTGTTTGAATATTTTTAAATGAATTTGGATTCAGTTCAAGCTCTTTCTGAATAGCTTTCAAGTTTTCTTCGTAAGCAAAATATTTATCGCCTAACTCTGGATTTTGTTTTAAATTTTTTTTGATAATTTCATCCATATAGCAACTATGAACTTGTGGTTGTTGTGC
>MEND01000079.1 GCA_001768975.1 Bacteroidetes bacterium GWA2_31_9 | reverse complement strand
GAAATTCCGTGCAGTATTTGTAACTCAATTTATAACACATTGATGGATAAAGTTGGAAATCCACTCGATGTTTACAAAATGATTTATGCCCGTGCAACAAATTACAATCGTCAGTTTGGAAAAGGAATTTCGGTTTACAATCCTGGCGATACTCGTATGTTTCAGTCGATTACAAATCCAACATTACAAACTCTTATTAATACATTTTTCCAGTCCGATAACATAAAATATATTTATTCCGATTTGGCTTACACCAATAATGGAATTCTTGCTTTGATGGATATTAAAGAGCAAAATATTGAACGTTTGAAATCACTTCATGGAATTATAAGCGATGGCGTTCACAAAGTGGAATTTGTTGAAGAACAGGTAAATACACTGTTTGTTGGATTGGTAAATCCCGAAGATAAAATTCATTACGAAAATGTAAAATCTTTTCAAGACAGAATTGTAAACGTTAATGTTCCATATATTTTGGACTTTAACACAGAAGTTTCTATTTACTTAAACAAATTTGGAGAGCAAATTAAAAAGAAATTTCTACCAAGAGTTTTAGAAAATTTTGCAAAAATTATTATTTCTACTCGGCTCGATAACACATGCCCCACAGCAAAGAAATGGATTGATTCAGAGAAATATAGCAAACATATCGACAAAGATTTATTCCTTTTGAAAATGGATGTTTACACCGGAAAAATTCCAGGCTGGCTTCACGAAGAAGATGTTAAGAAGTTCGACAAAAAAACTCGAAAAAACATGCTTCAAGAATCTGAATACGAAGGCAGAAAAGGTTTCTCGGGCAGACAATCAATTAGTTTATTCGGCGAATTTTATTTGAAACATCAAAATTCAGGGAACATTATCACAATGAATGATTTGAAGGACTTTTTTGAACAAAAAAACAAAAATTTCTCTAAATTTATTCCCGAAGGTTTTATCGAATCAATAGAACATCTGTACGATTATAATGTTCTTCAAGAAGTTAAAGAAGCAATTTATCATTTCAATGAAGAGCAAATTAAACGAGATATTGGAAATTATTTGTATGCAGTTAACTTTGAATTTGGCGACAAAATTAAAAATCAATATACAGGAGATACTATTGAAGTTAGCGAAGATTATTTGAAAAATTTTGAGGCAATTTACCTTGGTACAACTTCTACATTAAAACAGCGGAAATCTTTCCGTGCCGAGGTTCAAGACGAATATGTTCGTAAAACTTTAGCACAAGATATTAAGCTACACAAAATGAAACTTTTTGATACTGAGCAATTTATTTCATTATTCGACAAATATATTAAAAGCCTAAAAGAGAATTCTTTAAGTCCATTTATTAATAATGAAAACTTTAGAAGGGCATTACAAGATTATGAAACCCCAGCTTTTAATACCTATGACAGAAAAATCAAAAATGATATTAGTTTGTTATTGGAAAATCTAAACTGTAAATTTAATTACTCAAAAGAAGGAGCTAGACAGATTAGTATTTATGTTTTGGATAAAAAACTGGCTTCAAGTTTTTAGTCCTTAAATAAGTTTACATGTTTAACAATAAATTAAGCTATATTTTAAAAAATACAAACTTCGGATAATCTATCATTACAGAAATTTGAAATAAAAAAAGAGGTCGCCATTATCTGACAACCTCTTCAAAAACAACACGTACGAAAAACTAAGAAACCCACTTTTTAATTTTTTCAGGAGTTAAAATCGTTCCATTATATCTATATCCACAATCAGTTTTATTTAAAATCATTTTTGTTTTACCTTCTGATAAAACTAGAATTTGCTCGTAAACAAGACCTTTCATATAAGGCATTACTAACTCAAAAATTTGCATTAAGCTGTTTTCGATGTCTGATTTAAAAACTAATTGTGCCATAACTTTATTTTTTAAATGATATGCTCAATTTACAGAATTCGTGCCACAAAAAAAATGAAAATAAAGTAGTTTTAACTAAGACTGCGTTTTTATATAATAGGTTTGTGTCGGTTTAGTTTTTTAACATTTTATTTTGTTCTTATACCTATGTTGGAGTTGCTTCCAACAACTCAAGATTTGACAAAGAGTGAAATGCTGGTGAAATCATCAACAATAAGATTTTTTTTCAATATTTATTTCAGCACCATACATAGTGTCAATAAGAAAACACTGTGTTTCTTTAGAAAACTTCAAGAATGAGGCTTTCGCAGTTTTGAAAATAAGGAGTTTACGAATGTAAATGACTGTTTTCAAAACCAGAGTAACGAAATTATTGGAGTTTTCTAAGAGACACTACATAGAAAACTAAAAACGGAAATTTTTATTTCAACACCAGAATGTTATTATTATGTTGAAAACTATAATTGAGATAGGGGCTTTTAATATGTAATTTTGAAACTTTATTATGGTTAACTTATTTTTTTATATTAAAGAGCTGTTGCTAACACATGATTGTGTGGTCATTCCTGGGTTTGGTGGATTTATTTGTAATTATAATTCTGCTAAATTAGATAAGGCTCGTCAAACTTTTATTCCACCTTCAAAATCATTGGTTTTTAATAAAAATCTGTCAACAAATGATGGGCTTTTATTGAATTATATTTCAAATATTGAAAACATTAGTTATTTCGAAGCAAAGATTAAACTCGACGAACAAATCAAATATTTAAACAGCTATCTTGATTACAATAAACAGGTCGAAATTGATGAGGTTGGCAAATTGATTCTTGATTCTGGTAATAATCTTTTGTTTGAGCCAATAAAAAGAAACAATTTATTTCTTAATTCATTTGGATTAGGCGAATTTACATTTCCCGAAATAGAAAAAATTTCTCAAGATATTATTGAAAAAAACTATTCAGAAAAATTCCGTCCACAGAAAAAAAAACGATTTAATTATTCAAGACTTATTATAGTTCCTTTGGCTGTTGCTTTTTTACTAACGCCTTTTAAAACAAGCATTTTCGATTCTACAAAAGCAAAATCAGATTTTAAAATTGATACAAACTATAGTTACGCTTCAAATCCAGTAAGCGAAGCAATCGAAAAAAGCTCAGAAAAGTCTAACGCTCTGATGTATAGCGAAAGCACTAATGTAATTGTCGAAAATAAAACAGCAAATATAGATACTGTAAAAGCGATTGTAAAAAATGTTGTTTCAGAACCTGTTGTGGAAGAAAAAACAAAAACAGTTGATGAAATTGCAAAAGTTCAGATTAATGAAGTTAAAAAAGGAAATTGCTACATAATTGCTGGTTGTTTTCAGGATTTATCAAATGCAGAATCGCTTCAAAACCAATTTATTAAAAAAGGAATTTCAGCAGAAATTTTTCTTGATAAAGGACTTCACAGAATCTCGCTAGGAAATTTTGAAACACGAAAAACCGCAGATTCAGAATTACAAAAACTCAGAGCTATTGATAACGGGCTTCAGGCTTGGGTTATGGTTAAGTAATTGGCAAATTGTTACATTGCTGAATTGATAAATTGTTTTATAGAGAGTTCTACGTTTTTTAAAGCACATGCAGTAAGCGTCTCGTTTAAACTTCTTATTTAAAAACCACAAACCGGAACAACTCCAAACACCGTATCCTCAAACATTTTTTCATTCAACAATTGCGAACTTGCAAAGTCATAAATTTGTAACTTATCATTTGCAATAATGTAAAGTTCCCCTGATATTTCATCATAACTTATTGATTGTGAATTTGCAAAAATGCCAAACAAAGAAATATTGACGTTTGTTTTATTAAAAAGATAAACTTTCGAATCAATTAATAGCAAAGTTTCTGTTTCAGAAATATTTGCAACAGCCTGTAATTTACCTTGCGGAAAATTCGTAATTTCATAAATAATATTCTGATAAACATCTAAAGTACACGCTTTTGTAATATTGTTTTTGTTTCCGAAAATCACAATTTTTTCGTTATTGTAGTTTTCTATTCCAACAGCATCAAAATCAATTACTTTATACGACATTGGACTTCCAGTTTCGTAATTCAAACATTCAATCCTTTTCTGATAATTATTGCTCGAAAAACAAACAATAAATTCATTATGAACATTGAAAACTCCAGTTTCGTAACTTAAATCGTTCAGTTGTGCCGATTTTCTAATGTTTCCAAATTTATCGTAAGCATTAATCCTCGCATTTTGATGGCTAACAAACAATAAATTATTAGTCACTTTCATATTGCTTAAATAATCTGGTTGGAAATTGTTGATTCCCGAAACTTGCCACTTTTCAATTAAATCATCGCTATTTAAAGCAATTAAATTGCCTGAAGAAATCCCATAATAGTAAAATAAATTTTCGTTGTAATCAATTGTTATTGTTTTAGATATATCGTTAATTGTTTTCTTATTTATTTCATTTAAAGCATTATCGTTAAATCCCAAATAAGTTGAATAATCATTTTTTCGGTATAAAACCAAATATCCGCTTTTAATTAAAGGCTTTTCAGATAATATAATTGGAATATATACCCGTGTATAAAGGTCGCCGTCATAAGCCGAAACTTTTAAAGAATATGATTCTGAGCTTAATGCTTCTGAAATTATTGGAATAAAATCATACGAAAAGTCAGCAGACTCATTATTAATCGAATAATTTTCGGAAGAAGAAATGCTGATTGATTTTGCATCAACTATTGAAACCGAAACGCTATTAACCAATACATCATCAGACACATGCCCGCTTATGTGTATTGTGTCGCCAATCATAAAAATTTGATTATTTATGGGTTTGCTTACCGAAATTTCGGGGGAAGCATTTTCTTTTTTCTTACAACTCGAAAAGTAAATTAGAATAATTACAATTAAAAAAAATGATTTTAAAATTATAGTCAGAATTTTGTTAATATTTTTTCTAAAAAAAATCATAAGTATAAAAGTAATAAGATTTTTCAAGTTTTAACATAATGTTAATATCCATTGTTTAAAAGATTAAAATTACTGAATTTCAAATAAGGCTTTAGTTTTAGTACTTTTGCAATATGAAAAATACGAATACTCAGAAGAAAAATTTCCCACAAAGCCAGCCAAACAATTTTCAAGGAATAGATATGGGACGCTTGCCTCCGCAGTCGATTGATGTTGAAGAAGCTGTGTTGGGAGCTGTAATGCTCGAAAAAGATGCATACCTATCAATTAGTGATATTTTAAAACCTGAGTGTTTTTATAAAGATGCCCACGTTAAAATTTATAAAGCTGTTCTTGATATTACGCAACGACACGAACCTGTTGATGTTCTTACTGTTGCTGAAGAATTAAAAAAGAATGGAAGCTTAGAGGAAGTTGGTGGAGCTGTTTATTTGGTTGTTCTTACAAACAAAATTGTTTCGGCAGCTCATGTCGAGATTCATGCCCGAATTGTAGCACAGAAATATATTCAACGCGAATTAATTCGAGTAACAACCGAAATTCAACAAAAAGCTTACGACGATTCTAACGACGTTGTCGATTTGCTCGATTTTTCAGAAGCCGAACTTTTTAAAGTTGCCGAAGGTCATATCAAAAAGGAAGTCAGCGAAATTAAAGACTTAATTCAAAAAGCTTTAAAACAAATTGAAGAAGCTGGACTTAAAGAAGATGGATTAAGTGGAGTTCCTTCAGGATTTACAAATGTTGACAGAGTTACTTCTGGCTGGCAGCGATCCGATTTGGTAATTATAGCAGCTCGTCCATCAATGGGTAAAACAGCTTTTGTACTATCTATGGCACGAAATATTGCAGTTGAGCATAAAAGACCAGTAGCAGTATTTTCGCTTGAAATGTCATCTGTTCAGCTTGTTACAAGGCTTATTGTGAGCGAAACAGAACTTGCAGCCGAAAAAATCCGAAACGGACGTTTGTCGAAAGATGAATGGAATATGCTTGAGCAACGAATTAAAAAATTGATTGATGCTCCAATTTATATTGATGATACTCCTGCAATTTCGTTATTTGAATTGAGAGCAAAATGCAGAAGACTAAAAGCACAACATGATATTGATTTGGTAGTTATTGACTATTTGCAGTTGATGACCTTGGGTACAGACAATAAAGGAAATCGTGAGCAGGAAGTCAGTATGATTTCGCGTTCGTTAAAGGCAATTGCAAAGGAGCTTGATGTTCCGGTTATTGCACTTTCGCAGCTTAACCGTTCTGTCGAAACCCGATCGTCGAGTAAGCGTCCACAACTTTCCGATTTACGTGAATCGGGTGCAATTGAGCAAGATGCAGATATTGTAATTTTTATTCATCGACCCGAAAAATACGGAATCACCGAAGACGAAGATGGAAATTCGACTCACGGATTAGCTCAAATAATTATTGCAAAACATCGAAACGGCTCAGTTGAAGATGTAAACCTACGTTTCCGACAGGAATTTGCACGCTTCGAGGATATTGATGCAATTGATTTGGACACACTTGGTGGCGACAAAGGTTTTGTATATCAATCGAAAATGAATGTAGATGTAGAAAAAACAAATTCATTTAATGGTAATTCACTGCCTCCAAATAGAGGATTTGATGATAATGCACCGTTTTAAAGATTTTAACATAATTCAATTGCATTGTCAAAATTATAATAGAGACTTGGATGTTTAAATTTGTCCTGCTTTTTTTAGTACTATTAAGTTTTTATTTGGGCTTAAAAGCTCAAACTGATAAAGAATTCAAATAAACTGCATGTTCTTGATATTAGTTTAGGAGCTGGATATGTATATGGAGGAACTACAGTAATATCTGCTTCTATTTTTCCATTTAATTTTGTAGCAATATTTTTTTCATCAGGATTTGCGAGTAACATAACTCTTATAAATACAGGTATTCAATTAAATATATTACCTCACTCAGAGGCAAACCATATAAGAGTACATTTTAAATTATTATATGGAACAAATTCTATCTGCTATTATTATAAGCCAGAGACATCAATAATTGTTGGGTTTGAAACAAGATTTAATCGAAAAAAGAATCATGGTATTGATATAGATTTGGCTATTCCTGCAAGTAAAACTGATTATAAAGAAAAACTGGGCTTATTTAATCAAATATCAATTGGTTATCATTTCGAGTTTTAATAAAATTGCTAATAAAGCCTCAACAAATTTTCAGCAGCTTTATCAATACTTTCTGCATACGAGAAAATTCCGTCTTCGTGCCCAGCAGCAATAATGATATTTGAAGTTGTGTTTTTTGAAAGGCGTTTTAATTCGTTTGCAAGTTCAACAGAGCCGAAATAAGCATCGGGAGCAGTTGTTGGAAGTTTATTCATGTATTTATTCCATAAATGCTTACAATGAATATGAATAACAGCCTTTGCTCCAATTGACGATTTGTAAATTGAATAATGTGATAACGATTCTGATGAAGCATTGATTTTTCCTTCACATTCAACTAAGTTTTTTTCAACATTGCAAAAAGTTACTTTGGCAATATGATAATTTGTTAATTCCGAAACATCACCTGTGGAAGAACCTGAAATATAGAATTTTTCGCCATTAATATTGTAACTGATATTTCCAAAACCAATTCCGTTATCTAAAACGCCAATCATTCGAAAAAGCTTGAATCTGTTACGCCAGTAATTTATTTTAATTAATATATCATCCGGCACAAATATCTTTTTTTCAGATAATTTGCAATTGAATTTTATATAGCCTTCGTCGTGAATACTCATTTTTTTAATCAATCATTATTAGATTGCTTCGTCATACTTCCTCGCAATGACGTCATTGCGAAGTTGAGGAACGAAACTGAAGCAATCTCCTTACTTTTCAAATAGTTTGTAAATATCTTCTTTATTTGCTTTACAAATACCTTTTTCGGTAATTAAACCAGTTACATATTTTGCAGGAGTCACATCAAATCCATAATTGGCAACTTTCACGTTTTCGTTGCAAATCAATGTTTTTGTATGCTGGTTGTTTACAAATCCTTCCATGTATTTAACTTCGTCTTCGTTTCGGGTTTCAATCGGAATTTGCTTAACTCCATCTGTCAGATTCCAATCTATTGTTGAGGCAGGAAGAGCAACATAAAATGGAATATTATTGTCGTGAGCTGCAAGAGCTTTCAGGTAAGTTCCAATTTTGTTTGCAACATCGCCGTTTGAAGTTGTACGATCGGAGCCTACAATTACCATATCGACCATTCCGTGTTGCATCAAATGACCGCCTGTGTTATCAGGAATAAGCGTAAAGTCAATTCCATGCTGTCCGAGTTCCCATGCTGTAAGCCTTGCTCCTTGATTTCTTGGGCGAGTTTCGTCAACCCAAACATGGATTTTAATGTTGTTTTCAAATGCCATATATATTGGTGCTGTGGCAGTTCCATAATCGACGCAAGCCAGCCATCCTGCGTTGCAGTGAGTAAGAATATTTACAGTTTCGCCATTTTTTCTTTTGGATATTTCCTTAATAATCTCCAATCCATGTTTGCCAATATTGAAGCAATTCAGAATTTCTTCTTTTCTGAAATTTTCTGCTATTTCAAATGACTTTTTTATTTGTTGAGTTTTATCTGAAATTTTTAAAAGTTCGTTAAGTTGATTATCAACTGCAAATTGCAGATTTACAGCAGTTGGGCGAGTTTGCTTTAATTGATTTGCTAGAGCATTTAATTTTGTATTGTTGTCAGATTCTTTTGCAGCCAGATACATTCCATACGATGCAACAACGCCAATTAGTGGTGCACCTCTTATAATCATTTCTTTAATTGCAAAGCAGACTTCATTAACGGTATTTAATTCAAGAGTCTTAAATTCAAATGGCAAAAGCCTCTGGTCAATAACTTCTATATTCCCCTCAGAATTAATCCAAATTGAAGTGCAATTTTTATTGTTTACATTCATTTATAATTATTTTTGCAAATATTGCTTTTGACACTAATTTCACAAATTAACACTAATGCCTATTGTTGGTGTTTTCACCAACAAGTTTAATGTAATTTGCAAATGTAAAAAATATGACAACTGAAAAAAATATAAAAAACCTGATTTTCGACCTTGGAGGAATATTGCTGAATATTGATTTTCAAAAATCTGTTGATGCGTTTAAAGAAATAGGCTTTAATGAATTTGGGAATATACTTGATAATTACTGGCTTAACGATTTTTTCCATGAATTCGAAAAGGGCTTAATTTCACCTGAAGATTTTAGGGCTAAAATCAGAAGTATGTCAAAAGCAGGTGTTTCAGATAAAGATTTTGACTTTGCTTGGAATGCCATGATTTTAGATATTCCAATACATAGAATCGAAGCATTAAAGGAATTGAGTAAAAGTCACCGTTTGTTTTTGTTAAGCAACACAAATATAATTCATTACGATTTTTATAATGCCGATTTTGCAAAACAATTCGGACTATCCGGATTAGAAGATTTTTTCGAAAAAGCATATTTCTCTCATCAAATTAAAATCCGAAAACCAGATGTGGAGATTTTTGAAATGGTTTTAAATGAAAACAATCTTGACGCTAAAGAAACATTATTTATTGACGACTTTGCAGAAAATTTAAGTGCAGCTAGAGAACTAAATATTAATACTGTTAGAGTTGTTACTAATAGTGATTTTATTGATGTTTTGAAGCAAGTTATTCACATTTAATTAGCTAAATATTTTTATCTTTATTCGATGAATTTTTTCAAGTCATTAATAGCTGAAAGTCAATCTACAAATATTGATTTAGTTTTTACTAGATTTCTACTTGGCTTGTTAATATTGGTTACTCCACTGGTTTTTTATTTTTGGCATCACACTTTCGATAATTTTTTACTTGGCTTAATAGTTAATATTTCATCAGTTTTAATTTGTCTAGCTATTTTCATTCTTTCTTTTAAATCCTCATTTGTAAAAAGGAATGTTTTAATATTTCTATTTGCATTTTTCCTGCTTGGCTCAATATCAGTAGCTTATTTTACATTTTTTGAAAAAATGAAAGTTTCTTTAGAAAACTTATTGATGCTTACCGTAGTGATTTTTTTAGCAGGGTCATATTTAAGACTTAAGTTATCAATAGTTTATAACTCTATAATGTTGATAGTGATTTTTTTTGCAACTTTATATTCAGAAAATATCTATTTCAAAAATGAATTTTTATTTACTTCATTCTTGTTTTTCATGATAATTTCAATTTATGTTAATGTATTAAAGTCAAAACTTGAATCTAAATTAATTACTGAAAGAATTAAGTCTGATAAAGCAGAAATGCTTGCCAAATCGAGAAATGAGTTTATAGCCAACATGAATCACGAATTGCGAACACCATTGAATGGTATTTTAGGGAATGTTCAGCTTTTGCAAGAAGAAACTCTCAATGAAACTCAGAAGGATTATGTTAAAAATATTGATTACTCTGGGCATCATTTGCTTAAAATTGTTGAAGAAATTCTTGACATTGTAAAAATTGAAAAAGGAATTTTACGTTTAGATAAATCCTCAATTATTTTTAACGAAATTTTACAAAATGTTGTAAATAGTTTAAAACCAATAATAAATTCAAAAAATCTTAATCTATCAGTTAATATTGATAATGAAATTATTAAAGAGGTAAGTGCTGATGAAAAAAAGCTTAATCAAATATTCTTTAATCTTTTAGGAAATGCTATAAAATTTACCGAATACGGTTCCATTGAAATTGAGTCAAAATTGATTGAATCAACAGATTCTAAATACAAAATTGAAGTAAAAATATCAGATTCAGGAATAGGTATTACAGAAGAAGTTCTTGAAAATATTTTTGTTCCGTTTGTTCAGGGCGATATTAGTATGTCAAAAAAATACAAGGGAACTGGAATTGGATTAACAATCGTAAAAAAGTTTGTTGATTTAATGAATGGCGAAATTAAAATAGACAGCCTTCCTGGAATGGGAACCAAAATTACACTTGGTTTTGAATTTGAAACTGCCTAAAATTTCAATACTATGCTTTCTGTAAAGTAAAAGTAAACGAAGTTCCTTCACCAGCTTTGCTTCTCACGCTAATTGACTGATTATGTGCTTCAATAATATGCTTAACAATTGATAATCCCAAACCTGTTCCTCCTTGTTCGCGTGAGCGGCTTTTATCAACTCTGTAGAATCTATCGAAAATTCTGTTTAAATGTTTTTCGGCTATTCCAATTCCATTATCACTAACTTCAACCATTACATTTTCGTGAATAACAAAAAAACTTACAATTGTGGAGCCTTCGCTACTACCATAAAAAATAGAGTTTGAAATTAGATTTGTCAAAACTTGGGTAATCCTTTTTCGGTCGGCCAAAACATTAGTCGATTTATCTAAGTTTTTTCCAAAAAGCAATTTGATTTTCTTTTGAGATGACGCAATTTCAAGCGATTCAAATACATCAGCAATAAGTTGATATAAATTGAATTTTTCGTACTCAAGCTTTAATTCGCCAGATTCGAGACGAGAAATAGCTTCCAAATCATCAACAATTGTAATTAATCTATTTATGCTTTTTTCGGTTCTTTCAAGATATTTTAAATTGATTGTAGGATCTTCAAGTCCGCCTTCTAGCAAAGTCAGAATATATCCTTGAATATTAAAAATTGGAGTTTTAAGTTCGTGCGATACGTTTCCAATAAACTCTCGTCGATAAACTTCTAGTTTTTTTAAATCTGAAATTTCTTTTAATTGATTGCTGTTTAAATCGTTTACTAAATCCTTTGTGTTGCTTAATAATTCTTTTTCGTTTATGCTTTCACTCAAATTTGCAACAGTTAAGTCTTTGTTAAGGATTGTTTTATATAAAGGCACAACTTTGGAAACTATAAATCTGGAAATAAGAGTATTAGATGTTATATAAATACAAACAAAAACAATAAAAATTGCTGAAGAAATAATTATCCATTTATATTCGGCAAAATTAATTATTAAAAGTCCGCAAAAAACAATAAAACAGACTGTTAATAATGCAATAATTAATGATATTTTCTTTGAAGAAGTATGAATCATTTATTGTTCGTTGTTTGTCGTTTTATGTTTGTTGTTAAATTTCACCTTAAATACATCTAATAAGATTGCTTCGTTCCTCGCAATGACGACAAATATAGCCCGTCATTGCGAGGAGGAACGTCGAAGCAATCTCTAAGCCATTTGATTCTAAACTTAACATTAATAACAAAGCTTTAATGTTTTCTTTTTATAATCAATAACTGCGTTATATTCCATCAAAAAATCACCGCCAATCAATCCAGTGAGCCTTTTATTGATAGTATTTTGATACAATTCGTTAATGTTTGACAAATCAATTAAAACCGATTGAAAATTTTTGACCTTAAAATCCATAATCGTGAAACTCTTGATGTTACAGAAATAACTTTCCATAAAATCGGCATTTATACCAGCAGATTTAAGTTCTTCATCATTTTCCAATATTTCAACCGAATCGAAAAGTGTCGATTTATCGAAAACAGTTTTAGAAGCACCTGTGTCGATTACAAGATTGCAATTTTTCAATTTATTAATTTTACACTGTACAAGTAAATGATAACCATCACCATCCATTTCAATAATCTCTAATGGAATTTTTATAATCTTCTTATTTTTCTTAGCCACTTTTTTTTCTTAAAATTAATATACAATATTATGCAAAATTATTTAGTTTTATATAAAATTGCTTGTTATCAAATCATAAAATCTTGTCTATGAAAAATACAATTTTAGTTTTGTTTCTAGTGTTTGCAATGTCAAATTTATCAGCCCAAGGAACTGTAAAGCTGAAACTTACATTGAAAGACATGAAGATGTCGCCATTATCTTTCACAAAAATAAAATTAGTTGAAACAGGTTCAGGCGATAGTTTAATTCAAAAAACTGATGGTGCTGGAATAGCAAATTTCATAATCGAAAGCGGACAGCGATGGGAAATTTTTTATTTAGGAGTAAAAGATGATGATTATATTGAAGTTCCTGCGTCAGGCAATTCAACACAAAGTGCAACACTTATTTATATTCCTGATAGCGAGAATCTTGAAAAACTATTAGCCGATAGAACAAATCTTAAATTTGAAGATATTCATGAAAATATTTCGATGTCGAAATTTCCAGAAGGAACAAAATCAATAATAAGGCTAAAGGTTTTAACAAACGGCGATAGTCCTGTCAGAAATATTGAAGTTTGTATGGTTGATATTCAGGGATTAAAAAAGTATATTACCAAAACCGATAATAGCGGTGAAGCACGATTTTTTCTCGAAAATGGAAAAGAATATGAGCTAGATGTTGATGGAATTGAAGGATACGATATTTTTAAAATGCCTAAAGGTCAGGGGGTTTTTATGCGTCCAAGTATTACATACAAGCCAACAGAAATAGTTGAAACTGTTAAAAACGATACAATTTGGCAAAAGCTGGAGGCTTTTCAAACTCCAACATCACAAAGAGCTTTGATTTCTGTAAATCTTCAAAACTATGATCGTGAAAAACTTGTAGGAGAGATTGTTACACTCGATGAACAAGGAAGCAAAAATGTTTATGCCGGATTTACCAATAAAAATGGCAAAATTGACTTTTTACTACCCAAAGGCAAAAGTTATGTAGTTAATTTTAAATACGAACGTGGAGCAAAACTAATTGATATTACTACAAAATATGGAATGGTTCGTGAAACTGGAACATATTCGTACAGAGGTTCTCAAAATATTGAACAATTTTACAAAGAAGCAAAACGTG
>MEND01000078.1:14086-14911 GCA_001768975.1 Bacteroidetes bacterium GWA2_31_9 | reverse complement strand
AGGCAAAAGCAACTGGTCGTCGCTGGGTTTTCCCCGACGAAGACTTGTCTGATGTAATGATGAAAATGCGAGCAAAAAACAAAAAAGGACCACTTTGGGAATATTTGATTAGTTAGAGTTTGTCCATAATGTCCGATTTCATCGTTATTCTCGACCTTCAAATCAGTCATGTACTAAAGTACACTCCTGATTTTCAGTTCATCGAAACCTCGAACTCGAACATTACTCACAATATTAATTTATTTTTTATGGTGTTTCCCGAAGTAAATTCGGGACAAGCTGTGAAACCGCTTCGCTTAGTTCTGTTTCAAACTCTTGACTTTATGGACATACACCAGTTAGTGTCTCTTAGAAAACTCCAATAATTTCGTTACTCTGGTTTTGAAAACAGTTGTTTCGACAAAGCTCAACACATCGCATTTACATTTGTAATACCGATTGCACACTCAATATAGTCCAATTTCATTGTACTATTTTCGTGTAACATCTGCATTATACCATATTTTAATTGGACTATTTTATAAATTCAAATGGTATAAACTCCTTATTTTCAAAACTGCGAAAGTCTCATTCTTAAACTTTTCTAAAGAAACACGGTGTTTTCTTATTCACACAATATATCAATTTTTAAAACAAATGTTATTAAACGAACAAAATTTGCAAGTTTTCTCATTTTCTGTCTGAAAAAAATCATAATCTGTGAAAAATAATTCAACAAGGATGTCTTTAAAATATGCTTTAAACTCTTCAAATATTTCATGATTTGAATCAATTATTTCTTTATTATCTCTAACGCCAATAGATAAATTATTATCTGAACTATCG
>MEND01000078.1:10063-14060 GCA_001768975.1 Bacteroidetes bacterium GWA2_31_9 | reverse complement strand
CCATCAAACAAATGTTCTAATTCTGCAATATTTTTTTTATCGCTTCCCGATTTGTAATCAATAATTCTTGTTGTTTCATTTTTAAAATCAATTCGATCTATCACCCCTCCTATTTTGATTTTTTTTGGTTCATTGTTAATCAATATTTCAATAAATGTATTAACCGATTTTTCAAGTGCTGTAAATTCAAATGGAGAATAATACCTATCTATTTCAAGAAGCTGAACAATGTATTTTTTTAAAACTTCAAAAATCAAAATATTTCTACCATGTAATTGATTATCTGATGTAAGATTCAAATCATTGAATGATTGTAATAATTTAGAATCTATTTTATGAACGTCTGATAAAATTTTATCAATATCGATTCTTTCTATAATTTTTCCTTCAAAATCTTTGTAAATAGAATAAACGGTATTGTGAAATAAAGTACCGAACATCATTCCATCAACATCTTCAGTTAGAACTTCGGGTTCTTTAATTTTAGCAATATATTTGAAATAAAATTTCAACCGACATTCGATATAAGTATATATAGCAGAAGGAGATAAAAATTTACTTTCATCGCTATAATATTTCGACAATACATTTAACGACTCTAAATCTTTTTGTTTTGTAATTAACCTTTTACTCTGAATTTCAGGAACTAACAAAATACTTCGTTCTGAAAGTTCGTGATTTGTTTCATACTTTAATTGATTCAAATAGCGACTCATTTCGCCTGTATTTAGTCCTGAAATATCGTTATTATATACAAAATATACGTTTTTTGCTCTTTGAATTAATCTGTAAAAATAATATGAATGAATAGCCTCGTATTGCTCAATAGTTGGCAATCCAAAACCTTTACGAATATTATACGGAATATATGAAATAGGATTTATATTGCCTGATATAATTCCTTCATTTGCAGATAATACAATTAAATTATCAAAATCAAGCACACGAGTTTCAAGCATACCCATAATTTGCATTCCAGAAAGTGGTTCGCCCTCGAATGGAATTCTCAAAAACGATAAATGAGTCTTTATAATATTTACTAAAGTTTTATTTTGAAAATCTACTTTTAAGTTTTTCAAAACCGCCTCAAGCTTTTTCAATTCATTGATAATAACCAATGTTGCCTCATAATCGATATTAAATCCCTCATTGTTTTTGATAATATCATTAAATAATGAGCTTAATAAGTTTATAAGATTTTCGATAGTTAAATCATTTTGAAAAAACTTATTCCAAATTAGAAAATCAATTAAATCATCAGTCGTTAAGTAAATTGTATTATTTGAGATAATTTTATTTACAAAATATTCTGATTTTTTATTGTTTAAATATTTATTATTAAAAATGTTAATTATGTGTTTTGAATATAGTTTGTCTTTATTAAAAGTATCTGAATAAACTTCCAGAATATTAAGAATGAATGAATAAATGTAGCTGTTTGTAACCGGATAACCCATTGTAATATTTATCGAATCTAAATCAGCCGGTAAACTATAAATTAATGGAACTAAGTTTTTTTCATCAGCCAAAACAATGGCAGTATTATCAAATTTCTTTGTATTAAGTTTATTTTCTGTAATTAGCTCATTAATAACTGTTGATGTTATTTTTGTTTCCGAAATTTTATTAGGAACTGGAATAACATTGATTTTTTTTGTTTTATTAAACGACTCAAAGTATTTACTTTCTTTAAGTTCATTATCAAATAATGTTAGATTTCTCCTGATAAAATAACCAGCTTCGTGATTCAGGTTTTTGAAATAATAATTATCATAATCCCAATAAAACAAGGCTCTTTTAAGCAATTTAACATATTTTGTAAATTCTATTTCACATTTATCCAATGCGTTAAAACCTATAAAAACAACTTTTTTAAATGGCAATAACAGTTCAACTTTTGATAAATTATTGTCAATTACATCACGATAAATCATTCCCTCGTATGCAATTCCTTTTTCAGTTAAGTTATTTCTGAACAAAGTGTAAATATCTAATAATAAGTTCCATAATGTTTTGAAACTATCTTTTTCATTCGATGATTTTGAAATATTAAAAGAATTCCAAAAATATTTTATTGCTTCTATTTGTTCGGGAGTTAAATATTCAAAACTATCTTCAATTTTATGAATTTCGGAAATATTTCTAAATAATTGACTTGCATTTACAAGGTTTTTATCAATTTCATTAAAGTCGGCTAAAAGTATTTTTCCCCAATAATAAAAATCGTCGAATTTCTCTTTTGATTTTGTTATTTTTACATATACGTCATACAATTCTGCCAACAGAATTAGCTCGTCAGCTTCAATAAGTTTAGAATGCTTTTTTATTTCGTTATTAATAGTTGTAAACGTTGGAGTCCATACTGGATTTGAAATTATTTCAGAAAGGTAAGCCTTAAAAAACAATGTAGAACGAATGTTCGGAAATACAAGACAAAAATCATGTAAATTGTCTTTGTGCTTATCGTACAAATCATTGGCAACATATTTGAGAAATTTATCCATCTTAAAAATTTAAGTTCTAAATATATTAATTAAATACTGTCTTTTTAAATCAAAAAATAAATAATGAACAGTAAAAGTTAAATAAATCAATATTAAAAAGAATAATTTATTATTTTTACACATAAATATAAAAAACTAAACATGAAAAATTTAATTTCATTATTTATATTATTCTTAGTAGCAACATCAATGATGAATGCTCAAAAGAAAGCAGAAGATTTTTACAGACAAGGAGAATTAAAATCAAGTTTTTTTGATAATGATGGAGCTATTTCTGAATATTTAAAAGCTTTAGAAATTGATTCTACTTACGAAGATGCATATAATAAAATTGCATTAATATATTTTAATAAAAAAGATTATCTGAATGCAATTAAATATATGAATTCATATATTAGATTTCAAAATAACAATGCTGATGCATTGTATATTAGAGGAATGGCAAGTTATTCTGCTAATGATTTTCAAAATGCGATAAACGATTTCGATAGAGCAATTAAAATAAATTCGAAGCACGTTCGTGCATTTTATTCAAGAGGTTTGGTTAACAATAAAATTGGGAATTTTTCTAGTGCCGTAAGCGATTTTGACGCTACTTTGAATTTAAAAACTAAAGGAAATTCAAAATTAGAATTTGCCGACGCATACTTCAATAGAGCAGTTGCAAAGCAAGGTTTAGGAAAAAAAGACGATGCTTGTATAGATTTTAAAAAAGCTGCCGATTTAGGTTCTGTTGACAGCGAAAAAGCTTTAAATAATAGTTGCAAATAATTTATCAATAAAATATATCTGACATGTTTGGCGATTTAATGGGAAAAATGAAAGAAGCTAAGGCTGAAGTCGAAAGAGTAAAACAAAGACTTGATACAATTACAGTTCAAGGAGATTCAGGAAACGGAAAAGTCAAAGTAGTTGCAACCGGAAATAAAAAAATTGTTGATGTGAAAATTGCAGATGATTTATTGACTAATAAAGAAGAACTCGAAGATTATCTTGTTATTGCAATCAACAATGCATTAAAATCTGCAGAAAATGTTCATGATTCTGAAATGCAATCTGTAGCAAAAGGAATATTACCAGGAATGCCTGGATTATTCTAATCAATAAATAACCTCAATGATAACTTTTCTTATTTCCATATTACTTCTTGTAGTTGGTTTTTTTGTTTATGGAAAAATCGCTGAAAGAGTTTTTGGAATAGATGAAAAACGTCCTACTCCTGCTATAACCATGAATGATGGTGTTGACTATGTACCATTAAGCTGGGGAAAAATTTTCCTTATTCAATTTTTAAATATTGCCGGACTAGGACCAATTTTCGGTGCAGTAGCTGGTGCATTGTGGGGTCCGGTAGTTTTTATTTGGATTGTTGTTGGTTGCATTTTTGGTGGTGCAATTCACGATTTTTACTCTGGAATGATGTCTGTTCGTTCAAACGGAATAAGTATTCCCGAAATAGTTGGAAAAAATTTAGGCAATGGCATTAAGCATTT
>MEND01000078.1:2752-10004 GCA_001768975.1 Bacteroidetes bacterium GWA2_31_9 | reverse complement strand
TAGATAAAATTATTGGAAAAATATATCCATTTTTTGGATTTGTACTACTTTTCATGGCAGTTGGAATTACATTAGCATTAATTTTTCAAGGATATAACATTCCGGAATTAACCTTTGAAAACTTTGCAAATTTCCACGACAATAGCGAAAAGTTTCCAATTTTTCCAATGCTTTTTGTCACAGTTGCTTGTGGTGCAGTATCTGGCTTTCATTCAACTCAGTCGCCATTAATGGCAAGATGTATTACCAACGAAAAACAAGGACGAAAAGTATTTTATGGTGCAATGATAGCCGAAGGAATTGTAGCTCTTATATGGGCAGCAGCAGGTATGGCTTTTTTTGGTGGCGTTAAAGAATTAAATGCTATTATGGTAGAACATAACGGCAATGCAGCTTGGATAGTTAATGAAATTTCAAATACATTATTAGGAAAATTTGGAGCAATACTGGCAATTTTGGGAATTGTCGCCGCTCCTATTACATCTGGAGATACAGCTTTTAGAAGTGCTAGATTAATAATTGCCGATTTCTTAAATATTAAGCAATCAAAAATTAAAATGCGAATTATGGTAAGCCTTCCGCTTTTTGTAGTTGGCTTTTTATTAACTCAATTCGATTTTGCAATTATCTGGCGTTACATGGCATGGTCGAACCAAACACTTGCAGCGATTGTATTGTGGGCGATTACTGTTTATTTAGCTTTAAACAAAAAATTATATATTATTTCTCTTATTCCTGCAATTTTTATGACTGCAGTTTGCATTGCTTATATTTTAGTTGCACCAGAAGGTTTAAAGCTAGAAATGAATTTATCTGTAATTATAAGCCTTTGCGTAACACTCTTAGTTTCAATACTATTCTTTTTCAAAATCAAGAATAAAGTTTAATTTTCAATTTATTTAAATTCAGCTTTGTTGCTATTTTCAACAACAAACTGTCGACTCCCATTTTTAAATACCCAAAGCTCGAATGAGGTTCTACCACAGTCGCATCTATCTTAACAGGCTATGCCTGTAATAACAAACTATGTTAAAGTTGAAAAAACAAATAGTAGAAAGTTTATTTTATTATGTTTTCAACAATTGTATTTTGACTTAAAAACTTTAATTATTTTTGAACAAACAAAGAATTGCTAAAAATGTCTTTATTTCAACACTCTGTAATCAAAAAATACACACAAGAATTAGATACTAACTCAGTAAATACTGCTTTTGATAAATTTCAAAAACATTTTGGAAACCCTGAAATTCAACAAAATATTAGAAATTCAAAAGAAGAACAATATCAAGAAGGTTTTTTGCGAGAGTTATTTGTTAACATTCTTGGTTATCCAATAAATCCTGAACCAAATTACAACCTACTTACCGAACAAAAAAACGAGAAAGACAGCAAAAAAGCAGACGGAGCAATATTAAAGCATGAAGCTGATAAAAATAGTGTTATTGCTGTTATCGAGTTAAAAGGGACAGAAACAACTGATTTATCAAAAGTTGAAAATCAAGCTTTCTGTTACAAAAATAATCATAAAGACTGCAAATATGTTATTACGTCTAACTTTGAAAAACTTCGTTTTTATATTGACAATGCAATTGATTTTGAAGAATTCAATTTATTTAATCTTACAAAAGAACGATTCCAGCTTTTATTTCTCTGCCTTTCAAAAGATAATTTATTAAACGGAATTCCTCAAAAAATAAAAGAAGCATCAGTTTCTCAGGAAGAAAATATTACAAAAAAGCTTTATTCCGATTATTCTACCTTCAAAAGAAATTTATATCAAAATATCGTTGAGTTAAATCCACAGTTCGACAAGCTTACTTTATTCAAAAAAACACAAAAACTACTTGATAGATTTTTATTTATCTTCTTTGCCGAAGACCGACTATTGTTGCCTCCCAACTCAATTCGTGAAATTATAAAGCAATGGAATCAACTAAAAGACCTTGATAATTACACGCCATTATACGACCGATTTAAAAAGTATTTTGGTTATATGAACACAGGTTTCAAAGGCAAGCAATACGAAATATTTGCATACAACGGCGGTTTCTTTGCCCCAGATGACGTTCTCGATAATATTATAATTGACGATACAATATTACACGACCATACGTTAAAACTCAGCAATTATGATTTTGATACAGAAGTTGATGTAAATATTTTAGGTCATATTTTCGAGCATAGCTTGAACGAAATTGAAGAAATAAAATCAGAAATTGAAGGCAAGGAACTCGACAAATCAAAATCGAAACGTAAAAAAGACGGAGTATTCTACACTCCAAAATATATTACCAAATACATAGTCGAAAACACTGTTGGAGCTTTATGTACAGAGAAAAAAAACGAAATCGGAATTAACAATGACGAGATTATAATTTCAACCCGTAAAGCAAAAAAGAAAGAATTAATCGAAAAAATTGACACCTATCGTGATTGGTTATTAAAAATTACGATTTGCGACCCTGCTTGTGGTAGTGGAGCATTTCTGAATCAGGCTTTAGACTTTTTAATTTCCGAACATCGTAAGCTTGACGAACTCAAAGCCCGTATTACAAACTCTCCTTTGATATTTTCCGACATTGAAAATTCAATTCTGGAAAATAATATTTTTGGAGTTGACATTAACGAAGAAGCTGTGGAAATTGCTAGGCTATCGTTATGGCTTAAAACAGCACAAAAAGGACGAAAACTATCAGATTTAAGCGGAAATATTAAATGCGGAAATTCATTAATAGATGATAAAAATATTGCCGGAGATAAAGCATTTAACTGGCATAAAGAATTTCCACAGATATTTGGTTTCGATAATCTTCAAGATTTTGAAAATCTAGAAGACTTAAAAAACAAAGATGAAAAACCAGATTTTTTACGACTGATAAAAGAAAAAACTCTGGAAGCCAAAGAAAAAGCCGAAAAAGCAAAAGAATTATCTATTGAAGCAATTGTGCTAACACAGAAAGTTTATGAATATGCCGAAAAACTAGATTCTTTAAGCGAACCAAAAGTAAATTACAAATTAAAAAATGCTGGTTTTGATGTTATTATTGGAAATCCTCCTTATGTTCAAGTAAATGATTCATTATATAGAAATTATAGCACCAGAAAGTGTGGAGATTTATATGCATATTTCTTTGAAAAAGGTTTAAATTTAATAAAAATGAATGGCTATTTTTCATTCATAACTCCAAGTTTATTTATTAAAGGAATGAGATATGAATCACTCAGAGAATATCTATTGAATAATTCTAAAATAATTGGAATATTAGATAAAGGAGACAAAGTATTTCAAGATGTTCAAATGCCCACTGCCATAACTACTTTAATAAAAACAAAATGCGATAATCAAAATTGGAATACTTTCATATCTGATAATGATTTGATTCAAAAGATAAATTATAACTCTAAATTTATTAAAGAAATTTCCACAATTATGCGAGGTTTAGAAATTGGAAAAGATAAGGTTTATAACAATAGAAATGATATTCAATTTATTACTGGCGAAGATATTTATAGATATGGAGTAAAAAACTTCAGTTATATCGACGAAATTACCTATAAAAAATTTCAAAAAAACAATTTCTTTTTTGAAGGAAACAGAGTGTTAATTCGGGAAACAGGAAGTAGAATTACAACATTTTTTTTAAATGATAATATTACACAAAACAATAGAAGTTTGTACTCCATAAAAATAAATGATGAACAAGTCTTTAATCCATTATTTATTTTATCAATTTTAAATTCTAACTTAATTCAATTTTATTATCAAACTGTTTTTGCAGCAAATACTGATGTGTTTCCAAAAATTAGAATAGGACAGGTAAAAGAAATTCCAATAATAGATATTCATATTTCAATGCAAAAGCCATTTATCGAAAAAGCAGACATAATGCTTTCCAAAAACAAAGAATTACAAGCCTTAAAATCAAAATTCATAAAACTCCTAACTTCAAAATTCAGCAATTTAAAAATCACAAACAAAATAGAAAATTGGTCAGAGCTTGACTTTGGAATATTTCTAAAAGAACTCGAAAAACTAAAAATAAAACTCACACTATCAGACCAATCAGAATGGCTCGACTATTTTGAAAAAGAAAAATCAAAAGCCAACGAATTACAAGAAGTAATCAAGAAAACGGATGATGAAATAGACATGATGGTTTATGAGATTTATGGATTGACAGAAGAAGAAATACATATTATTGAAAACAGTTAATAAAATATTGATTAATACATGAAAAAATCTATTAGACCTCCTGAAAATTGGCAAGATTTTGAAACATTATGTAAGAAATTATTTGGTGAAATTTGGAAATGTTCACATACAATAAAAAAAAATGGTAGATTAGGTCAGCCACAATCTGGTGTTGATATTTATGGAAAACCAAAAGGAGAATCAGATTACTGGGGAATTCAATGTAAAGGCAAAGATAATTATCTTGATGCAAAATTAACAGAACAAGAAATTGATGATGAAATCAAAAAGGCTTTATTTTTTGAACCCAAATTAAAAGTATTTATTTTTACAACTACAGCTCCTAAAGATGTTAATATTGAAAAATATATTCGCATCAAAGACCAAGAAAGTTGTAAAAATGGAAATTTTGAAATTGTTCTGTATAGTTGGCAAGATTTAGCAGATTTAATAGATGAAAATAAAGATACTTTTAATTGGTATGTTAACAATATACAATTTAAAGAACAATTTGATATTGAAATTAAAATTACAACTCAAAAAGGAGAAAATATTTTAACTCCAAAGTTTTTAAAAACGATTACAGATTATAAATTAAGTCCTAATCCCCAAAAACAAATTGAGTATATAGTGCGTATGCCAGATATGAAATTTTCCGGAGGTCTTTTTGGTTCAAGTAAGAAAAACCATGGTTGGTGTGAGTTATTAATAATTATGAAAAATACAGGGAGTATTGTATTAGAGGATTGGAAATTTATAATAGATTTTGGAAACTCAGTTCATCGTATTGATGATAGTTCTCCGAAAGGTATAAATTTAATTCTTAATAAGGATTTAATAAAATATACAACAACTTGGGCTTATGAAGATGAGAAAAAAATATTATATAAACCACTTAATAACTCTCCTTTAATACAAAAAGATAGTAAATCATTTAATTGCTTTTGTATTCCATATTTTGAAAGTTCTAGTATTACAATTAATTGGCAATTATTAGCAAGAGATTTCGATAGAGAAGGTGAAATTGTAATTCCAGTTAGTCCGTTATATAAAATTGAAAAACAAACAAAATTTGTTGATGACGAATCTAAAATTAGAGTCGAAACTAATATTTCAAAGTATACTACATTATCGAATGAGTCAGATGATAATGAATAATAACATTCTAATAGGCTCTCTATAATCCCAATAAACCGCAAAGTGTCAAACCCAATTCCTTATCAACAAGCTGTCTGAGCGAAGTCGAGGAACGAGACAGAGCGAGTTCTTGCAGATAAAGTGTTTTTTGTTTATTTTTTTCGATAAAAAAGTAAAAAGAAATTCTCGTAATTACTAAATCACCCAACTCAGCTGGGATTCCATCACATTAAATTTAATAGCTTTTATTTTTTTTAATAATCAACTAAGGGTAGAATTTATTATTTGTGTATTAACTGCAAATAGCAAATTTTTAATCATTAAATTATATTTATTATGAAATCAAACAGAATTATTTTAGGAATCTTTATTTTACTTATTGGCTTTGTGTTTACACAATGTAAAAAAGATGAACCAGAACCAGTAGTAGTTGAAAAATCAATAGTCCCTAGCAGATTTAAAGTTGACATACCTGAGTCTATTAGTTCAAATGTACAAACTAAAAGTACAAACAATGGTACCATGTCAGGAAATGAAATATATCAACATTTGCGTACATTTATTTTTATTGGAGAAAGTGCTGCAGACATAGTTCATAATTTAATGGTAGCAATTGCAGTTTATGATATTAACAAACCTATGAATCTTACTTTTATGGGCGATAAAGATGGAAGACCAAAAAACTTAGTTGTTATTGAAAATTCAGATTATGAAAATACAACTTATGAATTTCAATTAACTGTAATTGATGCAAACTCATCAACTGAAGCTGATGGAGGAAAAGCAATACAAGTATTTTGGAATACAAGTCCAATAAAAGGAATAGCAATTTTAAAACCTTACAATATTGACAGAACATCTAATCAAAGCGTTCCTGATGTAATTTACAGAATTGATTATAACGAAGATGGTAGCTTAGGTTATGATGCACACATGTTTGTTTCAATTGCAGGTTTACCACAAGATACTAATAGATTTGCTCTAAATACTCTAAAAATGTTTGCTGGCAAAAAAGGTGGAGTAGTTGATGTATATGGAAACTCAAACCATCCAAATGCACAATTTTTCACAACTGAAACTGGATTTAATTGGGCTTTTGTAGCATCTGCAAATCAATCTGAAAATATAGGAATTGCAGAAGTTGGTCTTCCTCCAAGCGATTTAAATTCAACAAGTAGAACTGAAATTTTAGATACATATTCATTATATCAAGTATTTATGAACCAAATTCAAATTGCTTATCCTGGTGCAAGCCAATCAGAAATTGATCCTTATCTTGTAAATACTCAAGCATCTGGTTATTTTAATAACTTAGGATTTATTCAAGGAGGAACTGCTCCAAGTTCAAATTATTCAACATTAGAATCCAGAATTGAATTATTAAAGCCTTTCAACCCCTCAGATGTATCAAATTTAACATTGAGTTTTAAAAATTAGTTTTTTTTTATAGTTCCATAGTTTCCAAAGGCTGATTAAAAGAAATTTTAATCGGCCTTTTTCCTTTTATAAATAGTGTGAATATGAAAACACATTGTTTCTTTAGAAAACTTCAAGAATGAGGCTTTCGCAGTTTTGAAAATAAGAAGTTTACGAATGTAAATGACTGTTTTCAAAACCAGAGTAACGAAATTATTGGAGTTTTCTAAAAGACACTAAATATGCTATATAATATATCAACTATAAAAGATTCAATCTTATTCTTAAATTTGAAAATCATAACAAAATAACAATGATAAAATTTTATAAATTTTTATTTCTATTACTTTGTTGTTTTTCTGCAATTAACTTATTTTCTTTTACTTCTGATAGTTTAAGATTATCTATTAAAAATTCAAAATCAGTTGAACAAAAAATAAACTTTTACCTCGACATTGGCGATAATTTTGAATTCGAAAATCCCGATTCAGCAATATATTACTACAC
>MEND01000078.1:2238-2631 GCA_001768975.1 Bacteroidetes bacterium GWA2_31_9 | reverse complement strand
AAATATTGGTTCTACCTATACCAATCTTTCGAAATACGATCAAGCAATGATTTATTACCAGAAATCTTTGAAAATAAGTGAAGAAAGCTTTAAATCTAATAATAAACAAATAGCATTTGATGCACTTAAAGGCATAGGAAAAAGTCACAATAATCTTGGTATCATACAATTAGTTCAAAAAAATTATGAGTCAGCACTTGAATATTTTGAAAAATCTATTGAATACAAAACAAAAGTGAATGATAGCTTAGGAATATGTGCTTGTTATAATAATATTGGTGTTATTTATCTCCAACTTAAAGAATTTGATAAATCAATTGAATATCACAATAAAGCTTTAAAAATTTACGAAAGATTAAATGACATAAAAGGTATTGGCTCCAGCTATTCAAA
>MEND01000078.1:0-2180 GCA_001768975.1 Bacteroidetes bacterium GWA2_31_9 | reverse complement strand
TCAATAGCAAAAAAATCATTAGACTATACTACTGAAATTGGTGCATTATCAATAAAAATTGATGCTTTAATCGACCTTATTGAATCTTATAAAGGAAAAAATGATTTAGCTTCTGCTTATAAATATGCCGAATTATTAATTCAATCAAAAGATAGCTTAAGTAATTCTGAAAAAACTAAAGCAATGGCTGAAATGGAATCAAGATTTCAAACAGAAAAAAAACAGCAAAAAATTGAAAGACAGTTGTTACAACTTGATAAAAAAAATGCGGAATTAAAACAACAAGAAATTCTTAAAATCGCATATTTAATAGGTTTTTTATTGATGATTTTACTTGCTGCTGCTATATTAAGAAGCTTTTATGCCAAGAAAAAAGCAAACTCAGTACTTTCAGAAAAAAATGCAGAAATAATGCAACAAAAAGAAGAAATTCAGACCCAAGCTGAAATGCTACTTGAAATAAATGCTGAACTTGAAAAGCTATCAATAATAGCACAAAAAACAGACAATGCAATTGTTATTGCAAATCAAAACACAGAAATTGAATGGGTTAATGATGCTTTTTGCAAACTATATGGATATAATTTTGAGGATTTCATAAAGCATGTTGGAAAAACAATACTTAAAGCTAGTACAAATCCAGAAATAAAAGAGTTAATTGATAGTTGCTTAACAAGCAAACAATCAATTTCTTATGTTTCAAAAAACAAAAATAAAGAGGGTCAAGATATTTGGATTCAAACTCTTATTACTCCTTTAATTGAAGACAATATTGTTAAAAAATTAATTGCAATTGATTCTGATATTACTGAACAAAAAAACGCAGAATTTGAAATATCGAAACAGCGAGATACAATAACAGAGCAGAAAAAAGAAATTACAGATAGCATTCTATATGCAGAAAATATTCAGAAAGCAATTATGCCTTCTTTATCAATTTTAGAAACCTCGTTTACAGATTTTTTTATTATTTACAAACCTAAAAACATTGTTAGCGGAGATTTTTACTGGACAAAAAAAATAGAAGAAAGTGTTTTTTGCTGTGTTGCCGATTGTACAGGTCATGGAGTACCCGGGGCGTTTATGAGTATGCTTGGAATTGCGTTGTTAAATGAAATTTCAAATTCAATATTATCTGAAAATTTGAAAGTAAATACAATACTAAATAAACTTCGTGAATTATTAATTTCATCATTAAACCAAACTGGCAGAAAAACAGAAACAATGGATGGAATGGACATTAGCCTCATTGCTATAAAGCCACAAGCTCAAAGTTCCAAGCTCCAAATTCCAAGTTCCAAGCTACAAGAAGAAGAAAGTAAGCAGCTATCAGCAAACAGTGATATGTTTACAACCTCAACTTTAAACATCAACCGAGCTTGCGAGCTCAACGAAGTTAAACATCAAACTTCAAACGTCTTCAAAGCCCAATGGTCAGGTGCAAAAAATCCACTTTGGATTATTAAAAGCCCCAAGTCCAAAATTCCCCCTTTTAAATGGTGCTTGGGAGATTTAAGTCTCAAAGCTCACGAAATTGAAAATAATTCAAATTCTTTGAATTTGGAGCTTGGAGCTTTATTCTTTGAACTTAAGCCTGACAAAATGCCAATTGGACTATCTGACTCATTTGAAAAATCTTTTACTTTAAACGAATTTGTGTTAGAAAAAAATGATATTGTTTACCTTTTCAGCGATGGTTATTCTGATCAGTTTGGCGGATCGAATGGACGAAAAATCATGAGTAGAAATTTCAAAAATACTTTATCTATAAATTCTCATAAATCAATGCTTGAACAGAAAACTGAAATTCTTTCGGAGTTAAATAAATGGATGAATCCAGAAAACACCGACAGTTATGAGCAAATAGATGATATTACAATTCTAGGAATTCAAATTTAATCAATAAAAAAAGCCGGAAAATCCGGCTTTTTTCAGTAAAAGAAAACTAAAATTATTATTTAACTTCCTCGAAATCAACATCAGTAACTTCGCTTTCTGCTTTTTGATTTTGATTTTCAGGGTTTGCATTATTCTGTGCTTGCCCCTGTCCTTCTGCTTGTTGACCAGCTTTATACATCTCTTCAGATGCAGCTTGCCAAACTGTATTTAACTCTGCAGTTGCTTTATCAATAGCTTCAATATCTTGAGAAGCATGAGCAGATTTTAAATTCGCTAAGGCT
>MEND01000077.1 GCA_001768975.1 Bacteroidetes bacterium GWA2_31_9 | reverse complement strand
GGATATTTTTCGCCTGATTTGATTGTTAATGCTTCATTATAAGCTGTTTTGGCTTCATCGTACTTTTTACTTGACAATAGTCCATCGGCTTTTGTGATTGCTTTGGTGTAACTTTCTTCGATGGCTTTTGCTTTTGCATCGGCTTCGGCTTTTGCTTTAGCTTCCGCATCGGCTTTCACTTTTGCGTCTGCTAGTGCTTTAGCATCGGCTTCGGCCTTGGCTTTTGCGTCGGCTTCTGCTTTGGCTTTTGCGTCGGCTTCAGAAGATATTATTTTATTAATTTCCTCTATTCTGCTTTTTGGATAATCTTCTTCATTTGAGATACTAATTGCTTGATTATAAAGCTTAATAGCCTCAGAATATTTATCTGCTTTATATGCAGCATCAGCCTTTGCTAAAGCAGCTTCATAAGCAGCCTCTTTTGCTTCTTCAGCTTTTTGTTGCTTTGCTTGATCGTCTAATATTTTATTAATATAATCTAATTTTTGCTTCGGATATGCTTCACCAGATTTTAATGCTAATGCTTTTTCATAAAATTCTTTAGAAGTTTTATAATTTTTCTGTAATAAAAAATTGTCAGCTTTTGTTATAGCATTATTGTAAGAATAATCACTGGATTTTTCTTTAGAAATAACCTTTGAAATTTCATATAACATTTCGTCAGGATACTCTTGATATGAATCAATATCGATAGCTTCTTCGTAATACTTAATTGCATCTAAATAACTTTTATCTTCAAATGCTTTATCTGCTTTTGCAACTGCATCGGCATATAACTTTTTTCGTAATGTTTCAAGTTGTTTGACAATTTTATCAATTTCCTTTTTCATTACATCTGTATAATCAGTATCATATTCAAAATCACCAGTTTTTTCGCTAAACTTTACTTTTGTAACTGGTTTAGATAATGCTGATTTATCTAAACCTGGCAAATCATCAAACAAATCGACCGTAAATTTGTAAGGCCAAATGGAATTTTCACTTGCTGGAATTGTTGTATTAATACTTACTTTTTTAGTAACTAAATCTGGTGCTGCTAATTCAATTATATATTCTTTATTGAATTGTAATTTAAAATTGAACCGCCCACTCAATCCGGTAGTCGCTCTGTCAACTTGAGTCGAACCCTCGTAAACAGTAACCACTGCAGCATCAACATTCATTTTGTCATATTTAATACTTCCCTTTACATCAACATAAGAAGTATTTGTTTGAGCTACAATACCTAAAATGTAAAAGTTTAAAATTAGTAAAATGATAACTAATTTATTTTGCTGAAATTTTGTCATAAATAAAACAAGGAAAAAAAAGCAGTACTTTGTACTGCTTTCTCTTTACTTAGTAAAAGAAATTTTTCTGGTAATTATAGAGTTTTCAGTTAATATGTTAATAAAATAAATTCCTGATGAATTACCTGTTAAATCGAATGAAATATTAGAATTATCAAGTTTATTAATATCAACATTTACTTTTGCACCAAACATATTATAAACGGTTACAACAGTATTATTAAAATCAACACTATTGCTATAAATATTTATAATTCCATTTGATGGATTAGGGAAAACAGAAATATTATTTTCCATTGTTTCAATTATTTCATTCCCAACTATACATGAAATTGGCGAAATTGTAGTTGATGTTTTGTATGAATACAATGAAGTTGAACTTTGCCATGCATTATCTTGTTTTAAATAAAATGAATTTGTAATACCTAAATCATTTGCAGAAGACCTCCCTAATACAAGATAAGTAGCAAATTCATCAGTATATGTATAACTTATTTCGTAACCGGCAAAGAAGCTTCCAAAAATATCAATGGGCTCATCAAACATAACTGAATGAACGTATGTTGCATGTAACGTGTTTAAATCAATTTCTTTGCTTCCTAAAACATTTTCAGGTAATCCATTGCTTCCAACACTCCAAACTTTAAAAATAACTTTAGAATTTACATTTCCAGCTACAGCTTTAGAAACAGGAACGAGAAGTCCCTTTATTTGAGTATAAATATAATGGTCGAAATAATCGGCAAATTCTTTTACAATTTTACCATTATGACCTGACATATATCCAGTTGATCCAGGTACAGTAGGAGTTACAAGATTAGCAGATTCAACAGATGTATAATTTACGATTGATGAATCACAATAATTTGCACCTGGAGAATCAGAAACAAATATATATTGCTCAATTGATTTTGTGCTCGAACCTGCCATATTTGTAACGGTAAGAGAAACTCTAAAACTTCCAGCATCTGAATATAATACTTGAATTGGATGTTGCTCGGTTGAAGTTTCAGGAGTTCCACCTTCAAATGTCCAATTCCATGTTTGAACAGGTGCTGATGTAGGTGATAAATCAGTATAATTTACACTTTCTCCAATTTGAATTAAATGCCTGTTAACTGTAAACTTAGCAATGGGAGGAGATGTTGTAATTCCACTAGTAACATATATATAGCCTTCTTTAATCAAAGTGTCTGTTCCGAATGCATTTAAAACAACTAACTTTACGGGATAGGTACCTGGAGTTGTGTATTTAATACCTTGAGGATGTTGCAATGAGGAAGAAGATGGAACTGCACCGGTAAACGTCCATTCCCAATCTGTTATACCACTATATGAGAAATCTGTAAAATTAACTAAACTGTCGGCTTGTAAGTTAACTAATGTTTTATTTGCAAGAAAATTAGCTCTTATCACCTTAGTACTGTCATCAGGAATTACAGTAATATAATTAGTTTTTGAAATACTATCGCAACCCCATTCAGTACAAACTTTTAAATAAACATCAAAATATCCCAAAGAATCATACATTATATTTGTCGGATTTTGAACAGTTACTGTATCTGGATTTGCCCCTTCAAATATCCACAACCAAGATGTAATTGTAGTATCACAAAATGATGTATCTAAAAAACTAGCTGCCTGAAATTGTGCTAAAGTATCTCTATTTACATCAAAATATGCATGAATTTCTGGAGGGTAAACATTAATATAATCTGATTTTATCAAAGTATCTTTATACGAGCCTTTTGTAACAATTAATGAAACATCAAACAAACCTACTGTATTATATGTGACCAAAGGATCTGGCAATGAAGATGTCGCTGGTGTTCCGCCCTCAAACGCCCATTTCCAAGTACTTACATTTTCAAAAGAAGTATCTGTATATTGGACAGTTCTTGTAACTAAAATATTAGTTTGATCTTCATAAAAATCTGCTTGAGGTGGTAATACATTAATTAAATCAACCATTTTCAATGTATCTTTTAACGTCCCTTTTGTAACGATTAATGTAACATCATAAGTTCCAATTGTGTTATATGTTACGAGAATTGGAGATGGTGAAGTTGACGAACTTGCTGTAGCGGGTGTTCCTCCTTCAAAAATCCATTTCCAAGTAGTTGGATTTCCGGGTGATAAATCACTAAAAGTTACTTTACCTGTAACAACAACATTCGTTTTATCTTCGGTGAAGTTTGCATGCATACAATAGTTCCCATCAACGAATAATGTTCCAGTATTATCTGGATCTAACCAAGGTTTAAGTTGCTCTGCCGAAGTTGTTCCATTTGATAACCAAGAATAAGAAAGTTTGCCATAAGAATCTGGTGCTGTAAGATCAGTACAATAAGAACCACCACCAGTTAAATCACCAACAATTCGTTTATTTTGGTCAAAAAGTGGAGAGCCTGATGAACCAGGTTCGGTTACTCCAGTTCCGTTTGCAGTGGTAGCCCATGTAAGACGCCAATGCGAATCTAAAATAGGACTTGTATTCCATCCAGCAGTTACTGGAGGAGTTGTATAAGTTGAAATTTTCTTAATATCTCCCATTGGGTGGTGAATTCCTACTCCACTTGTAGCTGCAATATTTCTACTATCCCAGCCATTAAAAAAAGGATTATAGTTTTCAGGAATATCAGATGTAAGTCTTACCAAATAAAAATCAGAACCTGCATTACCACTTGATCCTCCATTAGCAGTTTTTGTACATCCAGTCATTGTTTGAGAATTTAACGTTCCTTCTACTGTAGGATTTGTACAACTAGGAGCTTCGTAATTGAAATAAAAAATCCATTGTGATAATTCTAGAGATGTTGCTCCTTCACCACAATGATCGGCAGTTAAAATATATGGAGTACAATCTTGCCTAATAGTGTTTATAATAGAACCGGTACACCAGCCTTGACCTCCTCCTGCTGTTAATAAAATTCTAACTACACCTTTTTTCTGGTCTTGCCAGCTATCGCCTTCTGGTGAGCAGTTTACATTCACCTGACAAGCATCAGAACTGTCAAAATCTTCAACATTTTTCAAAAAAGGGAAATAAGTTCCTCTATAAATATAACTAATTTGATTTATATTAATAATAGCTTTTTGTTTTACAAATGATGGTTGATAATATTCAAGAGTAAAACTTTCGCCTTGAGTCATTTCTGTCGCAAAAGTTCCATTTTCGCTATTATTGATTTGTGTATAAGCACCAATTGTTTGAGTTTTAGCCTCATTATATAAAAATAATTTTCCACCAGCAGGAATATAAAAATTATCATAATATACAGATAATGCTTTGGCTCCATCTGACTTTATCTTTAATCTCCAAATTTTTCCTCCATCTGGTAAATTAGTCCATGTTCCATTTTTTTCCATTGTAAAATTCGCAGGAATAACTTCTCCAATATGATAGAATGTTCCATCCTTTTCATTATTTGAGATTATCTGTTCAATCCTTTCTTGTGTTAAAGGGGCAACAGATACCTCTTCATAATATCCATTAATGGTTGCTTTTTCAAAGCTTTTTGGCATTCCGCCCTCGCTAATTTGACCGAAAGACCAATTAATCGTTAAGATTAAAGTGATAAAAAGTAAAATTTTCTTATTCATAAATCACAATTTTTTAATTCTTTTTACAATATTAATAATTATTAAATAACTTACCTAATAATTTACATAAAGATAATGTTAAAGAAAAGATTATAAGGTTTTTTAGGAAAATATTTTTTTGCAAATAGTTTACATTTCCCCTGAACCATTACTCGCAAACATATTTATAAATAAGCTCAAGACAAATCGTAATTGTTTATTATACAATCACTCAGACAAAACTACTTTATAAGCCGATTTTACACCATCAGCCTCTAATACTAACATGTAAGCATTATTTTTAGCTAATGAGTTTGGAAATGATTTTGAATATTTTCCTTCACTTAGTATTTCAGAAAATAATGTTTTAATAAATTTACCATCCAAAGTATAAACTTTAATTTCAACTAATGAATTTGATTGAACTGAAAAGTCAAAATTTATTTGATTTTGTAAAGGGTTTGGATAAATATTGAAATTATTTTTTTTATTCTTATTATTTGCAATATTCATACAAATATCAACATTTGCATTCTCTGAAAATTCTGATGTATTTCCTAAGCTGTCTATAGCAATTGCTGTAATAACATCATTAAAAGAAATGTTAATATTATCAAGTAACCAATAACCAGTATTTTGAGGACTAACTGAACCCAAATATTCAATTCCTTCTCCAAAAAATCCTTCTAATGTATCTGATTTATATATTTGAATTGTACATTTTTCTGGTGAATTTGTATTTAAAAAGCCATCAATATAAGGTGGATTAACACAGACCATGTTAATTATGGGATAATTCATTCCCTGATTTGGTCCAGTATCTGAATCGTCAGTATCGTTTGGGTTTATGCCGGGAGGGAATAAATCTATTCCCATTCCAGCGTTATTGTGTATTGAATTGCAAGAAATTTTATTAAAATCGTCGTCGTCGTTCATAATTGTAACTCCATTTCCACCATTGTAGGCAATAATATTTGCTTCTTCGGGCGTACCTCCAATAATATTATTTTTTGGTCCTTCAGCAATTCTGATTCCATCGAAACCATTTCCGAGAGGGTTTAACCCTGTGTGATCTGTTCCTATAAAATTTCTTGTGATTATATGCGAATCGCTTCCAGTAATGTGAATTACAATACCTTGCTGTAAATTTCCTGAAATCAGGTTGCTGTCAATTAAATGAGTTTTTGCAGCTCCGTCTATTACTATTCCGTTAGCATTTGGAACAGCAATTATGCCTGTAATATCTGTTCCAATATAATTTCCAATTACTTTATTGCTATTTGTACCTAAATTATACAAAAAAACACCATAACCAGAATTTCCAGATAGGATATTTCGTTCGGCAACTGTATAACCCCCGACTGTATTATTTGTAGCTCCATCGTCGAAAAGCAAGCCGTAAGTATTTGGAATACTTTGTGTTCCTGTCACATCTGTTCCAATCAAATTTCCAATTACAATATTTTCGTTACATCCGGCTCCAAAAATTGGAACTCCATAAGCGACATTTCCTGAAACCAAATTTCCTTCACCTGTTGTTGTTCCACCAACTCTGTTGTATTTTGCAGTTCCTTCGACGCTCACTCCATCGTAATTTCCTAAAGCAAAAGTGCCAGTTCGGTCTGTTCCAACATAATTTCCAATAATTATATTGCTGTTTGCATCAACTGCTCGAATCCCAATGTGCTCATTTCCAGATACAATATTTCTATCGGAAGCTGTAGTTCCTCCAACTGTATTATTTGTTGCACCTCCGATTATTTCAATTCCAATATAATTTCCAGCAGTATCGCTGGCATTGTAATTAACTCCAATATAATTTCCTTTAATGAAGTTTCCGCTTGCACTAGTTCCGTAAATCTGAATTCCATACAAAAAATTTGAAATTATAAAACCTTTGATTGTAACTCCCGATACATTAATTATGCTAAATCCGTTATCAATAGTATTATTGTTTCCATCGAGGAATATTTCAGGACCTAATGGATTTGTATCGCCTTTATTTGTAGCTTGACTAGTGCCATCAATTGTAATGTTGCTTCTTGTGATGTATGGTAATATTGATGCAGGTTTAATTGTAAAAACTCCTGTTGTAGCACTATAATTTGCATCGGTTAGCGGAATATTAAAATTTATTGTGTGAGTTCCTGCCATAAAGTTTGCATAAGTAATTGCTTCTCGCAAGGAGCCTGTTCCAGCATCGTTGGTGTTTGTAACTGTAAATGTGTTTGCTACTATATTTAATGTTGAAGCAAAAATCAACGACAAAAAAAACAAATATGTTTTCATAATAATTTTTTAAATTTAATCTCCCTAACCTCCTTAAAAGGGGGAATTATTTATCAATTCACTTTAATTATTTTAAAATTTTTGCAACCTTGTTCAATGAGTATTTTAACAAAATAAATTCCTGATTTTAATTCATTTCCGTTTTCATCGGTTCCGTTCCAAGTGATTTTATTTTCTGAGCTATCGAAACTTTTAATTTCTTTTCCTGTAATATCTGTTATAAAAATTTTACATGACTCTTGTTTTGAATTATTAAGACAAATTGTAGTATTTGAGCTAAATGGAT
>MEND01000076.1:3297-11805 GCA_001768975.1 Bacteroidetes bacterium GWA2_31_9 | reverse complement strand
GGTGAAAATAATTGAAACGGAAAAGTCTTTAATACTCTATTTTACTGACTTTTCCGATTTCTTTTTAACAAGTCTTGCGGATTTAAGGAATTTAATAAATTTTGAAAGTTCTTTCCTTATTTCAATAAGTTCATTGTTATTTGTGTTTTTACCAGTTGTATCATATCCAATATCTTCTGCAATTGCCATAAATATTGGGTAATCGTCTAATGTTGTTTGTTTTGCCAAATAATATTTATCTGTTAAATCATCTTTCAATAAATTTACATTGTCGTTAAATTCTGCTTGAATTCTCATCGTCTGCATATACAATTATGTCAGCTTCTTTTGTTTCTGCTCCCATTTGCACCGAAACAAACTGTTTTATTCGGTTTTCGGGATAGCCATAAATTAGAACCAATGTCTAAAAAGTTTCGGCTTGTACTTTTTCTTCGGGGTTGTTATAATTTCTCTTTTTGTTTTGGTTTATATAGGTTATAAAGTTCTTTTCTTCGTCAAAGCGAATAATTCCCTTTTTAATACCATTATCAATTAACATCATCTTATTTGTAAATAATTTTGATGCTAATTTACTATATAAAATGATTTTTTAATAAAAAATACAGAATCAAAAGATATTAATTAATATACTTTTGAATATCTTGAACAACACTCAATCTATCAGCTTTGAAATAACTGCGAAAACTTTTTTCTGTTTTATGTCCACTTACTAACATTATTGGATGAGGACATCCTTTAATACATCGGTTTGTGCAAAATTTCGACTTTTTTATTTTGCACAATTAACACAATAAAGGCTTTGAGGTCTTATTAGGATTCTTCCGAGTGGAATTGTTTTCCTGCATTTGAGGCAAACGCCAAAATCTTTAGTTCCTATTTGAGACAAAACCCGATGTAAATCTTTTGATTTTTGTATTGCCTGACGAAGTGTTGCTTCTGTAATACTTTTATTATTAATTGCATCCATTCTTGATATGCGACCAATAGAGTCGTCAGG
Organism: Bacteroidetes bacterium GWA2_31_9; assembly: GCA_001768975.1. GTDB lineage: Bacteria > Bacteroidota > Bacteroidia > Bacteroidales > GWF2-33-38 > GWA2-31-9. Next base: position 10,808 of record MEND01000076.1, on the reverse strand, counting down.
TGCAATGGGTTGATTTTGTTCTTTATATTCGACTATTGATTTTTCTATTTTTAAAATTTCGTCTAAAATTTTGTTTTTTATTTCGTCTATTTCCATGTATTTTTTTTGTGAATGTTTAAACCAAATAGCTCTCAGACTTAAAAGCATATAGTTTAAATTTGTGATTAATTAATGCTAATGATATTATAGCATATTTGTAAAGATATTAAATTTCAAGGATATAACAAACAAATTTTAACAACTTTTGTTTATTTATATCAAATCTATATTCAGATTTGAAATCAATTTTTAACAAATTTTACTGGTTGCATTTTTCGAAAAACGTACTCCTTATATGTGAAGTTATTTATTTATTGCAAAAATATGACAATAATTAATAAACATTCTAAATAAATATGTTTTTATTAACAGTCTATTGTACAGTAATTTTTAATATTTTATTTTTATGAAAAATATTGTTTCGTTTGTTGTGTATTTTTCATTGACAAGGGAAATGATTAAGCAATAAAATGCTGAATTGTTGGAAAACTCCAACGAAGAAGAATTAGACAGGATTACAGGATTAACATGTAAAAAATAAATCCTGTGAATCTTGTAAAACATGTCTAAAAGAAACAGAATTGTTTTGAAAAGGATATGATTGACAGAAAATATTGTTGGAGAAAACACCAACAATGGAAGAAGTTCCGTCATTGCGAGGCGGAACAACGAAGCAATCTTTTTAAACTGATATAGATTGGTAAAAAAAGAAAGATTATGATTGGATGCATTTTTAGATTGAAAAGTAGAAAAAATAATAAAAATTTAATATAAAAACTAATGACGTTTAAGGATTTGGATGATAATATGTTATTACTATTTCAACCTGTAATAACTAAAAAGTTTTTAAGAAAATTTATCATTGGCTTTTTTTCAAAAGAAGCACTGATTCTAATTATTAGCTGTCTTCTATTTTTCTATTTTAATCAGCAGATAACAACTTTTATTGGAAAATATCTTGTTACAAGTTTAACTTCTAATAATATTTACCTCACAGTTCTTACAATTGTAATTGTTGTATTCTTGATTAGTTTTCAATTAATTAAAATAACAGATAGGTATAAGCCTGCTTTTGAATATTGGTTTATTCTACTAGCAATTATAGGAATGCACTTCTATTATAGAGTTTATTTAGTTAATGTTCCTTGGAGTTATTTGAGGATTTCGGAATTAAAATATTTGAATTGTGCATACTTAGATATAATTTATGCATCGTTATTGATTTTTCCAATAGTATATTTTACTATTTGGTTCAAAAATTTATTTAGAACTAGTAGTGAACTTAGTGTGAAAAATATAAATATTGAAGATAATCCTATTGAAAATACTGATGATGATAAAATTGGCTATGATGATTTAGTTAAAAGGATTACAGGCAATGTCCTACATGATATTTATAACAAATCATTTACAATTGGTATAGTTGGACCATGGGGAAATGGAAAATCAAGCTTAATTAAATTAGTGCAAAATAAAATTAAGGAAAATAAGCCTAAAAATATTGTAGAAATTAATTTTTATCCGTTTTTAAATCATAATGATGAAGATATTATTACTGAATTTTTTAAATCTCTAAGTAGTAAGTTAGAAAAATATGATGGGAGTTTGTCTAAGCAACTTTTTGGTTATGCAGATAAATTAATTCAACTATATAAAAAAGGCGATATTAAATATTTTTTAGATAAACATATAAGTCTCAATTCCAATACTCCAGCATATAATTTATATGAGGAAATTAACAGCATCTTAAAAAAAATTAATAAAAAAATAATTGTTTACATAGATGATTTAGATAGATTAAATGAAAAAGAAATTATTCAAGTATTAAAATTAATCAGGAATACAGCAAATTTTAATAATACTGTATTTATAGTAGCAATGGATAAAAAATATGTAGTTGATGCTTTAAAAAACAGTAAAGATTTCCAAAACGAAAGGTTTGTAGATAAATTTTTTCAACTCGAAGTTTACTTACCAGAAATAAAAAAATCAATCTTATTAGATTTATTTGAAAAGTTGATTTTTGATTCAAATGAAATAGAACCAAAAGTAAAAGAAAAAATAAAGATTGCTTTAACCAGAAAAGAAACTCTTTTCCGGTATTATATTAGTAATATTCGTGATGTTAAAAAGCTTGCAAATCAGTTAATCTTTGAAAATACCTTTATTAATGATGAAATCAATTATACAGATTTTATTAATTTTATTTTTCTGAAAACTCATTACCCTAAATTTATTCAAAGTCTTAATACTAACAGAGCAAAATTCCTAAATCATAAAAATGGCTTCTATTATTTAAATGAAAAATCTCCTGAAAATGAGAATAGAACTGAAGCTCTGATTAAAGAGTTTAATAGAATATCAGATGAATCATCAGTTGAAATTGATAAGTACGACATAGCTAATTTATTTAAAATCGAAGATAATTGCTATGAAAAGCAATTTAATCTTAATTGTTGGGATAAAGAATTATTGTTAATTACATTAGTAGAATTGTTTGGGAATCAAAGCCCAACAAATCCCGATTCGATTCAACATGAATATAATTTTTCAAAACTAATGAGATTAAGTTTTGAGAAGAACGATTTGCGTAAAAATGAGCTAGATACGTTATTGAGCTTTACAGATTTTGAAGACATTAGTAAATATCTTATAGCTATTTTGAAAAACAACAAAGGACGACAGCTTATTGAACAAATAAAATACATTGAACCAAAAACAAAAGAAGATTTAAAAACATTAACTATTATTTTAATTCTTTGTTACAATTTTATAGAAGAATATCAATTATTTGAATCAGACATTACATATTCATTAAGTTTTATAATTAAGCCTGAATTATACGATAGAAATTCATCATTGTTAAAAAATGAAGAGTGGGTGAGCTTCATTAAAAAAGTATATTTTGAGAGTCAAAAAATTAAACTATATTCAAAAGTAAGATTGCTAAATTTATTATGGACAAATAAAGGAGGAAATAAATTATGGGGTGTTGGTGAGACCTATATTAAAGAAATTGCATTGAAATACTTTGATGAATATTTATCCAAATTTAATGTTACATGTTGGGAAAAAGATGACTTTAAGATTTTTCATATATACAATAGTCTAAAAGATATAGGAGATATTAAAAATCAAATAAATATTGAGTATATCAAATTTTTAAAGAATAATAATCTGACAGTTTTTTGCAGTCAAATGTTAGATACAGAGGCTGTTGATGGCAATTACAAGATAAATAATTTTGTTGTTGGGCTTTTCGGGTCTTATGATGAGTTCTTTGATTTTGTAAAAAAATCACATGATAATGGAAACCAACAATTGAATGAATTTATTGAATATTTAGAGTTGATGAAAATAACAGAATTTAGGGGTTCTTTAAAATATAAATTTAATGATTTTCCTATAAGAGAGTATCCTTCAAAGAATTATTATTATGGATTTTTAGAAAGTTATAAAAATTTAGTTCAATTCTTTTTTGAATTTAACACAGTAAATATTCGGAAAGCAAATGATAAATTAATTGACTTTACACCATTATTAACCCAATTAGATTTAGTTATTGAAATTTTTCAATATGATAATAAGCATTTTATGTTTTTCTTTAAAAATGAAAACAATGCACAGAACGAAAAATTTAAAATTATTAATATGTATGCAAGTAGAATATATAATGTACTAAAATCATCTATTCCAAATTGTCATTATAAAGAAATTACTGAAGAAAATTCTATTTTTATTTTTGATAATGATGGAATTGAAATCGCAAAATTAAAATCATACCAAGTTTAAAATAACATTAAACGCAATAAGCGTTTCATACGACCCAAAACAAACTTTCAACTAATTGTCTTAATAATAGCACAAACATCCGATGTTTTTGAAATATCGGATGTTTAGTCGCAGCAATCTTCTAAAGTTAAAAACAAATTCCGATTAATCATCAAAATGTAGTAAGCGTCTCGCTTACGCTCCAAAATACAATTCAAAAATATTGAATGTAGAACAACGAATGTAGAATTTTGAACTCGAACTCAAGAATTATTTCTGAATATTTTCAAAGATACTAAATTTCAGGCATATAAAAAATATTTTTTTGATTACAAAGAATTTGTTTTGCAAGTATTCAAAGTTTTTGAAATAAGTTCAGATTTCCTGACTCGTATATTTAAAATTAATGAATTACAAATCCTATATCGCAAAAAGAAATTGAGGTTTTTTTATTATACATATATTTCGTACCTATGGTACTTTGAAAATTGTGCGTTTGTTTTTTCTACAAATATGTAGTCCCTAAGTGACATAAGCTCCTAGAGGAGCTAGCGAATGGTTTCTTAATTTTCTCTAAAAACTGAACGCTTCTATGAAGCTAGTGATTAAATTAAAAAAAGAATTAATTTTTTAACCATTTTCTTGCTGCTTGCTCTGTATTAAAAACAGCGAATTTATAGTTTTCTATATTATTTTCATTTTCAACTAAATAAGCCATAGCTGTCGCCAGTGGATCAGTGTGAATTACAGCATGTTTTAATGATTTATAATTCTTTAGATTTATTTTTAATTTTTCAAATATTAGTGGAACATCATTTACACTTAATGTAATATAAGCTTCTCTTGCATCTTCAAGAATTTTTAAATTTCTTGATAGATTATTGTTGTTACCTAAGCCATCAATTGCATTAATCATTTGTTCAATACCAACTACGCCTTCAACTTTTACATATAATATTCCTTCATTTTCATCATATTTGTTCTCAACCATACTTTGCAAATTCTAATTTTATTTTAAAAACTGGCAAAAATAATTGGATTTTTTTAAGATAAAAACATTTTTAGATATTTATCCCCATTTTCTTCATTAAAATTGAGGCATTCAGACTTGTACAAACTCCTTTGTTCAGCAAATAATCAAAATATAAATCATCATTTTCTATTTTGATATTGAAGTTATAATTTTCAATATTTTCAGGAAATTCTTTACTCATAACAGTTAGAGATAAGTCGTGAGTTGCTAATATTCCAACTGTATTATTTTTAATCAATTGCTTAATCAATGCTTTTGAACCTATATTCCTATCGGTAGAATTTGTTCCTCGTAATATTTCGTCTAAAAGCAGAAATACTTTTTCTTTTTTCTCAACAATTTTTATTATTAATTCGAGCTTTTTTAATTCTGCAAAAAAAGTTGAGGTGTTATCTTTCAGCGAATCACTTATTTTCATACTCGATAAAACTCGAACAGGTGAAAAAACAAATTCAGAAGCACAAACACTTGAGCCCGACATTGCAAGAACTATATTTACTCCAACCGACCTTAAAAATGTGCTTTTCCCCGACATATTCGAGCCACTTAAAAGCAAAATTTTTCCTGAACCATTAACTGACAAGTCATTACAAATCCTATCTTTTGATTTTATCAAAGGATGCCCAAGAGTTTTTGCCTCAAAATGAAAGTGATTTTCAGCTATTTTTGGAAAGCACCAATTTGGATTGTTAAAATATAAATTAGCAAAACTTGATAACGCTTCAAATTCGCCTACACTATTAAACCATTGCTCTAAATTGACGTTTTTATTTTTCCATTTATCTAGTTTATAAACCTGATGTATATCCCAGAAAAACAATAAATTAATAAAAAAGTGGAAATAAACATTATAGCGAATATCGAAATTACTAACTATTCCTGATAAGTTTTTTATTTCTTTTGAAGCAAAATTATTTTCAGATTTTAGTTGGTCTTTGAGATGATTAAGTTTTTGTGATGAAAATTTTTCGTTTTCAATTTGTTTTAACATTGCTGAATAAGTTTCCAAAATTTCAGCATTGTTTGTAACTTCGTTATGCAAATGCTTAACTATTTTATTTGATTTCAAAACAATAAAGTACTGAATTATTAGCAATAAGTAAAGAATATAAAAACTTGAAAAAACAAACGAGAATGCTAAAACTACTGCTGTAATGCTTGATAAAATTGCACAAAACAGAATAAATTTTTTACTAAAAGAAAACTTTCCAGATTTTTTAATCCAATTGATTAAATTATTTATTGCTAATTGATTTTTCTTTAAAGTATAACCTGTTATAAAAATCTTTTGTCGCCAATCAATTTTTTCGCTTAGTTCCTTAACCGCTTCGTTTCTGTCGTTTATTTCCTGAGTATCTGCAGGAGAAAGCAACCAATCAGATAATATGTCGCTACTTTTAGTTAAAGTTGTTCGATTTATGAAATGAAACAGCGATGAATTTCCAAAAATATCCAAATCGTTTGAATATGAATGAGATTCATTTTTATATCTGCTTCCGTCATCATCAAGGCTACAAACGCCATCAAGATAATTAATTTCATTCTCATTTAGCATTTTAAATAACTGAAGTTCTTTTCGTTTAGCCAAATTCTGATTATCAATTCTTACAACAAAAGCAAAAGCTACCAGAAATAGCAACAACACAATAACTGCAGTTATAATATTGATTTGAAACAGAATATAGAAAGCAACCAATCCAACAACAATAATCAATAATCGATAAAACGGAAGCACTCTTTCTTTTTTAATACATTCACTCTCTTTAACTTGAATGTCTGAAATTCTTTGTTTATAGAAATTATATAAATCCATTTATGAAAATTAAAATGCAAAATTAACTTAATAAGTGATTTTATGTAATTAGTGTTTGTAAGAAAACTCCAAAAAACAAAAAACAAATGTCAAACAAATTCCAATTCTCAAAACTTCAATTCTCAAAACAGTTTGGATATTATACCTTTTGAATTTCCAAAAATACATTCTTTTCTTAGAGACACTAATTGGCTTTTTACGACAAAGAGACGAAATATATGTCGTATCCTGAAGTAAATTCGGGACGACTTGTACCGATTTATCGGTAGGCTCTACGGCACTTTTAAAAAAGGCGGAAATTTTGTCGAATAACCAAAAAAATGCTACGATTTATACCGTTTTCAGAAGTTCTGAAATTAAGATTCTATTTTTAATCCAACAAGCAATATATCGTCTGTTTGCTTTTTAATACCTTTCCAATTATAAAGATTTTGTTTAATAAAATCCAATTGTTCATCCATTGGCATTTCATGAATTTCAAACAGCATCGACTTAATGCCATTTTCTGTAAATTTTTTATTATTTTCTCCACCGAATTGGTCTTGGTATCCGTCTGAAAACATATAAACAATTGCTTCTTTATTGTAATTGAATTCATGAAGTTTAAATTCTTTTTTTATTTCTCGAATTTTTTCGCCTATTGATGTTAAATCGCCATTAATAATTGTTATTTGTTTATCAAGAATTAAATATACCGACTGCATTGAAGATGCCACTTTGATTTGATTTATTTTTTTATCAAAAACAGAAATTGTAATATCCATACCATCTTCATAATTGTTACTTCCACTATTATTAAGTATAGTATTTAGTCCTTCATCAAGTTGTAACAATATTTCGTTTGGTTGTGTAATT
>MEND01000076.1:0-3282 GCA_001768975.1 Bacteroidetes bacterium GWA2_31_9 | reverse complement strand
CTTTTTCTGTAATCCAATAAAAATCACCACTTACAATATCGCGTGGATGGAAAAACACAAATGCATCATCAAAATTTTGTTTAAAAATTTTAATAGAAGGAATTATAGCTTGTTGAATTTTTTTAGCATAGTTAATACTGTCGGTAATAAGAGTATTTTTTCTTTCAAGCTCTTTGTTTGTAATCATAAGTAGCTCACTTTGAGACTCTAATTCTTCTTTTTGCTGTTGTATTTCTTCTTCAGATTCTTTTAATTTAGAAATATCAGTATCAATTGCAACTATTCTGTTTACAATTCCATTTTCGTCTAAAACAGGAGTTATTGTTGTTTGAATCCAAAGTTTTTTATTTTCTTTTCCTTCTAATTGAATAGAATAAGTGCCAGCTATTCCATTTTCATAACAATCTTTTATTATACTTAATATTTTTTCATCTTTTGTCATATTAAGAATGCTATCACCCTTTTTTTGAATAAGTTCATCTAAAGTATATCCTAAAAGTCGGGTATATCCTTCATTTACCCACTCGGGTTTTCCTTTTGCATCAAAAACTATAATAGAATTTATGGTTTCTCTGGCAACAATTGAAAGCTTTTCAAGTTCTTTGTTTGCTTCTTCAATTAGATCCGATTGTGCTTCAATCTCTTCCTTTTGCTGAATTACCTGATTTAGATAATATGTCTTTTTTTCATTTGACTCTACAAGCGATAAGTATGTTTTTTCTCTAATATATTCAAATACATAAAGCAATAAATTAACTACTGCATAAGATGCTGAAAATCTTACTTTAAACGCTTTCGAATATTCAGCAATATTAATTGGTTCAAAAAATAGTAATGTCACAAACACAAGAAATGTAAATATTACAAAGTAAGTCCCTACTTTTCTTCCTAACGAAAAGAATGCGACAATAGGAAATGTATAGTTCCACATTATTGCTGTACTATTTTCTCCACCATTTATAACAAATATAGTACATAGAATAATCATTATTATACTCATCATAAAAGATGAAACATGGTAGTTTTTTGTAAATCTTAAAAATAATATTATGCCAACTACAATAAAAAAGAATGAAAGAAGAATAAAACCATAAGAATTATTACCATCAATAAATGCTTTTATAAAAAAACTCAATACTGCTAAAGCTGCAATATGAGTGAAAAGATTTATTAGCAAGCATTTACGAACGCCTTCGTTTTCATAACCTCCAGTATAACCGGAAGTTAAGTAGTTAAAAAAAACATTTTTTCGTGGCGGTTTTGAGAGTTCTTTCTCTATTTTATTATAATCCATCAATTATCTAATAGGTTTTACTTTTTTAATTAATTCCGATGCAAATACAAAATCATTTACCTCTTTATTATCTGTATTCAAAATCTCATCTTTAGAACCTTCCCACCATTTTTCGCCTTTATAAATAAATATAATATTATCGCCAATTTCCATTACCGAGTTCATATCGTGTGTATTAACAACCGTTGTTATTTGATATTCTTCGGTAATTTCTTTAATTAAATTATCTATAACTATAGAAGTAATTGGGTCTAAACCCGAATTTGGTTCGTCGCAAAATAAGTACTTTGGATTTAATGCTATAGCTCTGGCAATTGCAACTCGTTTTTTCATTCCTCCACTAATCTCTGATGGAAATAAATTGTTGGCATTAACTAAATTTACTCTATTTAAGCAAAAATTTGCTCTTTCAAGCTTTTCGTCAATGGATAAATCTGTAAACATGTTTAACGGAAACATTACATTTTCCTGAACTGTAGATGAGTCAAATAAAGCACCTCCCTGAAAAACCATTCCAATTTCTTTTCTGATTTCCATTCTTTGCTTGAATGACATTTTTGTAAAGCTCCGTTCATTATATATTATGTCTCCTTCGTCAATTTCATGTAAACCAACAATTGATTTCAGCAGAACAGTTTTTCCGGAACCACTTTGACCAATTATTAAATTCGATTTACCTTTCTGAAAAACTGCATTAACATTTTTCAAAACCTGCTTGTCGGGAAACGATTTAGAGATATTATCTAACCTTATCATGAAAGAATTAATTGTGTTAGTATTAAATTAAATAATAAAATCACAATGCTACTGTAAACTACGGCTTTAGTGCTAGCTTTTCCAACTTCTAATGCACCACCAGATACAAAATATCCCTGATAAGAAGATACAGATGTTATTATAAAAGCGAATGCAGAAGTTTTTACTAAAGCATAAAATACATAAAACGCATTAAAAGAATACTGAATACCATACACATATTCTTCGGTAGAGGTAACTCCAGCCATAACTCCGCCAAGCCAACCGCCAAAAATTCCAATTATACTGCTGAAGATTGTTAAAAAAGGAATTATAAAAATTGCTGCAATAATTTTAGGAAAAATAACAAAAGAAGCAGAATTTACTCCCATAATTTCCAGAGCATCTATTTGTTCTGTAACTCGCATAGTTCCGATTTCGGATGCTATATTTGAACCAACTTTTCCAGCTAATATTAAGCAAACTATTGTTGATGAAAACTCTAATAGTATTGAATCTCGTGCTGTTAACCCAATTAAATATTTTGGCAATAAAGGATTTTCAATATTATATGCCGTTTGAATAGTAATTACCGAACCCATAAAAACTGAAATTATTGCAACAATTCCAAGCGAGTTTACCCCAATGAGTTCAAGTTCTTTAAATAAGTTTATAAAAAAAACTTTCGATTTTTCAGGCTTTGAAAACACTTTAAAAAGCAATACAGTATATCGTCCGATGTGAAAAAATAGCTTCATAATTTTTGAAAATCAGATAAAAGTACAATTATTTTTTTTACGAAATAATGAATTAAAATAAAATTTCAAATTTTAGATTTAAAGTTGATGAGTTTATGGGTTGTTTAGTTTAAAGGTTTATAGATTCAGAACTCCTTACCTCTCGCAGAATAAAAGTACGGAGATTTCAATCCCACTTCAATTAACCGAAAAAGAATAATCTAAACTCCCTGTTATATTTGCGATACTAAAAGCCTTATATTCTGCATTTTTATATTCGCAATAATCCAAGTAAATTTCATAAAAAGAACTCTCTAAAAGAGGCTTTTTTTGGGAAAATGCAACGCAAGCATAAATGAAGTTTTGTGTTTTTTCTTTTACTTTTTTATCGAAAAAAGTAACAAAAACTCTTTGTTTGTGAGAAATCACTCCGCCTACGGCTTCGCTCAAACAGCTCACAAACAATAAGGAATTGGCATCATGCTTCGCAGTTCTTAAAAAAAATGTCTGCTAATT
>MEND01000075.1:12902-13396 GCA_001768975.1 Bacteroidetes bacterium GWA2_31_9 | reverse complement strand
CTGGCCCGTGTTCTCATCGCGATACACGGTTGTTGCTTCTGCGAAACGAAGCGGAAGATCGCGATAGCTGCGCATCTTTGACGCATAAATTTGCGTATGATGCGGACAGTTCATTGGCTTCAACACGAATTGATCATCGGTCTTCTTACTCGTTACATGAAAAATATCATCCGCAAATTTATCCCAGTGACCAGATGTTTTATAGAGATCTGATTTTGCGATGTGCGGAATCCACACGCGTGTGTATTTGTGTGGCTTCATGAGTGCCGTTACAAATCCTGTGAGCGATTCACGCATAGCGGTTCCGCGTGGCGTAAACATTGGAAGTCCAGAACCAACAAGGGGTGAGTACGCAAAGAGTTCAAGTTCAGCACCAAGTTTGCGATGATCACGTTTCTTTGCTTCTTCGAGCATCGCAAGATGCGCGTCGAGGAGTTCTTTTGTTTCGAATGCGAGTCCGTAAATACGCGTTAACATCGGATTCTTTTCATCTC
>MEND01000075.1:6145-12877 GCA_001768975.1 Bacteroidetes bacterium GWA2_31_9 | reverse complement strand
TGAAAGTTTAAACGATTCTGGATCGACATGTGAAAGCCCTTCGTCGTGTCCACCGCGACACAAATCTGAGAATGTGCCCGACTTATAAAACGTAAGCGATTGTCCTTCGCCAGAAAATTGATTGATGAGCTCGAGCTTAAATGGATTATCCGCAAACGCTTGTTTTGCTTGATCCACAGAAACATCTTCGCGATCAAACTTGTCCCAAGACGGAAGAATCGATTTCATTTTCCCTTCAATCTTTGGCAAGTCTTCTTCCGTAATCGGCTTCGAGAATTCGAAGTCATAATAAAATCCATCGTCAATCGCCGGACCGATGGTTCGTTTTGTGTCTGGCCAGAGTTCCATAACAGCTGCCGCAAGCAAGTGTGCGAGCGAGTGGCGACGATGTTCTAATTGGTCTGAAGTAAGCATAGAAAAAGAATTAGTGCGTGATCGTGAAATGAGCGAGGGTTGTAAAAATGCATCGACGAGGACGCTTGCGAAGAGCGCGTCTTCGGTGGCTTGCCGAAGCGCGGGCTAATCCCGCAGTCGATGCGTTTTTACAATCCGAGCGAATATACGATCGAAAGTGCAAATAAAAAACCCGATTCATCTTAATTAAGTTGAATCGGGATCCATGCAAAAATTGACGGACGGTTCCACCCGAATTGTTGATGCGTTTTCTCTCGCGATCAACCGCTCTTTTGAATCGGCTTGCTCGGAAGGTTGTACATGAATCTTTGGTGCCTCGAGAACTCACAGCCTAGGTTCTCAATCTCTTTTGGGCAAAGAAACATGCGTGTCCTTCTTCATTGCCTTTTTAGAATAGCCCTCTGTTCCTGATTCGTCAACTAATCAAATTCAATGTAATTCAATATGTTAACATTTAGATATTTGCATTTGTTCCTAATATAACAGTACATATATAAAATTACAAAAAACTGGCGGATTCTGAAAAGCCTTACGAGTAGGAAAAATTTAAACTCAATTAACTATGAAAACAATTTTTAACAAAACAATTCTAGTAGTAACATTATTATCAATAGTATTGTTAGGATGCAAAAAAAAGGAGGAAGAACCTGAACCAACACCAACACCAACACCAACAACCTACAATTTTACTGCAAAAGTAGATGGTGTTGACTATAAAAGCTCTAATGGCAAAGCACAGATAATGAGTGGGATTTTATTAATCTCAGCAACTAAGGATAATGACGAATTTAGTTTTGTATTTAATCTTTGGTATGATTCTATTCAAGTAAAAACTTATCAATACGGAAGTGCTATGAATAACGGACAATATGCTAAGGCTGAATACAATATCACCTCAGCTCAAGCTGATTATGAAGCGTCATCTCCTGTTATAACTGATAAGTTCACAGTTACAAAATTCGATAAATCTGCAAAAAAGATATCAGGAACATTTAACTTTACAGGTATTCACGATGGTAATCAAAAAGTTATCACAGAAGGCACTTTTACAGATTTAACTTGGTAATAATTAAAGATTTGACAACTTTTAAAAAGTTGTCAAATCTAAGTTCAAACAACAAACAGTGGCACGGTTCAAAACCGTGTCACAGTTAACAAAAATAAAGAATTTACTTGAATTTCTTTTAAATCTTAAAACTTTAGTATCTATTATTATAAACTTACAACTTACTTTTAAAAAAATACAAATGGAATAAAAAATAAATTGTAAATTTGTATATAATCTTAAAAAAAATGGTAATAGAAAGAACAACAAATGAAGTTATTTTCAGACTTCCAGCCGATATCGACACCTTTGTACTTCAAAGAATTGTGAATTATTTGAAATATAAAGAAAATATTAAAATGAGTAAAGGAACAGAGGAACAAGCAAATGAATTAGCTGAAATTTCAAAAAAAAGATGGTGGGAAGAAAATAAAAATAAGTTTATTAAATGAATTTAGTAGTTGATACAAATATAGTTTTCAGTACTTTATTAAACCCAAATTCAACTATTGGAGAACTTTTAATGAATGTGCAGGATAAATTTACATTTTTTGCACCCGAATTATTAATTGAAGAAATTGAGAGATATTCAGATAAAATAGAATTATATTCAAAACTGAATAAAAAAGAATTAAAAAATATTAAGTTGTTAATTTTGAATACTATTGAGTTTGTTACAGAAGATTTAATTAGTAAGGAAAGTTGGGAAAAAGCATTTAAGTTAACTAAAGATATTGATGAGTTTGACACTCCTTTTATAGCACTTAGTATTGAATTATCAACAAAATTATGGACAGGTGATAAAAAATTAATAAAAGGATTAATTTCACATAATTCAGAATTAATAATTTCAACCGATGAATTGAAAAAATATTTGATTTTCCATTAATTTCAAAATTATAAATCTCTAAATCTTTCACCCCATTGGATAACCAAAATTGAAAAAGGAAGTTTAATAAAGAAAAATATCCAACGGGGTAAATAAAAACAGGCGTACTCCGAAAAGCCTTACGAGTAGGAAAAATTTAATACATTTATTATTATGAGAAAATTTACTTTTTTAGTGATTGCAATTGCCTTAATTGGCTATAGCAATATTTTAAATGCACAAGTACCTATTTTAGAAAAAACCTATGATGTTTCAGGAAAAGCGAAAAGGGGTTTGCTCGGAGGCGTAGAAATTAATAAAGAAAAAGGAACTTTTGACATGTATTATATGATTCCAAGTATTTTTGGCAGTGCCGAAAATGTTTCTAGTTTTAATAAAGATATCCCCTGCGAAGTTTATACTTATGATAAGGAATTAAATTTAGTAAGCAATAGCAAAGTGGATGTTCGTCCCAGAAGTTTTGATTGGGCTGTCTATAAAGGTCTTTACTCTTATGAAATTGTACGATTTATGATAAATATCGGTGGCATTTCTTTTCAAAAAGTTGATAGGCAATATGGCTATGACCCTAAAACTGGTAAATACAGTATAAATAGGGAAACAATTTTAGATAAAGAAAAACCACGAACAGCAGATGGAAATAAATACACCTCAGGTTACAGTTATGATGTTGCGGCAGAAAGAAGTTCCATGGTATTTGCCGGTAAAAAAATAGAAAAAACAGAAGAAACAAAGAAAAACCTTTTGCATCTTTTCCACCACTATATGCATTATGATGTTTTATATTGCGATAAAGATTTGAATGTTTCGGTAACCGATTCCATTGACTTTGAATATATGACAATGCCTTGGTATTCAGGACAAATAACAGATGACAGGATTGAAACCAATGACGAATTAGCCCGCGATTGGGTAATGATATTTATCGCCGACTACCACCCAAAAGGTCTTCCATTCCGAGCTCCTAATCCTACTTATTACACCTACATCCGAATCAATCCACAAGGCAAAATAGTTGATAAGTTTAATTTTGATTCCCCTGCTAATCTATGGAAGATAGGAGGTGTGTATGAAAAAAATAATTCTGTTTATATTTATGGTTCAGCCATTAACCAAGACCGCGAGAATAAAAACAGGGAAAATTTTTATGGGTCAAAAGGATTTGATGACTTTACGCATTATCAATTCGGTAAAATTTCCAATGGTAAATTTGATTTTCTCACATGCACCTCATTAAAAGATATACAGGCAAAACAACTAAAACCTGTCGGACAAAAAAATGCCATTGAACTAGATGGTAAATATGCAGTTACTACAGAAATAAAAGTGTTAAACACAGGTGATATTTATATTTCCTATCAAAAATATGATATGAAAGAAAAAGAATACAAGGATCTTTCCCTATTTCAGTTCGATGCATCCGGTAATATTAAAAAAAGTTACGGATTGGATATAAAATCCAATATCAGCATAAAGTGGGGTGATGCATATGATATGCCTGCAAATAATTATTTTTATACTTCAGGAGATAATAAAAGTTTATATTGGTTTATCCGTTCAACTAAGGCAGTTTCTGGTAGCATTGGCTCTAACATGCTTGGAATTAATTATTGTTCCATAAATATTGAAACAGGAGAATTATCTGAACTGAAAACTTTCGGCAACGATAAAAAGAATCCTTTTTATGTATTCAACATAACTAAACCTGTTCAATTGGACAACAACATTTATTTTTTCAGTGAAGATAAAGGCAAAGGAGGAAGTAATATGCGACTTACACGGGTTGACATTTCTAAATAAAATCCATTTATCAATCACTACACTTAAAGAAGCAAATCTTAAATAGTAAATATTAAATCTTTCACCCATTGGATAACCAAAATTGAAAAAGGAAGTTTAATAAAGAAAAATATCCAATGGGGTAAATAAAAACAGGCGTATTCCGAAAAGCCTTACGAGTAGGAAAAATTTAATACATTAATTATTATGACTAGAACCTTTACTTTTTTAACAATTATGTTTACTTTATTGTGTTGGAGCTACAATTCAAATGCACAGACAGTAACCGACATTGACGGCAATGTTTATAATACAGTAACGATAGGTACACAAGTATGGATGAAAGAAAACCTGAAAGTAACAAAATACAACGATGGCAGTGACATAGGAACTACAAGTTCGCCAAACCTGAATATTTCGTCAGAAAGTAATCCTAAATACCTGTGGGCTTACAATGGGTTAGAGAGTAATGTGGCGGATTATGGACGTTTATATACATGGTATGCAGTAACCGACAACAGAAAAGTTTGCCCAGTTGGCTGGCATGTTCCCGGAACCGACGAATGGACAACACTTACAGATTATCTTGGAGGTACTAGTACTTCTGGATTAAAATTGAGAGAAGCAGGGACAAGTCACTGGACAAGCCCAAATACAGGAGCAGATAACAGTAGTGGTTTTACCGCACTTCCCGGCGGCTACCGCCATCCCAATGGTACATTTTATTACATGGGTGGTACAGGTTTCTGGTGGTCAACTACAGATGCAGGTGGTGGGTATGCATATTACCGTAGCCTGAGTTCAAGTTACGCTGGAACAATAAGTATGAGCAACCCCAAGAATGTTGCATTAAGCGTAAGGTGTTTATCGGATTCACAGGCAACAGGATTTAACGAAAATATTAAAAAATCATATTTCAAATTATATCCCAATCCGAATGATGGAAAATTTAAAATTATGATTGCCAATTTTGAAACGGATAAAATTACGATTGAAATATACAATTTGATGGGAGAAAAAGTCTTACAACAAAAAAACTCAAATGAAGTTGACCTTTCCAATTCACCAAAAGGAGTCTATTTTGTGAAAGTTTCAGATGGGACAAAGGTTTATAATCAGCGGATAGTTGTTCAGTAATTGAAACAATAAATTGTGGATAAGTTCCAAACTCTGGTGCGGTTAACAAAAAGGAATTTTGAATTTTAGAATTTGCTCGAATAAGTTAAATCTCTAAATTCTAAATGAAAAATCAGGAACATTTAGTTTTAAAGGAAAAAATACTGCAGCTACTGATACTAAAACAATTACCGAAGGCAGTTTTACAGATATAAAATGTCTTAACTAAAATCAAACAAATATTAATTTTATTTTAAAATCCTTGTTTGAGTACTACTCTTTCAAGTATTTTATTTTTGAATATAAATGCTTGATTAATAGAATTTTAAAATAATTATTTAAAACATATTCAAATATGTTAAAATAACAAAAAATATTTTTATTTTTGAGTTATAATTAAACTTATAAAGTTTAATATAAAACTGTCTCAAGCAGAATCATATCTTGGGGGCGTATCCGAAAAGCCATAAGAGTAGGGAATGATTAATACTATTAAGAATTTTATAAAAAATAAAAATTTCGTATTCTATTAATCAATTACAAAAAACATTAATTTGAATTAAATGAGAACAGTAATATTAAACATCAAAAACAATGGCGACTACCCATTGCTATTGCAATTTGTAAAGCAAATGGGAATTGATATTACAATTGTACCAGAAGAAGACGATAAAACAGAGAAAAAAAAAACGATGGCTACTCTTTACAAACTTCTTGATTCTGTTAAGAAAAATGAACTGTTTGCAGAAATTAAAAATCCGGTACAATGGCAAAAAAAGTTGAGAAATGAATGGAAATAAATTTTTATTCGATAGCAATATTCTGATTTATTTATCAAAGGGACTTTTGGATGTCAAAACTTTCACAAACAAAGACGATGTTCCTTATGTTTCAGTCATTACATATATGGAAGTAATGGGATATACTTTTAAAAGTATAAAGGAAGAACATCTCATTAATCAATTTTGTGAAGGAGCATATATCATTCAACTAAGTGATAAAATAATAAAAAATGTTATTGATTTAAGAAAGGAATATAAAATCAAGTTACCAGATGCAATAATTGCTGCTACTGCAATTGAAAACAAGTTGAAGTTGGTAACTCGCAATATTGGAGACTTTAAAAACATTCCTAAATTAAATATTGTTAATCCTTTTGATAAATAATAAAGACAACAAATAAAAAAGTGGAGTTCAGCTACCACTCAAAAAACGAGGCGTATCCGAAAAGCCATAAGAGTAGGAATACTAATAATATCATAAAATGAAAAAAATGTTTTTAGCAGTTTTAATTATTACAACTGCTTTTATTACAAAAGCTCAAAAAGTTGATTTTGAGAAAACCTACGAAGTTGATGCCAAAGCTCGAAAAGGCTTTCTTAATGAAGTTACTGTAAATCCTAATGATAAAACTACTTGTTTATCATTTGTAACAAGAGCCAAAGGTAATTTTGCTGGCACAAAAGTTAAAGTAAATTATCAGGATTAT
>MEND01000075.1:979-6096 GCA_001768975.1 Bacteroidetes bacterium GWA2_31_9 | reverse complement strand
GAAAAAAGAAAGTTAATTATAAATGGAATTGGTATTATTCCAGATATTATAAAACAGTAGAATTACTTGATAAAGTTAAACCAAAAGATGAATCAGGCAACAAATTAACACTTTTAAAGAGTTTTGATTTTGATGAAAAAGGAGAAGCACTTGCACTTGTAAGACCTAGACCTACAAGAGATAATCCTGCTGATGTTTGTGAAAATTACTTTCTCAAAGTTGACCAGAATTTAAATTTTGTAAAAGGCGAAGTCATTAAACATGATGTAGCAATGAGTCTTAAAGCATCTTTTCTAATTCCTCACGAAGGAGTTGAACTTGAAGAAGGTAGTAATGATATTTCAGAAGCCGACATTTGTTTAATTTGGGCTGCTTGTAGCTATTATGACGAAAAAAAATTAGGAAAAAATACAGATTTTGAATATTGGAGAGTATCTAACGAAGGAAAATTGCTTAAAAAAGCTAAATTCCAAGTTGCAGGAAGTGATTGGAGTATTGAAGAACTTATTGCAATTGACCAAAGCTTATACTTAATTGGACCAGCCAATGTAGGAAAAGAATTATCAACTAAAGTTCAAGTTTCTGCATCAAGTGGAGTACCAAAATATAAACTTTACCAACTTGCTAAAATAACTGGCGATAATGTTGATTATGTTACTTCTACAAATATGGATGAGTTTGAAGCTAAACTTAAAAAACCTGCATCACAAAAAAAGAATCCTGCATATAGCGGTAAAAGATTCAGATTTAATAAAGCATCTGTAGCTGCCGACGGTTCATTATTTATTTGTGGACAAAATTTAAGTGGAAAAGGCGAATATGAAGATGTGCTAATGTTTTATTTCGACAATAAAGGGATTCTAAAAGCTCAATATGGCGTTAGATTAGAAGAAGTTAATGATGCATCTAAAACAAACTCAACTTCACAATTTATTAATTATACAAAAGATTATGCTTATTGGACAATTTGGGAACTTATGGGCTTTAAAGAAGAAGCTAAAGGTGAAAAACCTAAAGCTCTTGTTTATCCAAGTATAGCCAAAATCAATCTTGCAACTGGCGAAATTAATGATTTTGTTAAAATTGGTTCTGTAAAAGACAAACCAACATACTTCCTTCAAAACGATTTTCCATTCCTTGTAAATCCAGCTGACGGCTCACAGATTTACCTTGGTTTGAACAAAAAAGGTAATATGTTCTGGTTTGGAAAAGTTGCATTTGAATAATAATTAGATTTGATTAAATTAAAAAAGCCTTCAAGAAATTTATAACCTTGAAGGTTTTTTTTAATCAATTTAATTGATTAAAGAATCCTTAGTCTAAAAGAAATGAATTGTAAAAACCGTTTATCTTTTATCTGTATTTTAATCCTTAATTCATTTTTCTGCTTTTCGCAAATTAAATTTACCGATGAGTTTAAGCGAAAAATGAACAAATATGACGTTCAATTCTCAATTCCTATTTTTACATTATCAGACAAGATAAAAAATGATGATTTTAAACAACATAAAAACTTTAATTCAGCATTTGAATCTAAGTTTTTAATGTTTAAAAATCTTGAACAAAAAATTAATGTAGCATTTTATATTGATAGCTGTTATAATCATTATAACCTCACTTCTGAAGTTCGAAACGATTTACCTTCAGTTTTTGGAATAACAGATATTTCAAATATTGAATTTCTGTCGTTTAATAAAATTTCGTCAGTAATTAATTCCGATGAAGCAATAATTTTTGTTCCTAAGGATGCCGAAAAAACTATGAAATCGTTTATTGATTACAAATATACTTTTGTGTGCTGTGCATATAACAATTTTACCAAAGGAAAAATATATTATGTTTTCAATTTAGATGGCGATTTCAATAGTCGATCACTGGATTACATCCAAATTCTTATGGAATTAACCTTCCATCCTCACCCATCAAATACTAAAATGGAACCCGAATTAATTATTCCTGCTGGAACAAATTCTTCAATTTACACACTTGCATGTAGCAAATCGGGAAGTATTCTTGCGTATGCTGGAGAACAAGGCACTATTATTATTTCAACAGGCGATGGAAATAAAGAACTAAGAATAATAAATGCACATAGCAAGCAAATAAACAAAATTTGCTTTTCCGAAAATGGAAAAATTCTAGCAAGTTGTTCGTCCGATTCGACAATAAAATTGTGGGAAGTGGAAACTGGAAAGCTAATTAAAACTTTAAAAGAACATAAAAATATAATCAACGACATTCGCTTCTTTGATTATGATAATAAGCTAATTAGCACATCAAATGATAAAACAATAAAGCTTTGGGATATTTATAAAAATCAAACATATAAAACCATTACAGACTTAAAATTTTCAACAGAAAAACTTGATATTTGTCCTGACAATAAAGCTGTTATAGCATTGTCTAATGGAGAATTAGTTTCTCTTGATTTAAAAACCAACGAATATTCAAGTTTTAATACAGGATTAAAGAATATCATAGATATAGCCAGCCCATACAGCGATATAATTTTTATAACAGATGGAATTTCAGTAAAATTACATAATTTAGAATCACACTCCGAAAGAGTAATAACTGACGAAACCGATTCGGCTTTTACTATGCTAACCTATAAAAAATTTGAAGATTCAAATATCAATTTGGTAATGATGACAAAGCATGGTTTTTCACGAACACTTGATTATACTAACAATGTCCTGATTAATACGTTTCAATATACAAACTTCGGAAATAACCAGATTTTTTTTGATTTAATCTACAATCCAAACTACAACCTACTATTTTATAGTTCAACACATTATTGCCTTTCGTATAATTTAACTTCAAACGAATATCACCCAATATGGGGAGCCGGATACATTCCCAGAGGTATTAACATTGATGACAAAAGTAAAATACTCACAATAAACTACGGAAAAGGCTTTGGGTTAGGACTTTTGTCGTTGAAAAGTGGAAGAATTATTTGGAATTCGTATGGTTCGAAACTTGAAAAAAACGGGCAAGCAAAAATCAGTAAATATTCTGGGAATATCTTATCTATTTCGCCTGAAAATGAGATTAGTGCATTCGATTATTTGCAAGGAAAAATTATTTATAAATTCACAACTGCTTCAAATCCAGTAAATTTTGCATCCGTTCAAAATGATTCGACTTTTATTTATAGAATAAATAATGAAATTTATTTTCATAAACCTGATTTTAAAGCAGATAAGCTAATTACAAATGAATATACTGTAATTGATTATGTTCTCACTTTAATAAAAGATTCGTTTATAATCGCTCAGAATAATCAAAACATTTATCTGATAAATCTGTTTAACAACGAAAAACAATTATTAGATTCTCAAACCCAATATCATGTAATTAAAACATATTATGCTGATAATAAAAATATTGCAATCAGAACTTCGGATACGCTAATAAGTATTTACGATTTAAAATCGTTTAAAAAAATAAGTTCGTTTGCTGGAGAAAAATTTACACATAAACCATTAACATTAAGCCTTAACACTTCAAAAAGCGAAATAGCTTTAAGCAATGTTGACAATGAAATTTATGTAATTGATTACGATACAAAACAATTGATTAAAAAGTGGAAGCCTCACAATCAAAGCATTTTAGATCAAACTTATAGTCCAGATGGAAAATTTTTAATTACTTGTAGCAACGATTATTCTATAAAATTCTGGGAAACAAAAAATTATACCGAAGTTCTTGTAACATATACAGTTCCGATTGAGAACAACTATATTACAAAAACAGTTAATAATTCAAAAAGTTATTATGTAGCATCGTCAAATATTCAGAAAAAAACCACAACTACATTGGCTTATTATTCTTATGGAAACAGTGTTTTAGACTTATCAGATTTAGACTTAGAGTATAATAGACCCGACATTATTGCCGATATTCTTGGATATGAATCAGATGAAATAAAAAATGCTTATAAAAAGCTTTATAAAAAACGATTAAAAAAGTTAAATTTTACTAGTCCTGATAATACTTTAACTGAAAATCGCCCGATTTTAAAGCCAATTTATGATTTTCCACCAACTGTTAATACTTCAAAAACAAAATTCTTTTTTCAGATTTATAGTGCATCTTCTAATTTTAAAAGCCTGAAAGCTAGCATCAACGATGTTCCGGTTTTTGGAATTAATGGAACAGAAATAGTAGATGGAATCGAATTAAAAAACTACAATTCGCTCCCAATAGCATTCAATCTGTTTTTAAATAATGGCGAAAATAAAATTTCTATAAAAATTACAAATCAAAATAATATCGAATCCATTCCATACAACCTTTCAATATTTTATAAAAACGATAGCATTATACAACCCAAATTGCACATTATTGCTATTGGTGTTTCCGAATTTGAAAATCAAAAATTTAACTTAAAATATCCAGCTAAGGATATAAGAGATTTTGTAAAGCAGTTTCAAAATCAAAAAAACGTTTACAGTCAAATAGTTGTTGATACATTGATTAACGAAATGGCAACTTTAGAAAACATTTCCAAATTAAAAGACAAGATACTAAACAGTCATAATGAAGATTCGATTGATGTTAACGATAAAGTAATATTATTTCTTGCAACTCACGGAATACTAGATAAAAACTACGATTATTACCTTGCAACTTATAATATCAATTTCGATAATCCATCTGAAAACGGTCTGTTATATTCAGAAATTGAAAATATACTTGATAAAATTCCACCACGAAACAAAATTGTTCTGCTCGATGCCTGCCATTCTGGCGAAGTTGATAAAGATGAGCTGATTAGTTCTAAACAAGAAGTTGTAAAAAATGAAGACTTAGCCTTTCGTGCCGCTTCATCTAATGTTTATAAATTAAAAGAAGAAACATTGCAAAATTCTATGAATCTGATGAAAGAAATGTTTATGGATTTACGAAAAACATCAGGAGCTACAGTCATGTCTTCTGCCGGAGGAACCGAGTTTGCAATCGAAGGCGATGAATGGAAAAACGGCGTGTTTACTTATTCGTTGATTAATGGGCTAAAATATCATAAAGCCGATGCAAATAACGATAATAAAGTTTATTTGTCGGAATTAAAAAATTATCTCGAAGCAGAAGTTCCAAGAATCACAAAC
>MEND01000075.1:0-892 GCA_001768975.1 Bacteroidetes bacterium GWA2_31_9 | reverse complement strand
GCAATAAAAGATAACGACAAAAATTTGGTTGAAAAGCTTATCAAAGATGGAGCAGATGTATCGGTAGTTGATACCAATGGAGCTTCGTTATTGATGTGGGCAGTTATGTACAGCGATTTAGATATGGTAAAGAAATTAGTTAACCTTAAAGCAAACATTAATGCAAAAGGAATAATTTATACAAATCCTGAAAAAACTACATATTATGGTAGTTTATTGGCAATTGCTACTGCAACAAATAAGTTAGATATTTTAAAATATTTAATTGAAAAACAAGGTTTAAATGTAAATGAATGTGAAATTAATTCACAAGATAAAACACAAACAGGCTGGACTCCTTTGTATTACGCAGTTTCAAACTCCAATATTGAAACAATTAAATATTTGATTTCAAAAGGTGCAGATGTCAATTTATGTTGCTCTGCCGATAAGTTCAATGCTACATTACTTGCTTTCAGCAAAAGTAACCTCGAAACCTGCAAATTACTATTATCGAAGGGAGCTGACATTATGCTCACCGACACTAGCCAAACAACAATTATATCTCAAGCTGCAATTAACACGAATGTTGAAGTATTAAAACTGGCAGTTTCAAAATATAAACAAGCAATTAACAAACCTGACATAAATGGATTATATCCAATAAGTTATGCTGTTTATTTTTCATTGATTGAAAATTTAAAAATTCTGCTTAATAATGGAGCAAAATACGATATCGTTTCAAATAATGGAGAAACACTTTTGCATTTAGCAGCAAGGTCAAAAAGCTTGGAAATGATTGACGAAGTTCTTAAAGTATATCCCGAATCAATTAATAAACAAAATACTTATGGAACTACGGCATTAATTATTGCAGCATTAAAGCAAGATAATGAAGTTGTTGAACATTTAT
>MEND01000074.1:8128-9616 GCA_001768975.1 Bacteroidetes bacterium GWA2_31_9 | reverse complement strand
ATGACCTCCACTTCCTGCTCGAACTGCCCATAATAATAAACCGACTTTGTTATACTTACATAAGAAAATATCTCTTGTACCAGCACTATAAGAATTTAAAGTTGTTGCATCGAATGTAATATTATTAGTATAAAATCCTAAAACATATACATTATCAGATGCGTCTACAACACTTTTTCGTGATTCTAAGGCTGTTCCAATATGTGAGCCTTGTTGAGCCCAATCCCAATTTTGAGAAAATAAATGCGATAAAAATACAACCAATACAACAGTAGTAAGTAATAGCTTTTTCATTATAAGGAGTTTAAAATTATTATAATTTAAGAAAACACAATATACAAAAAAAAAGTAACTAACTAAATTTATTTTAAAAATTAAGTCAGTTACTTCTAAAGTTCAAAAAAAAACTATTTAATTATTTTAGTTGTATAAATATTTTTTGAACTTAAAATATTAACAAAATATATTCCTTGAGTAAAATTAAATTGGATTTGAGTTGATGAACTTTCTAATTTTCCATAATTTAATATTCTTCCACTTAAATCAGTCACATAGTATGAGCAATTAATCAAAGAATTATCTAATAAATCTATTTTTATTATATCATTTTGAAGTTTTATAGAAACATTATCTTTTAATATGCTATAATCTTGAATAGAACTAATGTTGTTATCAATATCTTGTGATACTTCAAAATTATTATTAAACTCATTGTTCCCATATATAATTGATGATGCTGGCTGAGTAATAGTCGCAATTGTTGTTGTTTTACATGCATAGCCATCGGTAAGAGTAACTGTATATTCACCAGCTGGTAAAAGAGAATATGTATTTGTTAAATCGCCAGAGAAACCATTTGGAGACCAATCATAAGAATAACCAGCACCAGATCCACCAGAAGGAGTTATTGTTGCACTACCAGTACTCTCTCCATAAACTAAAACATTGGTTTGGTCACTTATAGTAGCAATTAAAGCAGGTTTAAGATGAATAACACTAGCTTGTGCTGTTGCCAAACAACCATTAGCGTCAGTAACATAAACTTTAGGTGTACAAGCCCAAACATTTTCTCTGGTTGCTGATGTTCCACCTATACTCCATAAATATGTATAAGGAGTAGTTCCACCATTTGCTGTGACAGTAATACTTCCAGTACTATCTCCATAACATAATATGTTTTTCTTTTGAGTTATTGAGGCACTTAATGCTGATACTGGTTCAGTTATAGTAGCACTAGTAATTGAAAAACAAGAATTATTATCTGTTACAGTTACTGAATAAACTCCTGGAGCTAATCCACTAATTCCTGTTAGTGAACTACCTCCTGTCCATAAATATGTATATGGAGATGTTCCTCCTAACACTGAAACACCAACTGAGCCATTTGAGAATCCATAACAAGTTACATCAACTTGCGATATTATTGAAGGGATTAAAGTGTCGGGCTGAGAAACATCAACTGATTTAATAATTGAATTAAGGCTGGCA
>MEND01000074.1:0-8082 GCA_001768975.1 Bacteroidetes bacterium GWA2_31_9 | reverse complement strand
ATAGAATAATCAATTACCCAATTGTATTTTGCAAGAAATAAATTAGGATTCGCATCAGTATTTGCAATATAAAGAGTATCAAATCGAAGAGTATCTGATGTAAAATATCCAGAAACTAATGAATTACCTTTACTATCAACAGAAACACATTGACCAACATCTGATAATAATCCTGAAATACTTGTTGATTTAATTGGAGTACCATCGTTACTATAAATTGCAATAAAACCATCTGTAGCTCCAATAGTATTTAAAGTATCACTACCTAAAACACATTCACCTCCTAAATATCCAGTAACATATAATGTGTTACTGTTATAAATATCCAAATCATTGGCTATTTCAGTACCTGTTCCACCAAAACCTTTTACCCACAATAAAGTTCCAGAAGAATTATATTTAGCCAAATAAATATCTGTATTAGTAGCTTGAATATATGTTCCACTAAAATTAACTCTACTTTGAATAAAACCTGTAATATAACAATTTCCAGTATTATCAGATTTTATACTTGTAGCACTATTATTTAGAGAACTAGTTGCAATTTGCGACCACTGAAAATTTCCAGACTTATCTGTTGCAAATAAAAATATATCATTATTCCCTGAACCACCATTAGCCACATGGGTATCAGTATCAATATTTAAAGTTCCTTGAAAATCTCCACAAATATAATATTGATTATTTCCATAAGCGACACTCTTTATAACAGTTTGATCAACAGTAGAGTTATACTGATTTGCCCAAATTAAAATTCCATTATTATCAAATTTAGCTAAAAATAAATTTCTAGTATTTGCTGTATTCAACGTAGATTGAGTTTCTCCTACTTTCCCTAAAGTAAGATTAGCATTTGCAAAAAAGCCTCCTAAAATAAAATTATCATCATTATCAACTGCAAGTGAGTATGAAAATGCACTTACGGTACTTTGACCAATATTTTTAACCCATGTCAAAACTCCATTTGAAGTATATTTTGCAAAAAACACATCAGAATATGCTGTTGAGACAATATCAATAGTAGATAAATTAACATCCTCAAAAGTACAAGTTCCAGAAAATCCTCCAGTAATATATACATTACTTGATGAATCTAAAGCTAAACCATAAGGACTTTCATTACCAGTACTTCCGGCTCTTACTGCCCATAACAACACTCCATTCTTATGATATTTGCACAATAACACATCTCTTTTTTCAGCTGTATATGTATTTAAAGTAGTGCTTTCAATAGTAATATTGTTTTTATAAAAACCCAATAAATAAACATTATCGTTACTGTCTATAACTGATTTTTTAACTTCTAAAGCAGTTCCAGCACTCTCTCCACCTATTACCCATTTCCAATTTGGAGCTCCATTATTTAATTGCTCAGGACAATCAATAGTTTGAGTACTAGTTAAAACACATGAATTATTATCTGTTACAGTAACTGAATAGTCTCCAACCATTAATGAAACAATATCTTGGGTCGTTTCCTCATTTGACCATAAATAAACAATTGGATCAATACCGCCACTTACAGTTAAATCTATTGCTCCAGAATTATTACCACATTCACTTTCATCGGTATTGATAAAACTCAATTCGTATGGCGTAACAGGTTCTGTGATTGTTTCTGCTACTATAGCAGTACATAAATTTGCATCAGTTACAGTTACTGAATATGATCCTGCAGATAAATTTGAATAAGTAATTGTTCCTTCACCGCTAAAACCATTTGGAGACCAATCATAAGTATATGCTGGTGTACCATCCGAGGCAGTAATAGTTAAACTACCTGTAGATTCTCCATAGCATGTAACATTTGTTTGACTAGTTATTGAAGCTGAAAGAATTACAGGCTCTGTAATAGTCACAGTATCTCTATCGGTACAACTATTTGCATCTGTTACAGTTACAGAATAAACCCCAGCCACAAGCCCACTTATATCCTCAGTTTCTGAACTATTAGACCATATATAAGTAAAAGGAGTTGTTCCTCCTGTTACTGTCTGATTAACAGACCCATCAGAACCTTCATTACATGAAACATTTGTTTCAATTAAAGATGTAAGTAAAACTGTAGGTTCTGTTAAAGTAACTGAAGTATTTTTCGTACAAGTATTTGCATCAGTTACTGTTACATTATAAATTCCAGCTGATAATCCTGTTAAGTCTTCTGTTGTACTTGCTCCTAAATCATCCCATAAATAAGTATAAGGTGTTGCCCCACCAGTTGGTGTTAAATCAGCTGAACCATCAGATTCACCAAAACAAGATATATTTGCACCGAGAATAGAAGCATCTAAAACACTTGGTTGAGTTATTGTTACACTTGTTGTTGCCACACAACTGTTCGCATCAGTAACAGTAACTGAATAAATTCCGACAACTAAAGAAGAAATATCTTCTGTAGTTTCGTCATTTGACCATAAATAAGTATATGGAGTAATTCCACCTGTTACAGTTAAATTTGCTATACCATCACTACCGGAACTACATGAAACATTTGTACCAATAATTGATGCATCTAATAATGTAGGTTCAGTTATAGTGACAGTTTTCAGTGAAACACAATTATAAGCATCATATACAGTACATGTGTAATTGCCAGCTGCAATATTACTATAAGTTGAAGTGTAGTTATCATTAGGCCAATAATATCTATATGAAGGAGTGCCTCCTGAAACTGATATTGTAACACTTCCAGTACTATTTCCATTACATAAAACATTTGTCTGAGAAATAACTTCTACAGAAATTGGAGTCGAAGGCTGATATATAGTTGCTTGTGCAGTTTTTGTACAGCCATTAGCATCAGTTACAGTAACTTTGGGAGTTGTTGCCCATAAATTTTCCCTTGTTGCTTGAGTACCTCCTTTATTCCATAAATAAGTATAAGGTGTAGTTCCTCCTGAAGGAGTCACTGTTATGCTACCAGTACTATCTCCATAACATAAAACATTTTTTTTCTGAGTAATTGCTGCACTTAATGTAGCAGGTTGCGTAATCGTAACAGTTTTTGTTTTAGTACATGCATTAAAGTCAGTAACAGTAACAGTATATGTTCCAGTTGATAAATTACTCTTTGTAGATAAAGTACCACCTCCTGTCCATAAATACGTATAAGGAGAAGTTCCTCCAGTTGGAGTTACTGTTGCACTTCCGTTACTTTGTCCAAAACAGCTAACATTAGTTTGAATTGTTGAAGCATCTAAAACAACTGGTTCTGTGAGAGTTATGGTTTTTGTAATTGAATTTAACAAATCATCTGTAACAGTAACCGTATAGCTTCCAGCACTTAGCCCATTTATAGATTGAGTTATTTCATCATTAGACCATAAATAATCGAATACAGCCACACCTCCAATGGGATTTGCAGTAATTGAACCTGAAGAATTTCCATTACAGCTTAAATTTGTTAAACTACCATCACATACCCAATTATATTTACTAATAAAAAAATCGGGATTTGCATCGCTATTATTTAAAACCGATGAGTTAAATGTAGCTGTAGATGATTTAAAATAGCCTGAAATATAAGAATTTCCTCTATCATCCATACATAGATTTAATCCATAATCATTTGATGTACCAGAAGCAGAATTAGCATTAATTACATTTCCAGAATTATCAAAAACTGCAACAAAAATATCTTCATTACCACTATTTGTTAAATCAAAACTTCCAAGTGTGAAAGATGAAGCAAAGTATCCAGTTAAATATAAATAATTATTTGAAAGACAAAAGTCATATGCTACATCTGCACTAGCACTTCCATAATTATATGCCCAAAGAAGCGTCCCAGAAGAATTATATTTAGCAATATAAAAATCAGTGTTATTTGCAACTAAAGTTGTTCCACTAAAATCTACTGAACTTGCAATAAAACCAGTTATATAGCAATTACCAGCTGCATCGGCACGTATTGTAGCTGCCTTATCGTTTTGAGTACCAGTAGCAATATTAGACCACTGAAAATTTCCCTGCTTATCAGTAGCAAACAAAAATATATCATTTACTCCTGTGCCAGCAGCTACATGCGTATCAGTTCCAACATTTAATGTTCCTTGAAAATCTCCACAAAGATAATATTGATTATTTCCATAGGCGATACTCCAAATTACTGTTTGACTTACATTTGAATCATATTGCTTTGCCCAAGATAATATTCCATTATTATCAAACTTTGCTAAAAAAAGATTTCTTGTATTAGCAGTATTTAATGTTATTTGAGTTTCTCCTACTTTTCCCAATGTTAAATTTGCTGTAGCAAAAAAACCACCAACTAATAAGCTATCATCATCATCAAAAGTAATTGTATAGCCAAATGCAGCAACAGTGCTTTGACCAATATTTTTAACCCATGATAATACTCCAGCTGACGTATATTTTGCCAAAAACACATCAGCAAAAGCAGTAGAAGTAATGTTTGTACTAGATAAATTAACATCTTCAAATGCACATGTACCAGTAAACCCACCGGTAATATATACTTCCTCTGCTGCATTTAATGCAATTCCAAATGGACTCTCATGCGTAGAGCTTCCTGCTCTTACCGCCCATTGAAGAGTTCCTGATGAATTATACTTACATAAAAAAACATCTCTGTATCCTGAACCATAAGTATTTAGAGTTGTTGCTCCAAATGTCACATTGTTTGTATAAAATCCTAATACATAAACATTATTTGACGCATCAACAATAGATTTTTTTGCTTCAAGAGATGTTCCACTACTAACTCCTTGGTTAGCCCAAATCCAATCCTGTGCATAAACACTTGATATTGACAACAAAAGAACAAATAAAACTACAGAAAATAAATATTTACTCATATTGATTGATTATTTTAATTTTTACTACTATTTTATATTTTCAAACTTTAGTTTACGCATATTCTATTACAAAGTTTCAAATCATTTTAAAATTAATTATTTTTCTCCAAATCATTACTAAATTAAATTCATTCTTTGATTAATTTCAAATTTAAATTGATTAATTACTGAATATCTGACTTGAATATTTTGATATAAATCGTGTCTCTTAGAAAACTCCAATAATATCGTTACTCTGGTTTTGAAAAAAATTGTTTCGACATCTCAACACATCTCATTTACATTCGTAAACTCCTTATTTTCAAAACTGCGAAAGTCTCATTCTTGAATTATTCTAAAGAAACACTGTTTTCTTATTCAAACTAAATAGTGTCTGTCCATAAATTCAAGAGTTTGAAACAGAATGTTCGAGTTCGAGGTTTCGATGAACTGAAAATCAGGAGTGTACTTTAGTACATGGCTGATTTGAAGGTCGAGAATAACGATGAAATCGGACATTATGGACAAACTCTAAATAGATTGAGCTATTTATATTATTGAAATCTTATAAGTAGTTGAAGAATTATTATTAAATATTTTAATATAATAAATTCCTATACTATTATTAAATCTAATTTTATTTTTCTTATTATTAAGAATACCATTTGAAATATTTCTACCTAAAGCATCAAATATTGAATAATTATAAAGAATTGTATCTTCATTTTTCAAATTAATATTTAACAATTCATCATCATAAAAAACATTAAATTCATTTTTATTTATTGAAATATTGTTAATGTTTAAACCTTGTGGAAAAAAATGCAACTTAAACCGATTGTTATATTCTCCTGAATTCGAGGTAAATGAATATAGATGCTGATTTTTTACATTAATAAAAGTATTGTTAGAAGCATCTTCTAATAAAATATCATAGTTAGAATTAAAGGTATTGCTTAAAAAAGAAATAACATAATCTCCTTGGCTTTGTACTTTATATCCTAATTTAACTACGCATGAATCAATTATTTCAGGAATTGAGTTAATTGACATTGTCAGATTATCAGAAGAATAACTATATAATTGAGGAATATTTGAATTGTTAGTAAACATTTTAAATGCATCTTTCACATCATAATTAGAATTTGAACCAGAAAAAATTCTAAAAACTGTTTCATCTGAAAATTCATTTTTTGAAATCTTCAATTTTAATTCATTTTCAAGGCTACCTGTTTTCCAGTAATTTTGAACATTAACAACTTTAATATCATCATCAAAACCCAATGCTCCATTTCCTCCTACATTTGTACATTTTACAAAAAAACCTTGCCCCAATGGAATAAATTGATTTCCACCATTAGTTCCTGAACCACTATTATAGTCAGCATACTGGAATCCATCCCAAATATGAATTTCATCACTTACATTAGTTTTTGTCCATCCAGACAAAGCATCCCAATCAATTGGAGACGGGTAAGGATTACCAACAAAGTTCCATCCTTCATGTGAGGCAATTTCAAGATTATCAGTATTTGTCACAACTAAGTTTATTATTCCTGTATTTAAATCTCCAACAAAAGGAATTGTTGTTGCTGTAGTAAATTTTACTGCATATCCAGATCCAACTCCCATAGCACCCGCAACAGAATTGTCCCATCCATCCATCCAGTCATTTGAACCAAAGTTTTCGTTATATCCTAATATGTTGTTTGCTCCTCCAAATAATGATAAGTCACCATTAGAAATTGGAGATGAAACAAAATGATATTCATCACCACCAGTAATATATCTATTTACTGTTGTTGTTCCTGTAACTGTTAATGAACCAAAATTAACAAAAGCCCCTGTTCCTGTGACATCTGACTCAATTGTAAAATCGCCATTTATTACAGTTGCTCCATTAGCAGTAAGTGATGCATCAGGATTAATAGTAATAGACGCACCTAAGTCGATTGTCAAATCATTACATGTTTCGTCGGTAGAAATAACTGGATCACTTGCAGTTGCTGAAATGGTAACATTAACAGTTCCAGAAGGAGCTAATCCACTACTCCAATTTATACCATCAGTCCAATCATTATTGACTCCAAGCCAATCTTGATTGCAAACAATAGAAGTTGATTCAAAAGTTTGACATAAGTTAGCATCTGTTACTGTAACATCGTAATCAGCAACACCAATAGCTGCAAGATCCTCTGTTACTTGTCCTGTTGACCATATAAAAGTGTAAGGTGTTGTTCCTCCTGATACCGTTTGATTTATTGAAGAATTAGCCCCACATAATGGATCCATTGTTGGAACAAGTACCGATGACAACGCTAAAGGTTCATTAATAGTAACAGAACTAACAATCTGGTTTAAAGAAACATCTGTAACAGTTACTGTATAAACTCCACCACTTAGGGCTGTAGCAGTTTGAGTATTTTGTGCATCACTCCATAAATAAACATAAGGTCCATTATTTGTGATTGGAGTAACTGTTGACGTTCCATCTCCATCACCATTGCATGTAACATCAGTATAATCAATTTGATTAACCCAGCTATATTTAGCAATAAAAAAGTCTAAGTTTACATCAGCATTATTTAATGTTGTTGCATTAAAAGTAATACTTGAGGTAGCTCCTGAACTAAAACTTCCTGACAAGATTGAATTTCCTTTACTATCAACACATATTTTATATGCAATATCTCCTGATATTCCTGATGCTGTTGCAGATTTTATTGGTGTTCCATCATTTTCAAATGTTGCTATTATTACTTCATTACCCCCTGATGTTGTTAAATTATCATTACCTATTGTAAAATCTGAATTGGTATAACCTGATATATATAAATAATTGTCTTGATAAAGTGCCAAATCATTTGAATATTGATTACCAGCTCCTCCATAACTCTGAACCCATTGTATAGCTCCTGCTGAATTATATTTTGCTAAATAAAAATCTGCTGATGCTGCTGAATTAATAATTGTTCCACTAAAATCAACTGAACCTTGTATATAGCCTGTAATATAACAATTTCCTGCTGCATCTGCTACAATTCGTGATGCTTTATCATTTGATGTTGCACCTTCTCCTGTTGCCGACCATTGATAAGCTCCTGTTTTATCTGTAGCAAATAAAAATATGTCGTTTGTTCCTGCTCCAGTAGAGATATATGATGCTCCTCCTAAATCCAATGTCCCCTGAAAATCTCCACAAATATAATATTGATTATTAGCATATGCTATACTCCATATAACAGTTTGTGCTACTGTTGATGTATATTGATTTGCCCAGATTATT
>MEND01000073.1 GCA_001768975.1 Bacteroidetes bacterium GWA2_31_9 | reverse complement strand
GTGATGACGCTACTGGAACATACAGCGTAAATGTTGACAAAATGAAAGAAGCTGTTTCTAAACTAGCCGACAAAATAATTTCAATTCAGGGAAATGGAGATTACAGAGCTGCAAAAGCATTAGTTGACGAAAAAGGAACAATCAAAGAAACACTTCAAAAAGATTTAAACAGAATTGCTGAAGCTGGTATTCCAAAAGATATTATTTTTGATCAAGGAGCTGCTGTTCTTGGATTGGAATAATTCTATCATACTCTTATTGCATAACGATTTAATGATTTAATTCATTAAGTTTACTTTATGATTAGCCAAATTAATATTGAAGCATATTATTCTGATTATCTTTCTATTCCAATTATTGATGTTCGTACTCCTGCCGAATTTCAGCAAGGACACATCCCAAATGCTTTAAATATTCCTATTTTCAGTAATGAAGAACGTGTTAAAGTAGGAACAAACTATAAACAACAAGGAAAAGATACTGCAATACTTGTAGGACTTGAATTTGTTGGGCCAAAACTTCGTAATTTTGTAAAATCGGCTAAAAAAATAGCAACTAACAATAAATTGATTCTTTATTGCTGGCGTGGAGGAATGAGGAGCAAAAGTATGGCATGGCTTTTCGATTTTGCCGGAATCGAAGTTTTGCTTATAAAAGGTGGTTATAAAGCTTACAGAAATTTCATTTTAGAAAGCTTTGAAAAACCAGCAAAAATAATTGTTTTAGGAGGTAAAACAGGAAGTGGTAAATCCGAAATTTTACGAAAAATAAATGATGCGGGAGAACAATTCATTGATTTGGAAGGAATTGCAAATCATAAAGGTTCAGCATTTGGTGCATTAGGACAAAATCCGCAACCTTCAACAGAATATTTTGAAAATCTGCTTTACGAAGAATGGCGAAAAATTGATTTATCCAAACCATTATGGCTCGAAGACGAAAGTATGAATGTTGGTCAAGTTGCTATTCCTCGCCCATTATTTCAGCAAATCAGAAATGCTTTTGTATTTAATATTGATGTTGATAAACAAACAAGAATTAAAAGATTGGTTGACGAATATGCAAGCTTCGATACAGAAGATTTAAGCCTGATAATTAACAGAATAGCAAAAAGATTAGGTGGTTTGAATACCAAGCTTTCGTTAGAAGCTTTACATGAATCTGATTTTGCAAAAGTGGCAGATTTAACATTGACATATTACGATAAAGCATATTTATTTGGCTTATCAAAACGTGAGCAAACAAAAGTAAAGACAATAAAAGTTGAAGATTACAACCACGAAGCATTAGTAGAAAAATTAATTCAATTAAGTAAAGAATTATGGAACAAATAAGATTAACAGAATTCAGCCCAGGTGCAGGTTGTGGTTGTAAAATTTCGCCTCGCGATTTGGAACTAATTTTAAAGTCTGAACACAAAGCTTATTTTGATAAAAATTTATTGGTTGGAAACGAAACCAAAGACGATGCAGCTGTTTACAATATTGGCAATGGACAATGTATTATAAGCACTACAGACTTCTTCACTCCTATTGTTGATGATGCTTATGACTTCGGGCGAATTGCTGCTACAAATGCAATTAGCGATATTTATGCAATGGGTGGAAAACCTATTATGGCAATTGCAATTTTAGGTTGGCCGTTGGAAAAATTACCAGCTGATGTTGCTTCAAGAGTAATTGAAGGTGCAAGAGAAGTTTGTACAAACGCAAAAATTATATTAGCAGGCGGTCATAGCATTGATATTCACGATCCTATCTTTGGATTAGCAGTAACAGGAATTGTTTCAGAATCAAATATTAAACAAAATTCAACCGCCGAAGAGAATTGCTTGTTATTCCTAACAAAGCCAATCGGCATCGGAATACTTTCAACTGCTGAAAAAAGAGCAGTTTTAAAACCCGAACATTCAAAAATCATAATTGATTTAATGACTCGCTTAAATTCAGTTGGAGAAGATTTTGCCAAGCTCAATTGCGTAAAAGCAATGACAGATGTTACTGGTTTTGGCTTACTTGGTCATTTACTTGAAATGTGCGAAGGAAGTAACCTCAATGCAATAATTGATTATAATAAAATTCCACTAATTGAAGGAATTAAAGAATATATTGAATTAAAAGCAATTCCAGGCGGAACTTACAGAAACTGGAAAAGCTACGGACACAAAATTCAACTAACAGATGAATCTCAGAAATTTATCTTATGCGACCCACAAACTAGTGGAGGATTGTTAGTTGCAGTTAAAAAGTCAGAAACACAAGAATTTCTGGAATTGGCAAAACAGCAAAAAACTGAAGTTTTTGAAATTGGGAAACTAATTATGAGAAAAGAAAGTGAGTATTTTATTGAGGTTATTTAATTTCTGAATTATTGTCAAAGGAGTATAACCTATCAAAATTTATTTTTACATGCTAAAACTCTAAATTTGTACACATAAGTTTGAGAATAATTATTGTCTTATAAGTAAATTAGAGTTTACAAAAACTTACATGCAATTGTTGTCAAAAAACCTGCAAGTGTTGATAATCCTGTAACCGAGCCACCCATGTGAAATGCTTCAGGCAACATTGTTTCGGCAATCATTGTAAGCATTGCTCCAGCAGCTAAACCATCAACAAGAGATAATACAGAATGGTTTACATGCTCAAAAAATACATTTCCGGCAATTGCACCAAGCCCTGTTAATAACATTATAGATGTCCACATTAGTAGAATTTTAGATTTAGAAAACTTTTGGTCGCTTAGTCCTAGAGAGCTAGATAATGCTTCTGGAAAGTTTGATAAAAACAAACCAGCTAGCAACGACAAACTCATTGTTCCCATTGTGAGTAAGCTAGAGCCAATAACAATTGATTCTGGTATTCCATCTAGTAAAATTCCGAGCCAAATAGCTAATGCTGCTCCACCAGCGTGTTTTACTCCTTGGCTTTTTATATCTGTTGAACTTATGGGATGCGATTTTTCATCAAGATTATTTATAGCTTTTTCATACCATTCATTAGCTTTTTCGTCACTTAACAAATTATTTCCTTTTAAAAGTTCTAAATAGTTTGCTGTAATTTCAGTAGTTTTTTTTGTTAGAACTGGTGAGTGTGTTACAATTTTATCGAAATCAGACTTTAAAATCATTAAAACAGAAACATCAGTTTCGGCAATAATACTATATTGATGTTTTTCTCCTGTAAGTAACTCAATTTCACCAAGTATTGCATTTTCTTCTGCCATTAAACTAATGTCTTTATCCTCATCAATTAATTTAACTTTTCCTTTTTCAATAATTAATAATCTGTCGCCTGGGTCGTCGTGATGTACTAAATGTTTACCTTTTTTATATGTTCTAGTTTGAATATAAGGTATTATAGCTTGAAGCTCTTCTGCCGGAAGTTGCTGAAATAAAGATACTGAGCTTATTTTTTTTGCTAAATTTTTAAGGCTTCCATGTCGGAGTTTTTTTAGATGTGTTAATGCAGTTCCTGTTTTTCTGAGAAATCCTCCGTTATTATTTACAATCTGGTTTAAAATAAAATAAAAAATTCCACCTAAAATACAGCCACCAGCCAACATCCAAAAGTGTCCATTACGTACAGCAACTGCAACTAAATCAATTGTTAACGCAGCAAGTAAAGCTCCTGCTCCAAAAGCCATCATAGCGGCTGTAATTTTTGATTTGGGTTTCCATATAAAAGAAAGTAATGCTCCCAAAGGCAGTGATACTGCACTAATTATTCCAAAAAGGAAAGCATCTAACCAAGGAGTTCCTGTCATAAAACTAATTTTTTATAATTATTTTGATTGCTATTTAAACAAATCATTTTGTTTTACAAAAACAATTTCACCATATTTTGCCAAAGCATCCATATCTATCCTTTTTTTATCTCCAACTATTGAATAAATAATTGGTTTTGATTGAATATTTTTCTTATAAAAATCAGTAATATCGTTGAAAGTGAGTCTTTTGTAAACTTCAATCATTTTAATTGAAGGGTCTTCTGTGTATCCTTTACGTTTCCAAGACTCTACTGTTTCTGATAAATCTCTAAAAAATGGATACGCAACCGATGAAGCTTCTTCTAGAAAAACTTTGATATTTTCGATTCTTTCTGATTTTTCGGGCATTGATTTAATTAAATTTGTAAATACATCAATTGCTTCCATAGTTTTGTCGTCTTGTGTGCCAACATATCCATAAAATGAAGAATTATAACCTGCCTTTTCTGGCATTACATACCTTGCTCCTGCTCCATAAGCCAACGAGCGATATTCTCTGATTTCTTGTAAAACCAAACCTGAAAAATCGCCACTAAAGTATTGGTTAAATGCGTTAATATAAGAAACTTGTGACAACTCAAATTTTTCGGAATTAGTAAATAAATAAATTTTACTTTGTAATGCATTTTTTTTATCAACAAAATAAATTTGAGGTTTATTATATTCATTCGGAACATTTACGATTGGGGAAGTTCCTTTTTGAAACTCGTAACCTAAATCCAAACAATCAAGCAAATAAGACTTCAAATCATTCACTTCAGCATTACCTGCATAATGAATCGCAACATCATATTTTATTGCATCAAGGAACTCCTTAACTAAAGTATCTGTATTCAATTTGCTAATTTCTTTTATTGAAAGTCTGTTTAATGATTCAGATTTATCACCGTATCTGACATAATCAAACAAGGCTCTAGCAACATTATCAGGTTCAGATTTTTCCATTTTTCTTGTTGACATTTCGCCATTTAAAATAACCTTTAATTTTTCTTTATCAATATTTGGAGCTACAAACAATTCTTTCAAAAGGTCAATAGATTCTTTTAACTTATTATCAAAACCTGTAAGTTCTACATAAGTATAACTATCGTCGCAACTAATTGAATAACTGCAACCAAGACTACTAAATGCTGTTTTAATATCTTTCAAAGTATAATGATACGAGCCTGCAAAATTCATTAATTGAGTAGCATAAGCCAATGATGGATTATTATACTTGCCTACTCCAAATTTGAACTTAATTGTAAATATTTCATTAACAGGATTTTTAACTACATACAATTCAACATTTTCTTTTAATTTAGCATAAGTTAAATCTTTATTGAAATCGACAAAATGTGTAATTGGTTTACTTGCTGGGATTTTTTCAAACTGTTCTAAATAAGGAGATTTAGCATCTTTTTTTGGAGCCACTGGTTTATAATCAGGTTTTTCCAATTTTTTCTTTTTAGGAAAGCCCATCTTTGATTGAAAAGCCAAATAATTTGCTCCATAATATTTTTCAGAAACAAGAATTATATTCTCAACAGAAATCCCTTTGACTTTATCAATTAGGTCATTTATAGAATTAACATCCCTATTTTGAGCATATAGTTCTGCAATTAAAACAGCTCTGCTTTCATTTGATTCAAGCTGTTGTTGAAATTGCTTAATAATATTTAATTTTGCATTTTCTAAAAGAGTTTCTGAAAAATCCCCAATAGCCAATCTATGAATTTCATTCATTATTAATGTTTCGGCTGATTCAAGAGATTGTCCAAGAATTTTTGGAACAGAGAAAATAATTGAAGAACTATAATCATTGCCTGGAATATTAAAAACCTGAGCTGCTAAAAGCTTATTATCAAGCATTAATTGATCAAGCAAACCTGTCTGATCTTCATTCGATAAAATTGCATTACAAATTTCAAATGCAATTTCGTCATCGTTTCCATTTTTTGGAGCTCTAAATCCATAAAGTCCTAGTTTAATTGGACTTAATTTCAGAGTAATTTCTTCTCTTCCTACAAATTCTGCTTCTTTAAATTCAGGAAAATCAGGAATTTTTCCGGTTGGAAGTTGAGAAAATTTTTCCTGAATCATTTTCTTTGCTTCATCGGGATTAAAATCACCAGAAAGAACTAATGCCATATTATTTGCCACGTAGTAGGTTTTAAAGAAATCGTACATTTTTGTTAATGAAGGATTTTTCAAATGTTCAACTGTTCCGATTGTAGTTTGCTGACCATAAGGATGTTTCTTGTAAAAATTCTTTTGAAAATTTTCCAAAATTGAAGTAATAAAATTATCGCTATAAAGATTTTTTTCTTCATAAACGACTTCAAGTTCAGACTGAAATAATCTGAAAACTGGTTTCAAAAATCTATGGCTGTATAATTCAAGCCATTTATCAAGTTGATTTGGAGGAAATGCATTAAAATAAACAGTTCTGTCCATTGAAGTATTTGCATTCATATCTGTTCCACCAATTCCTTTTAATATTTTATCAAACTCATTTGGTATAGCATATTCACCGGCAGCTAAAGTTAGCTCGTTAATTTCTTTCTGAATAATTGCTCGTTTAACTTCATCATTAGTAGCTCCTAATGTATCATATAATTGAAATATTTTGGTAATAAATGGCTTTTCATTTTCCCAATTTGTTGTTCCTAAATCTTCGGTTCCTTTAAAAAGCATGTGTTCCTGATAGTGTGCTAAACCAGTTGCATCTGCTGGGTCGTTTTTACTTCCTACTTTAACTGCAACTAACCCAAATACTTCTGGTTTTGTGTGATCTTCGTTTAAAATTACAGTAAGTCCGTTGTCAAGTTTATAAGTTGTGACTTTTAATTTAGCTTGTTGTGCATTAGTATTTAAAAATAAAACACTTAAGAATCCAATTAAGAATAATTTATTTGTCATTTTTTCAATTTTAGAATTATATTAACAAAGAAAACCACAAATTTTAAATTTAACTACTAAATGTATTTTTAAACAACAATTTTATGATTTGATTAACATTTAGAATGAGTATAAAGTTTATAAAGAAAAAAGTAGAACAGTTCGCTAAAACTTTTTAAAAATAAAAAAGCAGAAACGAAAGTTTCTGCTTTTTCAAATTTAATAATGTAAATTACTATTCTTCAAAAATATCAATACTGATTATTTTATCACCACCTCTAATTTCGTCAACAATATCAACACCTTCTACAACTTTGCCAAAGCAAGTATGATTTCTGTCTAAATGTTGAGTATTTTTTCGATTATGGCAAACAAAAAATTGAGAACCACCAGTATTTCTTCCGGCATGAGCCATAGATAATACACCTCTGTCGTGATATTGATTATTTCCTGTTAATTCGCAATCAATTTTATAACCTGGTCCACCAACTCCATTTCCTTGAGGGCAACCTCCTTGAATTACAAATTCAGGAATAACTCTATGAAAAGTTAAACCATTATAAAATCCTGATTCACTTAATTTAATAAAGTTTGCAACTGTATTTGGAGCATCAGCATGATAAAATTCAACTGTCATGTCTCCTTTTTCAGTTTTAATTAGAGCTTTTTTCATGTTTATTTATTTTAGATTTGACTTTTTTGCCACAAAGGCTCAAAGACACAAAGTAACAGTAAAAAAATGAAGAATAAAAAATTATGAATTAAGTAAATTCATAAATCCTAAATTTAAAAATCCTAAATTATTTTATCTTCTTCTTTTAACTTTTTTAAAATCTTTTTCGAGTGGGGCATCTCTTTCTTGAGAAAAATCGACAGTAATTTTATTTCCATTATATCTGGCTTTTTTAAGCGAATCCATAAGTTGCTTAGTTATAGACTTTTCGACTTCAAAAAACGAAAACGGCTTCATTATATCAATTTTTCCAAATTCAACTTTTTTGCCGGGCCAATTTTGATTAATAAACGAAATCAAAGCTTTAGGATTAATTCCATCTTTTGAGCCAATATTTATAAAAAGCCTGTCGTAGCTTGCATCTCTAGGTTCATCGTTTCGAGCATTCCTTTCACCTCTACGATTGTGGTCTCGTCTTTCGCTTCTATCACCTCTGTCGTTGCGTTCTCCTCGATCTCCTCTCTCGCCTCTTTCATTTTCAACTCTATGAACATTAATATCTTTTGCATCTTTATAATAATTCAGAAAACGATTAAATTCAACCGATACAAAATGTTTGATAAGTTGTTCGCGTGTTAGCCATTCAAGTTTTTTAAATATTACTGGTAAAAATTGTTCAATCTGACTTTCATTAACTTGAATATTTTCAACTACATCAACAAGTTTAAATAGTTGCTTTTCGCAAATTTCTTTTCCTGATGGAATTTTTCTAAATTCGATTTTCTGACCTGTTCGCTTTTCTAATTGGCGAATTCGACCTAACTCTCTTGAATGTATAATTGTTAGTGAATCACCTTTTTTCCCGGCTCTACCAGTTCGACCACTTCTGTGTATATAAATTTCGTCTTCGTCGGGTAAATTATAATTTATTACGTGAGTTAAATCATTAACATCTAATCCACGAGCAGCAACATCTGTTGCAATTAAAAGCTGAATTTGCTTTGCTCTGAAAAGATTCATTACATAATCTCTTTGTTCTTGAGATAAATCGCCATGTAAAGCATCAGCGCTATAACCGTCGTGCATAAGTTTTTCGGCAACTTCTTTTGTTTCTCTTCGAGTTCTGCAAAAAATTATTGAATAGATATCTGGATGTAAGTCAACTAACCTTTTAAGTGCTAAATATCTGTCTTTTGCCTGAACCATATAATAAGCATGCGATACATCATTTGTACTTACATTTCTTTGACCTGCAGAAATGTCAACAGGAGAATTCATATACTGTTTTGCAATTACAAGAATTTCTTTTGGCATTGTTGCAGAATAAAGTAAGGTCTGCTTTGTTGTAGGAGTTGTTGCTAATATTTCTTTTAAATCCTCTTCAAAACCCATTGATAGCATTTCATCTGCTTCGTCGAGAATAACCCATTTTATATTTTTTAAAACTAGACGTTTTCTTTTTATTAAATCTAAAGTTCTACCAGGAGTCCCAACAACTACACTACATCCTGAGTCTATATCTTTTATTTGATTATTTATGCTTGCTCCACCATAAACGGCAACGACTTTGAAATTCTTTACAAATTTCGAATAGTTCATCATATCTTTTGATATTTGTACGCACAATTCTCTGGTAGGACATAAAATTATTG
>MEND01000072.1:905-8469 GCA_001768975.1 Bacteroidetes bacterium GWA2_31_9 | reverse complement strand
TTTAAAAAGTAGAATTTTTTTCTTCCCGAAAATTCAAATGTACAGGGATTTTATATTATAATTGATTTAGGATGCCTATAGATAAACTATTGTGAAAAATTAAACTAAAAATATGAGATAACTAAATTATTTAAAATATAGCGTTTAGCCGAATTTTGTTGTCGAAAT
Source organism: Bacteroidetes bacterium GWA2_31_9 (assembly GCA_001768975.1). Lineage (GTDB taxonomy): Bacteria > Bacteroidota > Bacteroidia > Bacteroidales > GWF2-33-38 > GWA2-31-9. Next base: position 8,301 of record MEND01000072.1, on the reverse strand, counting down.
CTACCCAATATTAAAAAAGCTAAAGAATAATAGCAAAAACGCAATTTGAAATATTTAGAAGCACCTTTATATCTCTATTTTAATATAATCGAATATGAAAACACTTAATGTTACAATTTTGGAAAATGAATACTCAAAGTTAGGTCTAAATTCAAGTGATTTAACTTTTGATGAGTTATTTAAAAAAATTAGTATTTTAATTGCGAAAGAATCACTTGCTAAATGCAGACAAATTGCTAAAAAAACAGGATTATCAAAAATGACTCAAGAAGAAATTGATAAAGAAATATCTGAATAAAAATTATTTCGCCTAAAGATTATATAGAAAATTACTTTAAATCGAAAATCTAAAGTAAAACTTTTATAACTAAACAATTATTTATACTTTTGAAAACAACTAAATTTTTATTATGAAAAGTCTTATACGATTTGACTGGGCAATGAAAAGGCTTTTGAGAAACAAAGCGAATTTTGGTATTCTCGAAGGGTTTTTATCAGAATTGCTAAAAGAAGACATCAAAATTGAAAATATTATTGAAAGCGAAAGCAATAAACTTAACAAATACCAGAAATTCAATAAAGTTGATTTGCTTGTAAAAAATACAAACGGAGAATTAATTATTATCGAAGTGCAGAATAATAGAGAACACGATTATTTATTAAGGATTCTTTTTGGAACATCTATACTTTTGGTCAATAATATGGATGAAGGAATGAATTATTCAGAAGTTAAAAAAATAATTTCTGTTAATATTGTTTATTTTGAATTAGGACAAGGGCAAGATTACATTTATCATGGAACAACAAATTTTACAGGAATAAATAAAAAAGACACTTTAAAATTATCGCAAGACCAACAATTGCTTTACAAAACAGAAAATGTATCAAAAGTTTACCCAGAGTACTATGTCATAAGAGTTAATCAATTCGATGATATTGCAAAAAATACAATTGATGAATGGATATATTTTCTTAAAAATGAGGATATAAAGAAAGGTTTTAAAGCCAAAGGAATTCAACAAGCAAATGAAAAATTAAACATTTTAAAACTAAGTGAATCAGATCGTAAAGAATACGAAAGGTTTATAGAACAAATTAGATATGAAGAAAGTCTTATCGTTTCTAATTATCAAGTGGGCGAAATAAAAGGCGAAAAAAAAGGCAAAACCGAAGTTGCAAAAAATGCTATAAAAGCAGGGATACCAATTGAAATAATTGTAAAAATTACAGGACTTTCAATTGATGAAATCGAAAACCTAAAGTAAAACTTTTATAACTAAACAATTATTTATACCTTTGATAACAAATAAATTATTTAAAAAATTTAACTAAAAATATGAGATAACTAAATTATTTAAAATATAGCGTTTAGCTGAATCTGTTGTTGGAATCTACCAAGTTTATCAATTATCACAGGAAAGGAAGCAAAAACGCCACGTCAAGGCGTGGTCGTTGCTTTACTTGTGATAAGGGTTTTGGTAGAACCTCAACAACAGTGTGGCAATTTGACCACGCTGTTTTTTTTGCACAATTTGATTACTAAACTTAAAATAATTATTGATATGATTGAAAACACTACAAAATTCACAAATGAATTCATTGACGAATATCTAAGAATAGGATTTGGGTCAATGAATAAAAAAGACATTGATTTATTCGTTTTAAAATTTATTGTTGACGAACATGTACAAAAAAATAAAGGTGAACTAAATTATTATGATTTAGCAAGAAATTTGAAAATAACAGTTTCTAAATTAAAAGGGGTAATTAAAGAATTACAAGCAAGATATTATTATCCAACATATACTACTGAGGAATTCAAAAAACGACTTCTTCAGGTTATAAAAAATCAACGAATACAATTTGAAGAAAAGCATATTATAATATCAGAAATAGATCCTATGTTTAGTCAAATGTTAGATGAGTATGCCTACCATTTAAAGTTTTTTACAGATACTTCTTTCAATAGTGCAATAAAAAAGATTAGATATGAAGACTTATTTTTGATAGTTAAACACATTACGACTGATGATGAGTTTAAAAAATATATTCAAAGTGAAAATTTCAAGAATATACTAGAAAAATTACCAGAACAAATGAAAAAGGATTTGTCTGACTATAAAAAAGATAAATCAGTTAATATAAAAACCTTTTTCGCCAAATTAGAAGAATATATTAAAAACTATGGACCATTGGTTACTGAAGTTCTGTTTCAAGTTATTAACAAAAATTAAATTTAAAAAATATGAAAAATATATTTACAATTTTAGCTTTTATAGTTGCTTGTAATATTTATTTACATGCACAGACTTCTGTACCTGGTGGTACAGTTAGTGGAAATTGGACAGTTACTAGTTCGCCTTATTTAGTGCAAGGTTCTTTGTTAATTCAAACTGGTCAAACGTTAACAATTGACCCTGGCGTTGAAATTGTTTTTCAAGGTCAGTATCAGCTTTATGTTCAAGGACGAATTTTGGCACTTGGGAATGAAACTGACTCAATCATCTTCAATGCATCAAATACTGCTTCTGGCTGGGCAGGTATCAGATTTGATAATACTCCAACTACAAATGATACTTCACAATTTTTGTTTTGCAAAATTTTATATGCAAAAAATTCAAATCTTTTCTCAACAGGAAAGGGTGGGGGTATTTATATAAATAACTTTCCGAAGGTATCAATAAGTCATTGCTCATTTAGGAATTGCTCTTCATCTTCGGCAGGAGGAGGAATATATAGTAATAGCACGCTTTCGATTAGCTACTCTCATTTTTCAGGCAATTCGACATCAGGTGAAGGTGGAGCCATTTATTTGCAGTGTACTTCTGGGGCAAAAATTATCAATTCAGTTTTTTCCTACAATACTTGTTCTGGAAAAGGAGGTGGGGTTAGTATTGCAGGAGTTGTTATGACAGGATGTAATGTTAATAACAATACATCAACTAGTTGGGGTGGTGGGATATGTTATGGAAATAACGTCAATTTGACTACCAATTCTGTTGTTTATAATTCGAGCAATCAAGCAAGTGGAGGCGGAATTAATGGAGAAAATGCTGGAAGTTCGTCCATATGTTCTGGCAACATAATAGCTTATAATCAAGGTGGTGCTGGAGGTGGAATATGTGGGTCTGGCTTAATTTTACAAAATGAAATACATCATAATACTTGTAGCAGCGGGGGGGGAGTTGCCCTTGGACACGGAGGTACACTGAATAAAAATAATATCTACAATAATACATGCACTCAAAAGGGAGGCGGAATTTGGAGTTGGGGCAATCAAACAACAATTACAAATAACCAAATATACAACAATACCAGCAATCTGGACGGTGGAGGTATCTGTTATAGAGGCGAAGGTGTTTTAACTGATAATTTAATTGCCAATAATACTTCAGTAAGCGGTGGGGGATTATATTTACAAAGTGGCTACACAAATATTAGTATCTTGAATAACACGATTGTTAACAATGCAACTCAAAATGGGGGTTGTTTTTATGCCGAAGACAATAATAGTCCTGAGTTCAAGAATTGTGTGATATGGGGAAATACTGCTAGCAGTAATGGTCAGCAATTTTATTTGAGTACTCAATACTGTCAGCCAATTTTTTACAATTGTGATATACAAGGTGGTTCAACGTCTTTCTTTACAAACGGGAATTTCTATATTGGAACATATCAGAATAATATTGATGTGAATCCCCTATTTACATCTCCAACTACTGGTTCAGGAAGTCTTTTTGATGCATCTACCGCAGATTTTTCATTGCAGAATTCATCACCATGTATTAATTCAGGTGATAGTGTCACTTATCCAACTACTGACATTGCCGGAAATCCTAGAGTAGTCGGTTGCATAATTGATATGGGTGCTTATGAAAATCAAACAATCCCAGCTTATATTCCAACTGTTTCAGCTTCTGGTACTACAACTTTTTGTCAAGGCGATTCTGTAGTACTGACATCATCTTTTATAACTGGAAACTTATGGTCTAATGGTGATACAACACAATCAATAACTGTAAAAACAGGAGGGACATACTATAATGGAACTTGTTCTGAAACTGGAAATGCAATTACAGTTACTGTAATTCCAGCTCCAACCATAATTATTTCTACTGGTGGTAATACTTCATTCTGTCAGGGTGATAGTGTGGTTTTAATTGCTAATGATGCAAATGTTCAATATATTAAATTTGAATCATATTATTCTTCTGATAATGGGCAGGTTAATGTTTACGAAATAGAGGCATATCAAAACGGAGTAAATATTGCATTAAATAAACAAGGCTATGCCAATAGCTATGAATCGGGAGATTGGCAATCAAATGGGAAAAATGCAGTTGACGGCAACTCAGGTAGTAGATGGTCAAGTCAAAGGAACGACCCTGGTCCTGACACTATAAATCCCCATTTCATCGTAATTGATTTAGGTCAAGTTTATTATGATTTAGATAGTATTCGTATAAAGCTTAGTAACTGGTATCAAACATTTAGTGTTTTGAAATCAGTAAATAATACTGATTGGGTAAAAATTGGCAGCGGATTAAATATAACTGGAGTTTCTACCTACAATGTAATAGGTAGTGGTATAGGAATAAGTTATTTGTGGAACAATCTTGACACTACTCAGAGTATAATAGCCACACAGAGTGGCAGTTATTTTGTATTAGCTACAAATATTTTTGGCTGTTTTTCAACATCATCTACAACTTCAGTTACGGTTAATTCAATTCCTGCAACACCAGTTATTTCTGTAAGTAGTTTTGTTCTTACATCAAACTCAAGTACAGGCAATCAATGGTATAATTCAGCAGGCATTATTAACGGAGCAAACTCACAAAATTACACTGCAACAAGTGATAATACATATTACGTAATTGTTACAGAAAATGGCTGTAGTTCGGCACAATCTAACTCTATTATAGTTTTGGGAACTAACATTGAGCAAAGTATTTCAGCTTCAAATGGTTTTGTAATATATCCAAATCCAGTTAAAAACGAGCTATACATCAAAACAAATAATTTAGCTTCAAGCCAAAAATTTGAGATTGTAAATAATATTGGTCAAGTAGTTTATAATTCAACTGTTAATCAATCAACTGTGGTTGATATGTCGGCTTTGCCAAGCGGAGTTTATTCGATTAAAATGTTTGTTGGCAATGAGGCTGTTTGTAAAAGGTTTGTGAAAGAATAAGTTTTTTTAAACTTAATATTGATAATAAGCCCAAAGGAAAATATATTTCTTTTGGGCTTTTTAATTAAACTTGAAAATCCGACCCTTCGAGAACATTTCGATAAACTCAGTGCATCGCAATGTGCCACCTCAGTGTTCCAAAATCCTAAATCCCTAAATCCTAAATCCCTTCACGGTTATAAACAATTCCTATTATTTATTAACAATCATAAAACTTGTTGTTTAAGCAATTGAAAAATGTAGCTAATTTTAATAATTTTGTGCTTGTTATTATAAATTACTGTAAGTGAACGAATTAAGACAAATTAAAAATGCCCTTATTTCTGTCTATTATAAAGACGGTTTGGATGTTATAGTAAAGAAATTAAACAAATTAGGAGTTGTTCTTTATTCAACTGGAGGGACAAAAAGTTTTATCGAAAGCCTTAATATTCCTGTTATTTCAGTTGAAAGTATTACCGGATACCCATCTATACTTGGTGGAAGGGTTAAAACATTGCATCCTAAAATATTTGGAGGAATACTTTCACGTAGAGATAATACTGCGGACATTCTTGATTTATCAAAATTTTCAATTCCAGTTTTTGATCTAGTAATTGTTGATTTATACCCATTTGAAGAAACTCTAAAATCGGGTGCATCGGAAGAAGATATTATTGAAAAAATTGATGTTGGCGGAATTTCACTTATTAGAGCTGCTGCAAAAAACTTTAACGATGTTCTTATTATTCCTTCAACAGATAATTACAATAAATTAAGTGCAATACTTGATTCGGGTGCTGAAACCAGTATAGAAACCCGAAAACAATTTGCAGGGCTGGCATTTAAAGTTTCATCGCATTACGATACCGAAATTAGTAATTTCTTTTCGCCCGAATCGGCGGCTTTTAATTATAAAATTAAAGGAAATAAGCAACTTAGATATGGCGAAAATCCACATCAAAAAGGAGATTTTTTTGGCAACTTTGATGAAATTTTTGAACAATTAAACGGGAAAGAATTATCGTATAATAATCTGCTAGACATTGATGCCGCAGTTTGTTTAATTAGTGACTTTGATGAGCCAACTTTTGCTGTAATTAAGCATAATAATGCATGCGGAATTGCAACTGACTTCAATCTTAAACAAGCTTGGGAAAAAGCTTTAGCCGGAGATCCTGTTTCGGCTTTTGGAGGAATAATAGTCACAAATCAGATTATAAATAAGGAAATTGCAGAAGAAATTAATAAAATATTTTTTGAAATTGTAATTGCTCCTGCTTATGAAACCGATGCAATAACTTTATTATCGCAAAAGAAAAATAGAATAATTCTTGTCAATAAAATTACTACCTTACCTACATCTCAGTTTCGGTCAATTTTAAACGGTGTCTTGTTGCAAGATAGAGATAATAAGGTTCTTAGCTCCAGCGAAGTGACTTCAGTAACCAAATCACAATTTTCAAAAGAAGAAGTTACGGACTTAATATTTGCAAATAAATTAGTTAAACACACAAAGTCGAATGCAATTGTTTTAGTTAAAGATAAGCAACTTTTAGGAAGTGGAATAGGACAAACATCTCGAGTTGATGCACTTAAGCAATCAATTGCCAAAGCTCAAAGTTTTGGATTCGACCTAAATGGAGCAGTAATGGCTTCAGATGCTTTTTTTCCGTTTGCCGATTCAGTTCAAATTGCTTACGAAGCAGGAATTAATGCTGTTATTCAGCCCGGTGGCTCAATTAGAGATAAAGATACAATTGAATTTTGTAACGAGCATAATATAAAAATGGCTTTAACAGGAATTAGACATTTTAAACATTAAATCAAGCTGGTTGATGCTTTTAAAATAATCATAAAAAGTTATAGGGTATAGAGGTAAGATATTTATGAAAAAACTGATAGAGAAACAAGGACTTGGAAACGTAGATTTAAATTATAACTTTATACCTTATAACCCTTTTATAAAATATTACTTAAAGTCAAATATTAAAAAATAATATAAAAATATAAAACATGGGATTATTTTCATTTTTAACTCAGGAAATAGCAATCGATTTAGGTACAGCTAATACGATTATCATTCATAACGATAAAATTGTAGTTGACGAGCCTTCAATAGTTGCTGTTGATGCCAACACAGGAAAGCTTATTGCAATAGGCGAAAAAGCTCGTCAAATGCACGGTAAAACGCATCAGAATATTCGAACTATCAGACCATTA
>MEND01000072.1:0-840 GCA_001768975.1 Bacteroidetes bacterium GWA2_31_9 | reverse complement strand
GAAGTTTATATGATTCATGAGCCAATGGCAGCTGCATTGGGTATTGGAATTGATGTAGAAGCACCCGAAGGAAATATGATTGTGGATATAGGAGGTGGAACAACCGAAATTGCAGTAATTGCCTTGGGTGGAATTGTTTGTAACAAATCGTTGCGAATTGCAGGAGACGATTTTACCGATGATATTCAGGAATATATGCGTCATCAACATAATATTAAAATTGGTGAAAGAACTGCTGAGGAAATAAAAATTAAAGTTGGTGCCGCATTGCCCGATATTGAAGATCCTCCAATTGATTTTATTGTTCGAGGTCCTCATCAAATGACATCTTTACCAATGGAAATTCCGGTTTCTTATCAGGAAATTGCTCATTGTCTTGATAAATCAATTAGCAAAATTGAAGCTGCTATTTTAAGTGCTATGGAACAAACTCCACCCGAACTTTACAAAGACATTTATAATAAAGGAATTTGGTTAACCGGAGGTGGTGCATTATTACGTGGATTAGATAGAAGATTGGAAGCAAAACACAGTATTCCTGTTCATGTTGCTGAAGATCCTTTACACGCAGTTGCAAGAGGTACAGGTATTTCCTTGAAGAATGTAGATAAATTTTCATTCCTTTTAAGATAATTATTTAGGAAATTAGGATTTGGGATTTACGATTTTTTTTTAGAAAAAGTTTATCCCGATTTTATTTCGCATTGGCGTTAACTTAATAATTAAATTTATACTATAATGCTTAATATTAAAGATATACAACAGTTTAAAACAAGTTCCTTTGGGAACGTAATATTGGTAGAAAATATCATACCCTATAATTTAAATCCCTTTAGGGAT
>MEND01000071.1:21517-22507 GCA_001768975.1 Bacteroidetes bacterium GWA2_31_9 | reverse complement strand
TACTAATCTTTGTCGGGCATATAAAGATTCTGTTGCGTCTTTAGTTCTTTTAACTCCCAAATCGGCTGTTAAATCTTCCAGTCCAATTGCCATTGCAACAATGTTTTTTGATGAAGATGCAATTTCAAAAGCCTTTTCAACTCCTAAAGTACTTTCAATAATTGGCATCAGCCAAACAGAATGATTTACATTGTTTTTTTTTGATAGTTCTAAAATTTTTTGTTCAACTTGGGTTATTTGTTCTACTGATTCACATTTTGGAATCAAAATCAAATTAACATTGTGAGGAATAATAAAATCCAAATCGTCAAGTCCTCGTGGAATTTGGTTTATACGAACCATTCGTTCTGCACCGTAAAAATCAACCTGACGTAATGCGTTTTTAACAAGATATTTAGCTTCTTCTTTTTTTGCAGGAGCAACAGCATCTTCTAAATCCAGAATTATTCCGTTTGGGTTGTGTATTCCTGCATTAATCATCATGTTAGGAGTATTTCCAGGAAGGTATAATCTCGAAAAGCGGAATTGTTCTTTAGTTGTTTTGTATTTATTTTCGGCAATCATTTCTACAAGAAATTCCTTTTCTGTTTTAATAATTTGCTTTATTGTAGCTTCAAGTCTAGCAGCAATCACGAATGGTAAAGCTCCAGTATCCTGAACAAAAAGTTTAGCATTTTTAATATCGAAAAAGTTCAATATTTCGTGGCATTGCTTTAGAATGCTTTCGCCATACATTACTTTTACTTTGCTTTGAAGGTCTATAACTATTCCACCAGATGATGTTAATTCAAGAGAAACATAGCAATCGGAACGTACTTTTTCGCCTCTATTTCCTGCTTCAGCAATTGTTTGATTTGTTTTTTCCATATTTTATTTTTTTCCTTAAACGCAAATGTAGCTATGTTTAAATAATAATTTTGTATGAAATTTCATTTTCAGTCATAAATCCTTTGCGTTCTTTGCGTGAAACCTAATTATTTTTAATCCAAT
>MEND01000071.1:20662-21509 GCA_001768975.1 Bacteroidetes bacterium GWA2_31_9 | reverse complement strand
CCCTTTTTCTCAATAATCTGCATCAATTTTTCAGGAAGTGGGGCAACTTTAAACGATTTGTCATTAAGCTTAATTATTCCGCCTTGAAAGTCAACTTCAAGTTTATCGCCCGATTTGTAATTTTCAACAATTTCTTTATTAACAATTAAAAGCAATCCCTGATTGATTGATGAACGATAAAAAATTCTGTTTACAGATTTTACAATAACTGCTTTAACTCCTGCAAATGCAAGTCCGACAGCAGGATGCTCTCTTGAACTTCCACATCCGAAATTATCACCTGCAATAATTATGTCACCTGATTTAACATTATCTGTAAAACTTTCATCAAATCCTTTGAAAAGATGAGGCATAATTGCAGTTGCATCAGAGCTCAATACATTGTAAGTCAGATTTCCTGCAAACATTTGGTCGGTGTTTAAATTGTCAACATCGGCATAGTTCCAAATTCCGTTTAATCTGCGATTTTCGCCTTTTGGAATAACCAAAGTATTTCCAGTCTGAATGCTTGTTTTGTAAACATCGTTAGCTTTTATTCCACGTGGGTCGGTAATTTCACCTTTGATTGCAGAGTAAGCAACAGTTGCAGGTGAAGCTAAGTAAATACTTGCATTTTTATTTCCCATTCTGCCAAGGAAATTTCTGTTAGCTGTTGAAATAACAGTAAACCCATCGGCTGGAATTCCTTGTCCTGTTCCCAGACATGGTCCGCATGAAGAGGATAGGAGTGTAGCACCTGCTTTTACAAGCTTAGTTATAATTCCTTCTTCAATTGCTTGTAAATAAATTTTTTCTGATGCCGGAATTACTAAAAGTTGAAATCCATCTGTAACTTTTTTTCCATCAA
>MEND01000071.1:8130-20649 GCA_001768975.1 Bacteroidetes bacterium GWA2_31_9 | reverse complement strand
CATTTTCGACATTATGAGGAGCTGCAACTACCGGAAAAATATCTGAAAGGTTTATTTCAATTTCTCTGATATATTTTGCATCAGTATCAGCCCAAACACCATTTTCTATTTTTGATAATCCGTAAAATTCTGCTAAAACTTCGTCGGCAGGAAATACAGCATTTTTAGCTCCCATCTCAGATGCAAGATTTGTTAGTGTCATACGTTCCGAAATAGATAGTGTCTTTATGCCCTCACCATGATACTCAATTGACATATAATTTGCTCCATCGGTGCCAATCATGCCAATTATCCAAAGTGAAATGTCTTTTGCATAAACACCTTTATTCAATTTTCCTTTGAGTGTAATTTTCAAAGAATCAGGCACAAGAAACCAAGTTTCGCCACTTTTCCAAATTCCGGCTGCTTCGGTTCTGTCGATTCCTGCAGCAAGTGCATTCATTGCTCCTGCAGTACTAGTGTGACTGTCGCTACCAACTATTATCATTCCGGGTTTGGCATGGTACGACATAATTTGGTGACAAATTCCTTTTCCTGCATCGTAAAATTTTTCAATGCTTTGTTCTTTAACAATGTTACGAATTGCTTGATAATCGTTGGCAAGTTTTGCATCGGTTGGAGGGGCATTATGGTCGAGAACAATTAATAACTGGTCGGGATTTGCAACTTTAGCACCGCCCATTTTTTCAAATGTTTTTTTTATGCTTGCAGTATTATCGTGTGTGAGAACGATATCCGGCTTTTTAAAAACTATTGCACCTTTTTCTGCTCCTAGTACTTTTTCGATAAATGTTTTTCCGCTCATATTGAAGAGTGTTTGAGGTTTAACCTACCCCCAGCCCCTTCCAAAGGAAGGGGAGGAAGACTGTTTGCTGATTACCAATTACTTGATAACTACTTATTTTTTATAGAAGTCCGCCATTTTTATAAATTGCTAATTGCACATCAGTAAATTTATCAATGGAAGTTGTTTTATTATTTTTCAGATTTGTTATTTTTCCTTCTAAAATATCAACTCTGATTTTATCGCCATCTTTCAATTCAATTTCTTCTATCATTTTTGGTTTATATGTAAGAATTGGTAAGGCTGCATTAATTGCATTTCGCTCATATATAGCACCATAAGATTCAGCTAAAATGCAAGGAATTTCGAGAGAAATAAAACAGTCAACGGCTTGTTGACGTGAGCTTCCGGCTCCAAAGTTTTTAGCAGTGATAACAATATCACCAGCTTGTGCTTTTTTAGCAAAATCTTCATAACCCTTTAGGTTGTCGAAAGTGTATTGACCCATAAGCTTAATATCGGTTATGGCTAAATAGCGATTATGGAAAATCATATCAGTATCAATATTATCGTGTTGAATTAGCCATACTTTTCCTTCAAAAACAGTTTTTTTGTCGTCGCTAATTATTTTTTCAGTTTTTGCCACAGGATTCATATTTCCTTTTTTCTGAAATTCGGCAGGTTTTGAAGGTATTTCATCGGGAGTAGTAATAAATCCTGCAATTGCAGAAGCTGCAACAATAGCCGGTGATGCTAAGTAAACATAACCTTTGCCTTGTTTTCCCGAAAAGTTTCTATTTCCTGTACTTAAAGTTACTTCTTCGGGGCCATTTTGTCCGACCTGTCCGGCTGCACAGCCTGCACAGCCTGCATTTGAGACTAAAGCTCCGGCTTCTTTAAATATTTTAATAAGTCCTTCATTCATTGCTTGTTGCCAAATTTTATCGGTTGACGGAACTACTTTTAGAACAACACCCGGGGCAACTTTGTTATTTTTCAAAATATCAGCAGCTATTCTTAAATCGTCAATTCTTCCATTGGTGCAACTTCCAATAAATGCTGAATCTATTTTTGTTCCTTTTACATTTGCAATATTTGTATCATCTTCGGGATGACCAGGTTTTGCGACCATTGAAACGAATTTTGAAATATCAATGTCGAATGATTCAATGTATTGAGCATCTTTATCAGCATTTAGTGCTTCAATTTTTTTTCCAGTTTTTTCGCTACAGTATTTTAAAACTTCTGGCGAAGGGCTGAATAAAATTATTATTGCCCCCATTTCGGTTGCCATTGATGAAATTGTAATACGCTCATCGAGAGTTAGTTTTTCGGCTTCATCGCCATAAATCTCTACCGAATAGCCTAATAGTTTGTTAGCACCGAAAATCGATAAAAGATTTAATGCAATATCTTTAGCTGAAATATTTTTTGGTCTTTTTCCAAGCAAATTAATTTTAACAGAATAGGGAACTTTAAACCATACTGAACCTTTTGCCCAAGCAGCAGCAATATCTTGGTCGCCCATTCCCTGACCAAAAGAACCTATTGCACCCATTATGTTAGCATGTGAATCGGTTGAGACAAATGTGCTTCCGGGCCAAGCAAAACCATTATCAATTGCTATATGAGTTCCAATGCCTGAATCAACGTCATAAATTTTAATATCGTTTTCGCGGGCATATCTGCGACAAAAATGCTGATTTGCTGCATATTGTTGGTCAGAACCTCCTGGATTGCAATCAAAAGTAAAAACTGTTTTTGTTGAATCGGCAATAGTTAGTCCGTTGGTCATAAGGTTTTTAACTACGTTTGCTCCTCCAAAATCACGAGCTGCACGAATATCAATAAATACATCAATAATTTCGTCGGGTTTTACCTGAGTTTTATTTGATTTGCTGGCTAGAATTTTTTCTATAATGTTCATAAGGAAAGTTTGTTGTTTGAAGTTTGTTGTTTATTAGTTTAATAGTTATAGGGTTATAGGGTTAAAGGGTTATAGGGTTATAGGGTTATGGGTTATAGGGTACTACTAAAACTGATTACTTCTTATTTTAGTCTATCTTTAAATGGTTCAAATGTCATAAAATCGGCATGGTGAACGACGAAAGCCTCTGTCGTTCTTTTAACCATATCGCCTTCGCCGGCATGTGTAGCGATAATATGGCAAACTTCGGCTGGTACACCGCATTGTTCTGCAAGTGAAACTCCTGAAAATGGATGACGTAAATATTTTCCATATTTTCCTTGTACTGATTTACCATCTTTTAGTTCATATTCTAAAAGTTTTCCAACATCGGCAAGAATAGCTCCTGCAATTAGAACGTCCATATTTACAGGTAAATCGGTTTTAAAGAATTTGTTCATTTGCTCGCCACAATCTTTTGCAATATGTACAACTGCACGTTTGTGACCCATAAAAGTAACTTTCATGTCGGGTCCACAAAGCAAAGTAAATGGTATAGTGTTTAAATCGTCAGGAGTTAAAACACTTTTTTGCAATGCTAAAGCCCATGTTAAAGTAGTCTGATTTTTTAGTTCGGTATTTTTAATCCACTCAAGCTCGGGCCAAAGTAGTTTTGCTTTTTCGATAAATTCGGGTTTAATTTCGTTCATATTAATATAGTTTGTTGTTTGTTGTTCAAAGTTTTCCGTCATTGCGAGGAGTTGCGAGGAACGAAGCAAAGCAATCAGGTTGTTTTAGACACTAATTTCACTAATTTTCACTGAATAATGTTATTACTTTTTTTAGACACTGATTATTATAATTTTTTTGGACAGAGCTTGTCCCGATTTTATTTCGGGAATTAACATGATTTACAGGATAACAATTTAACTACACGCTTGAAGGTGGCTATCGCCACGCTTCAAGGTGTCGTTGAACAATTTATCAATTTAACTAATCATAATTATCTTAAAAAATCTGCGTCCAATATATACTTATTTTAATTTTGCAATTATTGCATCAGCCATTTGCTTTGTTGAAGCAGCACCTTGATTTATTACTTCTTGTGTGCCTTTTAGTTTCATCATATCATAGGCTCTTACTTTGCCTTCTTCAATTACATCGGCTACTGCTTTTTTGATACGTGTAGCAATAGCATTTTCGCCAATATGTTCGAGCATCATAACCGCAGATGAAATCATTGCAATTGGGTTAACAATACTTGTTTCGTATCCGGCATATTTAGGAGCAGAGCCATGTGTAGGTTCAAATACACAAACGCCCGATTCGGGGTTAAACTGTGCAGAAGTAGCAAAGCCTAAGCCTCCAATTAAACCTGCAAAAGCATCAGAAACAATATCTCCAAACATATTTCCGGCTACAATTACATTATAATTTTCGGGATTTTTTGTAAGCCACATTGTCATTGCATCAATATTTACATCTTCGACCCAAATATTTGGATATTCTGCTTTACTCATTTCTTGTGCTACTTTAAGCATCATTCCTGATGTTTCGCGAATTACGTTAGGCTTTTCGCAAACAGTAATTTTGCTGAATCCACGTTTTTTGGCATACTCAAAAGCTGCTTTAACAATTCGGGTAACATATTTTTTTGTAAAAATACGTGTCGAAATAGCTAATTCCTCTCGTGGACACCATGAGAAATTTTCAACAAATTTTTTGTGAGTTAAAAATGCGTTATACACTTGGTCAGATGGATTAGTCCATTCAACGCCACCGTAAAGACCTTCGGTATTTTGACGGAAAATCATAACATCAATTAGAGGTTCTTCAACTCCGCCATTAGCTGTACGGCGAATAAAATTTAGAGGATTGCCTTTGTAAGTTAGGCAAGGACGCATACAAATATCGAGGTTAAAATGCTGACGCATAGTTACAATTGGACTGTAATATGTATAACCTTTTCCTTGTAATTCGGGAGCAAGTTCAGCAGCAGTTTTGTCTTTTGGTTTTGATGTAATTGCACCAAAAAGACCAATTTTATGTTCTTCTAAAAGTTTGATTGTTCTTTCAGGAAGCGGATCGCCTTCTTTGCACCAAAATTCCCAGCCAATATCTCCATTAACATAATTGGCATCAAATCCGGCTGCATCTAATACTCTTATACATTCGTCGAGAACAGCTTTTCCGATTCCGTCGCCAGGCATGGCAACAATTGTTCTTTTTCCCATAAATATTAATTTTTAGAGTTTAATATATGATTTGTTTAATTATTTAAAAATGAGTGTATTAATTTTGATTTTTTTTCGATACTTTGAGCCAAATTTTATATGTTTTTTAAGCAAAATTATCTTTACAATAGTAAAATTAATTTTTTATATAACAATGAGAAAAATGATATGTTTGTAATCAGTTTTTTAAGGGGTTTTTGTGTGGTTTATTTGTAAAGGTTAAGGGAATGTTTTACATTTGGATAAAAAAGTTAGTATTAATTGGAATTTTGCGGTTACAAGTGTTTGTAAACATTTATACTCAGATAGCCAATAGGTTTTAAATTAAATAATTATAAAAATTGGTGATTTTAGTAACAAGTTGGCATTCATTGTAAAAGGACTCCGAACCAACATTCAATCTTTGAAAAAAAATAAAAACTTGACTATTATTTCGCAAATTAAGATTACATTTGCTAAAAATACATCAAATCAAAAAACTGAATTACGACAAATGGCAAGTTTTGGACATTTTATAAAATCAGAAAGAGAGAAAAGGGAGTGGACACAAACCGACTTTGGAGCTAAAATTGGCATTAATTCAAGTGCAATAAGTCGAATTGAAAATGGTACTCAAAAGTTCAGTATATCTAAACTAAAAAAACTTGCAGAAGTTTTTGAAATAGACTTACAAAAAGTACGTGATTTGTTTTTTGCTGACAAATTTGCAAAAGAAGCATATAAGAATAATTGTTCTGAAAATGTTTTTGTAGTTGCAGAAAGTACAGCAAATTATTATAAGAACATTAACGTCAAACAAGGCAAATTAGAATTGTAATTATGGCAAACGAAAGAAAAACTGAAATAATTGTCAGAAATCATTTTAATCAATTTTTATCTGAAATTGATATTGAAGAGCAAAAATCTGATAATGTCAAAATTGACAAATTATTAAAAACAGCTTCAAAAAAGGGTAATGGTCATGGATACCCCGAATTTATAATTACATATAAAACTAATCCTAATTTAATTATAGTAATTGAATGTAAAGCTGATATTACTAAACATGAAAGTAAGAACAGAGATAAATATTCTGAATTTTCAGTTGATGGTGCTTTATTATATGCTTCTTATCTTTCAAAAGATTTTGATGTAATTGCGATTGCTGTAAGTGGAGAAAATAAAAACAATACAAAAATATCTCATTTTTTACATTTAAAAGGAGAAAGGAAAGCAACTGAAATTTTTGGCGATAAACTTTTGACTGCAAATGATTATTTGAATGGTTATTTGAAAAGTCCCGAAAAATTTAGACAGGATTATAAAACACTTCTTGATTTTACTAAAAAATTAAATGATGCTTTACATTCTCACAAAATTCTTGAAAGTCAAAGAAGTTTATTAATAAGTTGTATTTTAATTTCATTAGAAAATACAGCATTTAGAAATTCCTATGCTTCGCATAAAACACCTAAGAATCTTGCAAATTCATTAGTTCAAACAGTATTAAATGAATTAGAAACTGCAAATATAACAGGAGAAAAACTAAATAATCTTGAAATTCAATTTAGTTTTATTAAAACCGACATGTCGCTTTCCACAAAAGACAAGGTTTTAAAAGAACTTATTGACGAAATAGATGAAAATATAAATCAGTTTATTAAAACACATGAATATTTTGATGTTTTAGGACAATTATACATAGAGTTTTTACGATATGCCAATAGCGACAAAGGATTAGGTATTGTATTAACACCGCCTCATATTACAGAGTTATTTGCTGATTTAGCACAGGTAAACAAAAATTCTATTGCATTTGATAACTGCACAGGAACAGGTGGATTTCTAATTTCTGCAATGCAAAAGATGATTGCAGATGCAAAAGGAGATAAGGCTAAAGAAAAAGAAATAAAAGAAACCCAATTGATTGGAGTAGAGTATCAATCGCATATTTTTGCTTTAGCAATATCAAATATGTACATTCATCAGGATGGTAAAACCGGTATTTTTAACGGAAGCTGTTTTGATGAAAATATAATTAAACAAGTAAAAGCAAAGAATCCAACTGTTGGTTTTTTAAATCCGCCTTACAAATCTGATAAAAAAACGGATACTGACGAACTAGAATTTATTTTAAATAATTTAGAATGTTTAGTTGATGGTGGCACTTGTATAGCAATTGTGCCAATGCAAAGTGCATTAGCTACTAGCGGCAAAGTATATGAATATAAGAAGAAGCTATTAGAAAAACACACTTTAGAAGCTGTACTTTCAATGCCTGACGAATTGTTTTTTAATTCAAAAGTTGGAGTAGTATCA
Organism: Bacteroidetes bacterium GWA2_31_9; assembly: GCA_001768975.1. GTDB lineage: Bacteria > Bacteroidota > Bacteroidia > Bacteroidales > GWF2-33-38 > GWA2-31-9. The sequence continues at coordinate 13,427 of MEND01000071.1, read as the reverse complement.
TGTGTAATGATTTTTAAAGCTCACAAACCACACCCTAAAAGTAAAGAAACATATTTTGGATATTACAAAGACGATGGTTTTGTAAAAAGAAAAATACAAGGCAGATATGATGCTTTTGGTAAATGGGAAGGTGTGAAAGAAAAATGGATTTCTTATTTTATAAATAGAAAAGAAGAAGCTGGTTTTAGTGTAAATAAAATCGTAAAAGCAGATGATGAGTGGTGTGCAGAAGCTTATATGCAAACTGATTATTCAAAAATTAGTGATTCAGATTTTGAAGATACTGTTTTGAATTATGTTACTTTTTTATTGAAAAATAAAATAAATATAGAATATGCAAAACTTAATTAAAATTTCAGATTTATTTGAAGTTAAATATGGAGTAAATTTGGAACTTGTTCACATTGAGGAGTGTAAATCAACTGATTATAATGCCGTCCCATTTGTTTCAAGGTCTGAAAAAAACAATGGCGTTTCTGCATTCGTTGAAAAAATAATTGATATAGACCCAAATCCAGGAAATACTTTATCTGTTGCCGGTGGTGGTTCTGTATTATCTACATTTTATCAGCCTATACCATATTATAGTGGAAGAGATTTGTATTATCTTATTCCCAAGCGAGAAATGAAAGTTGCCGAAATGCTTTTTTATGCAAAATGTATATCAAGTAATAAATATAAATACAATTACGGAAGACAAGCTAATAAAACGTTGAAAGAGATTTTAATTCCTAAGAACATGAATGAAAATGAAGTATTTGTTTTTTCAAAATCCATTAATTTTATTGAAACTTATATGAATCAAATATATAAAAACTTGAGGAGATGAATGAAAATAATATTCTTTTTCACAGAATAACTTGGTTTTTAAGGGAAAATGAAACCAAAAATTTGTTTGAATGTTGGGAAATTGAAATAAAAGAAAAAATAATTAATGGTTATTTAGAAGGAGAATTTGAGGTAGATTTTAATAATATTAATGATTCATTAATATGGAAAATTAATAGAACGTTGTATTAATCGCTTAATTTTACTTTAAGCGACCATGTTGAAAAATTGACACCAAAATTTAAAATGAATAAGTATAGTGCTATGTTTTTAGTTACTATCTTAAATTTAGAACAATATCGTTATAATTATGGAAGAAAAGCAAGTCAGACAAGGTTAAAAGAAATTGCTATACAATTACCTTCAAGTGATAACAAACCTGACTTTGAATTTATGGAAAACTATATTAAATCTATAAATTATTCAAGTGTATTATGACGAAAAAAAACAACGAAATGCCAAAATCATAATATCTGGAACTGGCGAACCTGTATAATGAATATATTCGGGTGATAAAATTACTTCGGTCGCAGAAAAGCCAGACATCCGTTGTAAAGAAGTAAATTTCGTAGGGAGCTACGAAAAACATTGGAAAACGTCAATATGAAGTCCTATATAGTGTTTGTAAGAAAACTCAAAAATCAAAAAACAAATGACAAATAAATCACAATTATCAAAATTTCAATACTGAAACAAGTTCAGCACAAGTTTTCAAAACCGTTTGAATATTAAGTATTTGTAATTTGAGATTTATTTGGGATTTGAAGATTAACTTCGTTGAGCTCGCAAGCTCGGTTGAAATTTGTTATTTTTTAAAATATGTAGTTTTCTTAGAGACACTAAATATATACAGATATACAAATCCTTAAAATGCAGATGTTTATTGTTTTAAGCATAATCAGATAACTAATTCTGATTTTAAATTTATTTTGCTAAAAAATTTATTACTATTTTTGAGAATTAAAATTTAAAAAATTATCATTTATGGCTACAGTACAATATACAGCTCCTGACCATTTTTTATGTGATGAACTATTCACCGACGAACAAAAAATTGTAAGAGGTGCAATACGTGATTGGGTTGATCGTTCAGTAAAACCAATTATTGAAGATTATTACGAAAGAGCCACATGTCCGGTTCATTTAATAAAAGAATTAGGCGAAATGGGTGCTTTTGGTCCATTTATTCCACAAGAATATGGTGGTGCTGGAATGGATTATACTTCTTATGGCTTGATAATGCAAGAACTTGAAAGAGGCGATTCGGGAATCCGTTCAATGGCTTCGGTACAAACATCTTTAGTGATGTTTCCAATATATAGTTTTGGTTCAGAAGAACAAAAGCGAAAATATTTACCAAAACTTGCAACTGGCGAATTATTAGGTTGTTTCGGATTGACTGAGCCAAATCATGGCTCAGACCCAGGCGGAATGAAAACCAACGTTAAGGATATGGGCGATCATTATTTATTGAATGGCTCAAAAATGTGGATTACTAACTCTACAATTGCTGATATTGGTGTTGTTTGGGCAAAAAACGAACAGGGTGTTGTGTTGGGAATGATTGTAGAAAAGGGAATGTCTGGATTTACTGCTCCCGAAACTCACGGAAAGTGGTCGCTAAGAGCTTCTGTAACAGGCGAAATGGTGTTTGATAACGTGAAGATTCCAAAAGAAAATATTTTTCCTGGAGTTAAAGGATTGAGAGGTCCATTATCTTGTTTAAATTCTGCTAGATACGGTATTGCATGGGGTGTTATTGGAGCTGCAATGGATTGTTACGATTCTGCTTTAAGATATTCGTTAGAACGACAGCAATTTGGTCGTCCGATTGCAGGTTTTCAATTACAACAAAAGAAATTGGCGGAAGCACTTACTGAAATTACAAAAGCTCAACTTTTAGCTTGGCGATTAGGAGTTTTAAGAAATGAAGGCAAAGCAACTCCAGCTCAGGTTTCTATGGCAAAACGAAATAATGTGAATATGGCATTACAAATTGCCCGTGAAATGCGACAAGTGCATGGTGCAATGGGTATTACAAATGATTATCCAATGATGCGTCACATGATGAACTTAGAATCTGTAATTACTTACGAAGGAACACATGATGTTCATTTGTTGATTACTGGAAATGAAATTACTGGAATTCAGGCTTTTAGTTAATCGATTGAAAATAAATTTTTATAATCCTTATCTGTTAATTCGGGTAAGGATTTTTTTTATGAATTTATAGACAACTTTTTTATTCGACAAGTGGTTGAAAATTCTTTGCAATAATTGTTATTAGACATTTTAAGAATGATATTAATCAATTTATGGAACGAAAAACTTTTATTGAGCTATTCTCATACGCTAATTTATTAGTTTTTCGAAATTTAAATAACAATTATTCATGTTAAAACCATTTACCATACTTTCCATAATATTAACATTTCCTGAACTATAAAAATTATAGATAATCTTTTCATTTTTTGAATTTAACAAATTTCCTTCTTGCAATAAATCCTTTAATCGTTTTGCTACTGGAAACGCAGGGTCAATTATATTAATTGAACTACCAACTATCTTTTTTATATTATTTATTAAAAACGGATAATGTGTACAACCAAGCACAAGTTGATCGATACCAGATTCTAACATTGGGAGTAAATATTGTTTTAATAACTCAAAAGATTCAGTAGAATCAGACTTTCCTGCCTCAACTAATTCGACCAAGCCATCGCCTATTCTGATAATTACATCTTTATCTGATGCAAATTTTTTTGAAGTTTCTTTAAATAATCGTCCTTCGAGAGTTCCCTTAGTTGCTAAAATTCCAATTTTGCCTGATTTTGAATTAATTGCAGCTGGTTTAACTGCTGGCTCCATTCCAACAAAACTAATTGAATTATACTTATTTCGTAAGTATTGAATTGAAGCTGCTGTTGCCGTATTACAAGCTACAACAATAATTTTTACATTTTTTTTGATTAAAAATCTGACAATTTTATCTGACAATACAATAATTTCGTCGCAAGATTTTTTACCATAAGGACAATTTGCATTATCGGCAAAATATATAATATTCTCGTTAGGTAATAGCTTAATTATTTCCTTTAAAACCGATAATCCTCCAACTCCTGAATCGAAAATACCAATTGGACGATTTTTAGATTTATCCTCCAATGTCATAGAATTTATTTAATGATATTTACTAACTCAACATCAAAAATTAAATCTGCCTTTGGAGGAATTGCACCAGGATAACCTTTTTCGCCATAAGCTAAAGAATATGGAATAAGGAATCTTATTTTATCGCCTTTTTTCATCAATTGTAATCCTTCGTCCCATCCTTTTATTACTTGACCAACTCCAACACTAAGCTCTATTGGTTGTCCTCTTTTTACTGATGAATCAAAGACTTTTCCATCTAAAAAATACCCAGTATAGTGAACCTGTACTTTTTCGCCCGACTTAACTAAATCACCTGTGCCTTCTTTAACAATATAATATTTTATACCACTTGCGGTTGTATATTCTTTTTTACCTGTTATATCAAATTTTTCAACAACAATTGGAGGTAAAACCTGAATTAATTCAACATCAAAAATTAAGTCGGCTTTTTCTGGAATTTGTGGTGGGCGACCAGCTTCACCATAAGCTAAAGTATATGGAATTATTAATCGGAATTTATCGCCTTCTTGCATTAAATAAAGTCCTTCGTCCCAACCTCTAATTACCTGACCTGCACCCAATTCAAACTTAAATGTCTCGCCTCTTTTTACAGACGAATCAAACATTTTTCCATCTTTCAAATATCCTGAATAATGTACAACGACATTTGAGCCTGTTTCTGATTTTTTGCCTTTTCCTTTTTCAACAATAATATACTTTAGACCTGTAACAGTTGTTATTGTATCTTTTCCTTTTGTTTTATAATCTTCGATTTTTTTCTGAGGAGTAAAATCAACCAGATTAACATCAAAAACCAATGTCGAATTAGCCGGAATTGAGCCTCTTTCGGTACTTCCATAAGCTATTTGTGGAGGAATAATAAACATTGCTTTATCGCCCTTTCCAAGTAATGCAATTCCTTCGTCCCAACCTGCAATTACTTGTCCAATTCCAAGTGTAAAATCAAGGGGCTTTCCTCTTCCTACCGAACTATCAAATACTTTTTCGTCGAGAAATTTACCTGTATAATGAACTGAAACTTTATCGTCGCTAACAGGCTTTTCCATACCATGACTTTCGTAAATATAATATTTCAGTCCTGATGCAGATGTTTGAAATTTTTCATCTGGAATAGCATTTCCCTGAGAGTCTTTAACTGTTTGCGACATAACACATAAGGAATTTACTGCAATTAATAATAATATTATCGAACGCTTCATTTTTAAATAATTTAAAATAATTTTTAAAAATAATATTTTTTATTTCAAAAAATGGGAAATATTGGGATTTTCAAAAAATTGGATAGTTAAAAATTC
>MEND01000071.1:7697-8121 GCA_001768975.1 Bacteroidetes bacterium GWA2_31_9 | reverse complement strand
CAAACAATGTAACCTAACACTTTATTATATATTTATCTTTAGGTGCATGATAATTTATTATTTTACTCATCAAGAAATGAAGTTAAACTACTTGTAAATTCAGTTTGTGGACTTGTTGCTGTTGCATAACTACTAACAACCCCCAGCCTTGATTCAAATGCCATTCGCCCAGCCTCAACTGCCATTTTAAATGCTATTGCCATATTTTTAGTATTTCCGGCAGAAGCAATTGCTGTATTAACCAAAACCGCATCGGCTCCAATTTCCATAGCTTCAGCAGCATGTGATGGTGTTCCAATTCCGGCATCAACCACAACCGGAACATTGCTTTGTTCGATAATAATTTCTAAAAACTTTCTTGTTACTAATCCTAAATTGCTTCCGATAGGTGAACCTAATGGCATAACAGCCGCAACTCCAACAT
>MEND01000071.1:3726-7670 GCA_001768975.1 Bacteroidetes bacterium GWA2_31_9 | reverse complement strand
GCTTTAACCAGTTAGTCTCTAATGCTTCACGAGCTAATTGTGCAGCAAAAATAGCTTCGTTAGCAGTTCGTACTCCTGATGTATTTGGAAGTAAATTAAATTGAGTATGATTCAAATATTTTAAAATATCATCGTCTTTTTGTTTTAAATCAACTCTTTTCAAGGCAACTGTAACTAATTCAGAACCAGAAGCCAATAAAGAATTTTGCATTTCTAATCCTGAACTAAATTTTCCTGAACCTGTAAATAGTCGGGAATTAAAAGTTTTTCCGGCAATTATTAACTTTGACATTAAACTGTAATTTTATTTTTGTGATTTTCAATTATTTCTAAAAATTCTCTTGCAGATGAAACAACATCATTTGATTTACCAATTGACGATGAAACTGCTATTCCGTAAAGACCTAAATTTAATAATTCGTCAACATCGTTTGGGACTATTCCTCCAATAGCTACAATTGGTATTTTAATATTTTCATGATTACATCTTTTTATAATATTTTCGTAACCTTTTAATCCTAAAACCGGACTTAATTTAGCTTTTGTAGCAGTTAATCGCAATGGGCCTAATCCAATATAATCTGCTCCTTTGCAATATAATTTTACAATATCTTCGTAAGTATTTGCTGTGCCTCCAATCAAAAATTTTTCACCTAAAATTTTTCTTGCATTAGCAACATCCATGTCTTCTTTACCCAAATGTACTCCAACTGAACCAACAACCGAAGCCAACTCAACACTATCGTTTATAATTAATTTTGCACAATATCTGTCGCATATTTTTTTTATTTCGCAAGCTAAAATTATCATTTTTTCGGCTGGCACATTTTTAAGTCTGAACTGTATCCAATCAACCCCTGCTCTGCACGCACTTTCAACTGTACTATTCAATATCTCAGCATTATCGCTATCGGTTATAAATTGTAATCTTGAAATACTTTTGTTGAGTTTATGTTGTGTTGTGTTCATGTTTGAGGTTTGAGGTTAGCTACGCATTTTTTTTACCGCTAAGTCGCTAAGATGCAAAGGTTTATTTTAAATATCACATTTTTCTTAGTGTTTCTCTGTGTTCTTAGTGTCTTAGTGTTTTTCTTGCATTTGTTGTTGTAATTATATTATAAATTTCAAAATTTCTAAATTGTTTGAAGTTGGCTACGTAGTTATTTCAAATTCTCACTTTCAATTTGTTTTCAGGTGTTTAGGTTTATATATTATGATAAGCAAGTAGCGAATTATTTGAAACTAATAATTTTTCGACATAGTTTTTTGCATTTGAACATGATTTTATTAAATCGAGTTCGTTAGCTAGATTCGCTGTAATTGCTGACGATAATGCACAACCTGTTCCATGTTTTGAGTAAGATTCAAATTTGTTTCCTGAAAAATTGCAACGATTGTTTTTCTTGGTGATTAAAACATCTTCAACAGAATTGTTATTTTCAATACCTTTAATAAGAATATTGCAGTCGTATAAGTTTTCAAATGCTTCAATATTGGTTTTGAAAATTGTATTAAATTCTTCTAAATTAGGCGTTATGAGATGAATTTTTTTTAATATTGTTTTTAAATCTTCATTATTAATTGATTGATGAAAATCGAAACCTGCAGTAGCTCTTAGAATGGGATCCCAAATTATTTTTACATTTTTATTTTTTGATATTAAAAAATCAATTATTGATTGTAAAGCAGACAAATTATTGACAATGCCTATTTTAATGTATTCGATATTAAATTTTTTATATAAAATTTCAAGTTGTTTAATAATTTCATTAGTACTAATCCAATCTAAACCAATAAATTCGGAATCATTCTGATAAGTAATTGCCGAGCATACACCAAGTCCGTAAACTTTATGAAATTCAAAAACTTTAATATCGGCAAGTATTCCAGCTCCTGCCGATGGGTCAAAGCCTGCTATGCTTAAAACTTTGGGTCTCATATTAATTTAGGATTTATTGTTGATTTTATTTGTCTAAAAATTGAGATACTTTTTTCAATATATTAATTTAAAGGAGGATGCTTTCCAACAGTTGAAAGTAATTTACGTAAATTTTGTAATTCTATCCTATTAAGTTTTAATAAATTTACGGCTACTCTTCCAATTGCTGAAATGCCAATAATTTCGGTAACATCAGAACTCCACGAAAAATGCTCAAACCATTTATGTTTTCTAGGGTTATATAACTCATAACTTTTTCCTGTAACATTATCAATTCCATCAGTCTTATTATACTTAAAGTTATTACAACCTTGACAAGAAAGTGCTAAATTTTCAAGAGTTGATGTTCCTCCTTTACTTATTGGGATAATATGCTCTATAATAAATGATTGAGATGAAATATTGGCAGGACTTTTAGAATATTCGCATATGCCATTGGAACGTTCTAATACAAATTTTTTAGTTTTATTATTCAACATACATTTCTGTTTTTAAATCTAAGTGCTGAATAACTTCATCAAGTGTTAAGTTTTTTAACTTGGCTAATTCAATGATAAAGCTTAATCTGTAAACATTCTTACTTTCAAAATATGAAGTTAAATCAAGTAATTCATAATAATCTTTATCATTTAAAATATTTTTTCTTTTTTTATTAATTAAGTTTTTGTAGCGTTTGTGTATAATATCAGGAATTCCTTCATTAATTTTTTTTAATAATTCAGTTTCATAATCGGATAAAATATTTGAAATCTTATCTTTTCTAAGCCCAATTATCTGATGCATAACTTGTTCAAGCTCATTAATATTAAGATTAGCTAGAGATTTATAAATATTTGATATTTGTCTAGCATTAGTAATTGTATTCATTATAATATATTTTTTACAAATTTATTACATTATTTCATTTATTTGTTGAAGAACTGCAATGCTTTTTTCAATATTTGACTCATTAATTGCAGGTTTCCAAATACATCCCATTAAAGCGACTCCACCAAAGCACGTGTCTATTACTTTTTGAATATTGTTTTCATTTACACCACCAAGTGCAACAAGCTTTTCGCCAAGTCTATATGATTCAATAAAAGTTTTAATTTCGTTAATATCAAAATTGGCTTTGTAATCTTCTTTTGAAATACTATCGAAAACCGGACTTAAAAACATGTAGTCCATTTTTTTATTTAAGTGTAAAACTTCGTTGAACGAATGTGCTGAATAACTTTTATGAATATTCTTATATTTTTCGGCAAATTTTATATTGCTTTCATTAAAATGAAGCCCCTTAATTTTGAACTTATCGAGCATCGAAAAATGATAATGAACAATTAATTTTGAATGATATTCTTTTGAAATGCTATTTATGTAATTTTCACATTCTTCGTTTGAAAATGAAGGTTTTCTGACATGAAAATATTCCAAACCATTTTTAAAAAGCTTATTAACTAATTCTGATTCTCCTGAAAAGTTTTCGGGGTTAGAAATTACGATTATTTTCATTTTGTTTATTTAAATTTTTTTGATAGAACACAGATGACTCTGATATGTTATGATTTACGCAAATATAATCATATTTAATCATAATCATCTTGGTCAACAGCGTTCTATTTTATTTTTTGACTTAATCTTTAATATAAATTTCTCCTCCTGATTTTTTAAAATTTTCAGATTTTTCAGCAAGCTTCATTTCAATATCTCGAATTTCGTGTGATGCTTTCATTGAGCAAAAATGCTCGCCGCACATAGAGCAAAAATGCGAAACCTTGCTTCCTTCGTCGGGTAATGTTGAATCGTGAAATTTTAATGCAGTTTCGGGGTCTAAAGCCAAATGAAACTGGTCTTTCCAGCGAAATTCAAATCTAGCTTTGCTCATTGCATTATCTCGAATAGATGCTCCTGGATGTCCTTTTGCAATATCGGCTGCATGAGCTGCTAATTTAAAAGTTACAACTCCTGTTTTAACATCGTCTTTATTTGGTAAGCCAAGATGTTCTTTTGGTGTAACATAGCA
>MEND01000071.1:0-3715 GCA_001768975.1 Bacteroidetes bacterium GWA2_31_9 | reverse complement strand
TTCCGTGTAATGCAATTATGCTTCCTCCAATAGCAGAAGTTATGTGGTCGTAACCCGGTGCAATATCGGTAACCAATGGTCCTAAAGTATAAAATGGTGCTTCAAAGCAATGTTGAAGTTGCAAATCCATATTTTCTTTTATCTTATCCATTGAAACGTGTCCAGGACCTTCAATCATAACCTGAACATTGTGTTTCCATGCAATTTTTGTTAATTCGCCAAGAGTTTCGAGTTCGGCAAATTGTGCTACATCATTTGCGTCGAATGTAGAGCCCGGTCTTAATCCGTCGCCTAAAGAAATTCCAACATCATAAGATTTCAGAATCTCGCAAATTTCTTCAAAATGGTCATACAAGAAGCTTTCCTGATGTTTCAACAAGCACCATTTTGCCATTATTGCACCTCCTCGTGAAACTATTCCAGTTAAGCGACGAGTAGTTAGAGGAACGTGCTTCCATCTAAGCCCAGCGTGAATTGTAAAATAATCAACTCCTTGTTCAGCCTGCTCTATAAGAGTATCTTTAAATATTTCCCAAGTTAAATCTTCAACTTTTCCATTTACTTTTTCTAAAGCTTGATATAATGGTACAGAGCCAACCGGAACTGGCGAATTACGAATAATCCACTCACGTGTTTCGTGAATATTTTTGCCTGTCGATAAATCCATAATTGTATCTGACCCCCAACGAAAAGCTAAATATGCTTTTTCAACCTCTTCTTCAATTCCAGAACTTAAAGCAGAATTTCCAATGTTTGCATTTATTTTAACCAAAAAATTACGCCCTATAATCATTGGTTCCGTTTCGGGATGATTAATGTTTGCTGGAATAATTGCTCGTCCTTTGGCTACTTCATCTCTCACGTATTCGGGAGTAATATGAGTTTTAATACTTTTTCCGTTTTTTCCAATATTATATTTTTCAAGTAATTGATTTTCACGAATTGCAACAAATTCCATTTCTGGAGTAATTATACCTTTTTTAGCATAATACATTTGAGTAATTTCATGCCCATCTTTATTTTTTCGAGGATTTTTTTCTACGTTTTTAAACCTAATACTATCAAGTGATGAGTCATTTAGTCTTTTTTTGCCAAAATCTGATGTTAGGTTTTTTAATTTAACAGTATCGTTTCTGCTTTCTATCCACTTTTCACGAATTTTTGGCAGTCCTTTTTCAATATTAACTACATAGTTTTTTTCGGTATAAGGTCCGGTTGTATCGTATGTAAATACTGATTCGTTATGAATAATTTTTCCTTCTGAAGTAATTGTATCAGAAAGTTTAATTTCATTCATTGGAACTAAAATATCATGTATTTTGCCTTTTACATAAATTTTTTCTGAACCCGGAATTGGTTCACTGAATTTTGAGTTTTTATTCATTTATAGTTAGTTTGATGTTTGTAGTTTGAAGTTTGAGGTTAGCGAGTTTCCGTCATTGCGAGGTACGAAGCACCACGAAGTAGCATCAATGCAATAATGTAAAAAGCAACACATTGATAATCTTTTTGAGGTTTGAGGTTCATGGTTCTATTGTTCTATTGTTCTAATATTCTAATGTTCTATTGTTCTATGTGTTTTTTCTATGTTTCTATGTGGTTAAGAGTGGTTTGAAGTTTAACTTCGTTGAGCTCGCAAGCTCGGTTGAAGTTGGCTACGCAGTTTTTATTACCACTAAGACACTAAGAAAACTAAGGTTAACTAAGCTATTTTTAAATATTAAATTTTACTTCTTAAATATTACATTCTTCTTAGTGTTTCTCTGTTGTCTTAGTGTCTCCGTGTTTTTCTTACATTTACTGTCGCAGTTTAATCCTAAATTACTAAATTCTAAATTCAAAAATTCTAAATAATTATCCTCCTTGTGATGCCTTAATTATTAATATATTATCATTTTCGTTTAAAATGTATTGTTCCCAGTTTGTTTTTGGAATAACTTTATTATTAACTGCCACAGCAAAACCCCGTTCGCCAGTTATTACGGAATTATTTATTACATCAGCTAAACACGAATTTGCTTCAATTTCTTTTTTGTTAGAATTTACTGTTATTAGCATTTTAATTATTATAAATCAAAAAATATTAAATTGTTACATTGTTGTTAATCAGTCAAATCCTAAATAAAAAAATGTAGAATGTAGAATTTTGAATATAAAATGTAGAAATGTAAAAATCCTAAATTCCTAAATCTCTAAATAATTAATGGGGTGAGTTTTTTTATTCCCTTCGCCGGCATTATCCGTAGCAGGTTCATTGGGTATAATCTCAGCCTGAAATTTTTGGCACCCCATTTTAATTTAGATTACAAATATAGAAAGTTGATACAAAAAAATTGATTTAAAACAGCTTTAGTTATTAACAATTTTGAAGTTTGAAAAAGCAATATAATTTCCAAAATTCAAAGTAAAACCAAAATATCCTATTATGTTTACAACTTAGGATTGCATTTGTTTTAGTTCTATTTACTACTAACCGACTAAAATATTTAATTATGCAGAATCAACCTCCCCTGTATATCGCCACTAAAAGTAATCAAAAGCCATTTGATGAAAAATATTAGTTCCTATTTTTCATCCATCTGCTTCAAAATATTCTCAACTTCTTTCTCGGTTGAGTAAAGTTTTTCTTTACAAATTTTTATAAGTAATGAAACACGTTTTACTTTTTCGGCAAGGTCGTCAATATCAAGTTCGTCGTTTTCGATTTTTTCAATTATTTCTTCTATTTCAGAAAATGCTTCGGTATATGTTGTTGCTTTTTTAGACATATTGTTAAATTTTAAATGTAAAATTAAAAAAAATTGAGTAAAATTTGATTTTTTCACAATTAACATAGATATTTGATTTTATATTAATTTATTTTTTGTGAAAAAAGCTGATTTCGACTTATTTAAAATTGAAAATTCAATTGTGCCAAAACAAGGAAGAGTTTTGGTATCAGGTCCTTTTTTACACGATATATATTTTAGTAAATCAGTTGTTTTAATAGTCGAACATAACGATGACGGAACAATAGGTTTTGTAATTAATAAACCTGTAACATTAAATGTAAAAGAAATTTTAAAAGATTTTCCCGATTTTAATGCTGATATTTCGCTTGGTGGCCCAGTTAATACCAACACTATTCAATTTATTCATAATGTTGGAAATATTATTCCTAAGAGTATAAAAATACTTGAAAATTTGTATTGGGGTGGCGACTTTGATGCTTTGAAAGACTTAATTAACGATGGAATTGTAAATAATACGAATATTAAATTTTTTATTGGTTATTCGGGTTGGACACCCAATCAATTAAATGAGGAAATAAAAGAAAATTCATGGTTAGTTACAGAATTGTCTAATAATGAATTAATGAAACGAAACGATAATGTTTGGTCAGATACTTTGTCAAATTTAGGCGAGAAATATAAAATATGGACTAATTTTCCTGAAAATCCGAGTTTTAACTAAGATATATTGTTAAATTGTTTGAGGTTTGAGGTTTGAAGCGATGCACTGAGTGTCGAAGTGTTGCTACGCATTATAATTCCTAAATCCCTAAATCCCTAAATTCTAAATTCCTATTAAGTTCTTCAATTAACTTTTTAGAAACTTTATTGAAATATCTGCGGTCTTTAAAAGATAAAACCCATTTAATGCCTGAAATAGTGTTTGTTATAAATATTTCGTCAGCTTCAATTAAGTCAGCTTCTTTAAATATGCAATCGTCGTA
>MEND01000070.1:24200-32668 GCA_001768975.1 Bacteroidetes bacterium GWA2_31_9 | reverse complement strand
TATTTTATGGATTTTATTAATCTTTGCAGGAGTTTACCTTGTTAACAAAAAAAGTAATAAATTAGTAGTTTAAAATTGTCACTGATTGTACTTATTAAATTAGCAAATAATGTATAAGTTTATAAGTCATAAAGAAAAAACACAGAAACACTCATTCCTTTATACACTTTATACCCCTATATCCATACAACCCTATACCCAAACAACCCTATACCCAGATCCCCCTATACCCCAATATCTTAAATGCTGAAAATAATAACAAAAAATGATTAATCTCAAACCATTTCAACGATATTTACTTTCAATTTCAACTGGCTTATTAATAAGTTTAGCTTGGACAGAACTAAACCTCGGACTTGTTTTACTTATTGCATTAATACCATTGCTTTTTGTTGAAGAATTTTTCTATCAACACAAAGAAAATTACAGTTCTGTAAGGGTTTTTAATCATGCTTATATCGCAATTATAACTTGGAATATAGCATCCACTTGGTGGATTTATTATGCTTCATTTTTTGGTGCAGTTGGAGCTGTTGTTATTAATTCATTTCTGTATTCTTTTGTTTTTTGGCAATTTCATGTTACAAAGCGAAAACTTGGTTATAGTGCCGGATATATAAGTTTAATGGTTTATTGGTGTGCTTTTGAATATTTACATTACAACTGGGAATTTGAATGGCCTTGGTTAATTCTTGGACACGGTTTTTCTCATAATATTAAGCTAGTTCAATGGTACGAATTTACAGGAACTTTAGGAGGAAGTCTTTGGGCAATTTTAATTAATATTTTAATATTCAGAACATTTCTTTACTATAAGGAAAACCAATCTAAATTTAATAAAAAAGTAATTTTATGGATTGTAACTATTTCATGTTTTATTGGAATACCGATTTCATATTCCGTTTACAGATACTACTCATATCAAGAAATTGAAAACCCAGTAAACATTGTTGTAACTCAGCCAAATATTGACCCATATAATGGAAAATTTAACAGCAGAAATGTTACAGATCAATTAAATATAATGTTGAATCTTGCAAATTCAGTTGGAGATTCAAACACAGATTTTTTTGTAGCCCCAGAAACAGTAATTCCTTATGACATTGAAGAAGAAAATATTAATGAAACTGAAGAAATACAATATATAAGACCTTTTTTGAAAAAGTTTTCAAATTCTGAATTTGTCTTGGGTTCTTCAACAACAAAGGACTATAGAGCAGGAGAAAAAATTCCTAGTTCTGCCCGAAAATATTTCAAATCAGATATTTATTACGATTCGTATAATTCAGCCTTATTGCTAGATACAACTGACGATGTTCAAATCTATCACAAATCGAGATTAGTTACAGGAGTTGAAAAAATTCCTTACACCGAATATCTTAGTTTTTTAAATAGTTTAGCAGTTGATTTAGGTGGTTCAACCGGAACATTAGGAACTCAAAAAGACAGAACTCCATTTGCTTCAAAAAAGAAAAATCTGAAAATTGCTCCTGTAATCTGCTATGAATCGCTTTTTGGTGAATTTGTTTCGGAATATGTAAAAAATGGAGCAAATCTGATTTTTGTAATTACTAACGATGGCTGGTGGGGCGATACTCCTGGCTATAAACATCATCTTACTTATTCCTGTTTACGTGCAATTGAAACAAGGCGCAGTATTGCTCGTTCTGCAAATACAGGAATTTCGTGCTTTATTAATCAACGAGGCGACATTCTTCAAGCAACCAAATGGTGGGAAAAAGCTGTAATAAAAGGACAATTAAATGCCAACAACAAAATCACTTTTTATGTTGAATTTGGCGATTACATTGGAAGAATTTCTGCATTTATCACTGTATTATTGCTTTTGTATAGGCTGGCATTCAATTTTAAAAAGAAAATTTCAAAATCATGATTTTTTGTGTTATACAGCACAATTCTCATATAAGGCAGTTTTTCAGCAATCTATCTCAAAATTCTTTTCTGTCAAAAATTAATCAGATTTCCATTTTGTTAAAATATATTTCTAATTTTGCCATCGTGTTAATAATAGTTAAATATGCTATTTTCTAATTATAATTTACAACAAATCAATATATTATGAATCAAGATGCTTTAATATTGTTTTTTATAGTGGCTGTTTTTCTTGTTGGATTCGCCATTGTTTTTGCTTATATTGTTGCACCATCATCTGTTAACCCTCAAAAATCAGAAGCTTATGAGTGTGGTATTCCAACAAAAGGAATTACTTGGTTGCAATTTAATGTAGGCTATTATTTATTTGCCATTCTATTCTTGATTTTCGATGTTGAAACTGTCTTTATTTTTCCTTGGGCAGTTGTGATGAAACAAATGGGAATGGTTGGATTTATTGAAATTTGTATATTTTTCTTCATTTTAATTTTAGGTTTACTTTACGCCTGGAAAAAACATGCTTTGATATGGGAATAAAAATTAAATCAATGAAATACGATGAGTTCAAAGATAATGAAGATCTTGAACTCTTAAATCAACATGGGTCAAATGTAATGCTAACTACAATTGACGGTATTTTCAATTGGGGACGTTCCAATTCAATTTGGCCTTTAACATTTGCAACAAGCTGTTGTGGTATTGAAATGATGGCTTGCGGAGCTTCTCGACACGATTTTTCGAGATTTGGTCTTGAAGTTTATCGTGCAACTCCTCGTCAGGCAGATGTTATTGTAGTTGCAGGAACTATTGTAAACAAAATGGCTCCTGTTCTAAAACGACTTTACGACCAAATGGCTGACCCAAAGTACGTTATTGCAATGGGTGCTTGTGCAATTTCTGGAGGTCCATTTTTTTACAATTCATATCACGTAGTTCGTGGTGTTGAACATGTAATTCCTGTGGATGTTTATATTCCTGGTTGCCCACCTAGACCAGAAGCATTATTGTATGGATTTATGCAACTACAACGTAAAATTAAGGCTGAATCTATTCAATTGAAAAATAAAGCTCGTAAAAATCCACCTAGTGTAGATACAGAAACTATTTAAAAATATTTATGATTTAGGAATTTAGAGATTTAGGAATTAACTGCGTAGCCAACTTCAACCGAGCTTGCGAGCTCAACGAAGTTAAACCTCTAACTTCAAACTTGAAACTATTTTTTATGACAAACGAACAATTAAAAGAAAAAGTTCTTTCATTATATTCAGGAGCTCAAATTGCTGAAGGAAAACAACTTCTTACAGTAACAGTTCCTGCTGAAGAATTATATTCTTTAGCAAAAAAACTTAAAGAATCAGACGATACAGCATTTGATTATTTAATGTGCCTTTCAGGTGTTGATTATCCAACAAATTTAGGTGTATTTTATCATATAACTTCAACCAAATATAATCATTCAATTGCACTTAAAACAACAACTGCCGACAGAGTTAATGCAGAAGTTGATAGTGTTTATTCATTATGGAAATCAGCAGAATACCACGAAAGAGAAGTATATGATTTATTAGGAATTAAATTTACAAATCACCCAGACCTACGCAGAATGTTTTTAGATGACGATTGGGTTGGTCATCCACTTCGTAAAGATTATAGCGACCCTCTTAATATTATCGAACGTTAATATAACTATGTGAAATCTATGTGTCTATGATTCTATGTGGTTAAAAGAAAGAAACACTTAACAAAAAACATTAAACAAAAAACGTAAAATGGTAGAAGAAGTTCAAAATAAAATAGATACTGAAGAAGAATACACAATCAACATGGGTCCGCAACATCCATCAACACATGGTGTTTTGCGTTTTGTTGTATCTCTTAAAGGCGAAATTGTGAAAAATGTACAACCACATTGTGGCTACATTCATAGAGGTATCGAAAGAATGTGCGAAAAGCTTACTTATCAGCAAATAATTCACCTTACTGATAGAATGGATTATTTATCTGCACATATTAATAATGCTGCTGTTTGCCTTACTGTTGAAAGTGCACTTGATATTGAAGTTCCTGAAAGAGTTAAATATATTCGTACAATTATAGAAGAATTAAACCGTATAGCAAGTCATCAACTTTGGTGGTGTGCTTTTGGAATGGATTTAGGTGGACTTACTTGTTTCTTTTATGGATTAAGAGATAGAGAAAAAATTCTTGATATTTTTGAAGAATCAACAGGAGGCAGATTAATTCAAAGTTATAATTGCCCGGGTGGTTTAATGAATGATATTCATCCAAATTTCCAGCAAAAAGTTAAAGATTTTATTAAATATTTTAGAAAAGTATTACCTGAATATGACCAACTATTAACTGGAAATGTAATTTTTCAGGAAAGAACGAAAAAAGTTGGATATATTTCTAAAGAAGAAGCTATTAACTATGGACTAACAGGTCCTTCAGGTAGAGGTTCAGGTTTTGCTTGCGATGTACGAAAAAGAGCTCCATATCACATGTATGACAAAGTTAATTTCAAAGAAATACTTTATACAGAAGGCGATACACTTGCTAGATACAAAGTAAGAATTGACGAAATGTGGGAATCAATGAATATTATTGAGCAACTTATTGATAATATTCCTGAAGGCGATTTTGCAGTTAAGATGAAGCCAATCATCAAACTTCCAGAAGGAGAATTTTTCCAAAGAGTTGAATCGGCTCGAGGAGAATTAGATGTTTTTATTGTTAGCGATGGAAATAAAAATCCTTACAGAGTAAAATTCCGTTCACCAAACCTTGTTAATTTATCAGCAATCAATATAATGTCAAAAGATCAGAAAATTGCCGACCTTGTTGCAATAAGTGGTTCTTTAGACTTGGTTATTCCTTGCATGGACAGATAATTAATTAATAATTGAATAATTAGTAAATTAATATTATGAATTTTAATATTTACGATTTTACATCATTTAACCAGTGGATAGACAACTATCTTTATACAAGTCTATCTCCATTCTGGGCATTGATAGTTGAAATGACTATTATAGGATTAGTCTTTCTTACAGGTTATGCATTAGTTGGGCTTTTTCTGGTTTACCTTGAAAGAAAAGTTTGTGCGTTAATGCAAAACCGTATTGGGCCAAACAGAGTTGGTCCTTTTGGGCTTTTTCAAACAATCGCCGACTTAATCAAGCTTTTGTTAAAAGAGTTAATTAGCATTAAACAAGCTGATAAATTACTATTCAATCTTGCTCCATTTATTGTAATTATTGCATCATTTTTATGTATTGCAGCAATTCCATTTGCTAAAGGCTTACATGCAATGGATTTTAACATTGGAGTTTTCTATGTTATGGCTGTTTCATCAATGGGTGTTGTTGGAATTTTAATTGCTGGATGGTCAAGTAATAATAAATATTCTCTTATCGGAGCGATGCGTAGTGGTGCTCAAATAGTAAGTTACGAACTTTCTGTTGGTTTATCTCTTATTACAATGGTTGTTCTTGCGGGTTCTATGCAGTTCTCAACTATTGTTGAAGCACAAAGCGATGGTTGGTTTATTTTTAAAGGTCACATTTCATCTGTAATTGCGTTTATTATTTTTATGATTGCATCTACAGCTGAAACAAACAGAGGTCCATTTGACTTAGCTGAAGCAGAATCGGAACTTACAGCAGGTTTCCATACAGAATATTCAGGAATTAAATTCGCATTCTTTTTTCTTGCAGAATACATGAACATGTTCATTGTAGCTGCTATTGCTGCTACAGTTTTTTGGGGTGGTTGGATGCCATTACACATTGGCGGTTTAGACGGATTTAATCATGTTATGGATTTCATCCCTCCATTTGTTTGGTTTTTCGGAAAAACATTTGTCATAATATTTTTAATGATGTGGTTTAAATGGACTTTCCCTCGTTTAAGAATTGACCAGCTTTTAACATTAGAGTGGAAATATTTACTTCCAATAAATCTACTTAATGTTCTTCTTATGGCATTAATGGTTTTAATGGGCTGGCACTTCTAAAAAATAGAAATTAAAAATTTGGAAATAAAGGATTATGAATGTAATAGGATATATTTCGAGCATTTTTAAAGGAGTGATATCACTTCTGAAAGGGATGAAAGTTACCGGATCGTACTTTTTTCGCCCATGGACTGTAGTTACACAGAAATATCCGGAAAATAGAAAAACACTTGTAATGTACGAACGCATGAAAGGTGAAATTGTAATGCCACACAATGCTAATAATGAACACAAGTGTACTGGTTGCGGAATTTGCGAAATTAATTGTCCAAATGGAACAATTGAAGTAATTTCAAAACAAATTCAAACTGAAGAAGGCAAAAAGAAAAGAATTATTGATAAGCATATTTATCGAATTGGAATGTGTACATTTTGTGGACTTTGTGTAAAAACTTGTCCATCAAATGCACTTGCTTTTGCACCAAATTTTGAACACGCTGTTTTTAATCGTGCTAAACTTACCAAAGTATTAAATCAAGAAGGTTCGGTTTTGGAGAAGGGGGTTGAATAAGATTATTGTTTAATTGTTAAATTGTTGCTTACGCAGTTAAATCATTAGAATGTAAAATGTAGCAACTTGAAAACTAAAATTAAAGAAAGATATAATTTTAAATTAAAAATATGGAATTTACAGGTACTCAACTAATGTTTATTATTTTTTCTGCAATTATTGTAATATTTTCAATTTTAACTGTTACAAGTAGAAGAATTTTAAGAGCAGCTATATATTTATTATTCGTTTTAATATCTACTGCTGGAATTTATTTTATGTTAAACTATCAATTTCTAGCAGCAGTTCAATTAGGATTGTATGCTGGAGGAATTATTGTTTTGATTATTTTCTCAATCCTTTTGACTAGTCATATAAGCCAGAAATTTGAAAAGGTAGAATGGAAAAAGTCTGTATTTTCAGCTATTGCTGTAATTGCAGGTATTATTGTTACATTAACAGCTGTTTTAAATTATCAATTTGAGGCAAATAATGCTATAACACAAGAAGTTGACATGAATTTAATTGGCACAAAATTACTTAGTTACGACAGAGGCGGTTATGTTTTACCCTTTGAAGTAATTTCAATTTTGCTTTTAGCCTCAATGATAGGTGCAATTGTGATAGCAAAAAAGGGGAAAAAGGTTTAAATTGTTAAATTGTTGCTAGTGCAGTTAAATACTAAATTATTAAATATCTAAATACTAAATAAAGTTATGATAAGTAATATCCCAATACACTACTTTTTAGTTGTAAGTACAATAATGTTTTTTGTTGGAATTTATGGCTTTTTAACTCGCCGTAATCTAATTACAATGCTAATGTCTGTTGAATTAATTCTTAATTCAGTAAATATAAATTTTGTGGTATTCAATCGGTATTTATATCCTGATGGGCTTCACGGACATTTTTTCTCGATTTTTGTAATTGCTGTTGCTGCATGTGAAGCTGCTGTTGCAATTGCCATTATTATTAACATATATAGACGTTTCACAACAATTAATGTTGAAGACGTTAGCGAAATGAAGTATTAAGAGGTTTGTTGTTTGTGGTTAAAAAAGTTATGGCGACAATAAAAAAATTTGAAGATTTGGAAATATGGCGATTAGCTCGAACATTAAGTAATAATATATTTAAATTAACTGAAATGGAATCTTTTGTGAAAGATTTTAAATTTAAAGCACAAATTAAATCCTCATCAGGCTCTGTAATGGATAACATTGCGGAAGGTTTTGGAAGAAGAGGAAATAAAGAATTTATTAATTTTTTGAGTATTGCCGTTGGGTCATGCTGTGAATCTCAATCGCAACTATATAGGACTCTTGATTGGAAATATATATCACAAGAAGAAATTAATATAAATTATTCTTTAACAGATGAGATTATCTCTAAAACAGGGAAATTAATTACATATTTAAACAAATCCGATTTTAAAGGAGAAAAGTTTAATAGAGAAACTATTGAAATAGAAAACATTGATACTTCAAAAAGCTCAGTAACCGAAGCTAACAACAAACAACAAACGACAAACTACAAACATTAATTATATGATAGATTTTAGTTACACAATTTTAATTCCGTTGATTCCTTTCTTCATGTTCCTAATTTTAGGATTATTTGGAGATAGATTAAAAGAAAGATTATCAGGAATTCTTGGAACGTTAAGCATGTTGACATCTTTTCTGTTGTCAATTTATACTGCTTATCAATATTTCTTTGTAGTTGGAAAAGTTGAAGAAACTTATCAAAAAGTTATTGCTTTCAAAACTACGTGGTTAAACCTCACAGATAAGCTTCATATTGATATGGGAATTTTATTAGACCCAATTTCAATAATGATGTTAGTTGTTGTAACGACTGTTTCTTTAATGGTTCATATTTATAGCAATGGATACATGAAAGGTGAAGTAGGTTTTGAAAGATTTTTCGCATTCTTATCTCTTTTCAGTTTTTCAATGCTAGGACTGGTAGTTGCAACAAACATTTTCCAAATGTATATTTTCTGGGAACTTGTTGGAGTTTCTTCATATCTTTTAATAGGGTTCTATTATCAAAAACCAAGTGCTG
>MEND01000070.1:12058-24175 GCA_001768975.1 Bacteroidetes bacterium GWA2_31_9 | reverse complement strand
CTGAAGGTGCTGCAATTACTTACGCTGGAGGGGCATCCTTTATGGGCTTGTCATTAATTACATGGTCGTTGATTCTTATTTTTATGGGAGGTGCCGGAAAATCCGCAATGTTCCCTCTTCATATTTGGTTGCCCGATGCAATGGAAGGTCCAACACCGGTTTCGGCTTTAATTCATGCTGCAACTATGGTTGTTGCTGGAGTTTACTTAGTTGCAAGATTATTTCCTACTTTTTCAATGACAGCTCCAGAAGCACTTACTGTTGTTGCTTATGTTGGAGGAATATCTTCACTTATTGCCGCAGTTATAGCTTGTACGCAGTTTGATATAAAACGTGTTCTGGCATTTTCAACAATGTCGCAAATTGGCTATATGATGCTTTCTCTTGGTGTTTCAGGTTACGGTGGACACGATGGCGTTGGTTACATGGGTTCAATGTTCCATTTATTTACTCATGCAATGTTTAAATCATTATTATTTCTTGGTGCTGGAGCTATTATTCATGCTGTTCACAACAATGATATGAGAAACATGGGCGATTTAAGAAAATATTTACCTATTACTCACATCACATTTTTAATTGCTTGCTTAACAATTGCTGGAGTTCCTCCTCTATCTGGATTCTGGAGTAAAGACGAAATTTTAGTTGCTGCATTACATCATGATAAATTTTTATTTGCAATTGAATTTTTAGTTGCTGGATTAACAGCATTCTATATGTTCCGTTTATATTTTAACATTTTCTGGGGAAAACATACTCATTATCACCACACTCCTCACGAATCGCCTTTTGTAATGACATTTCCATTGATGTTTTTAGCAATTGCTTCAATATTTTCAGGATTTATTCCTTTCAATGAACTTGTTACAACCGACGGAAAAGGATTTGAAGCACATTTAGATTGGATGGTTGCCGGACCATCAATTGCAATTGGATTACTTGGAATCTTTGTAGCATTTATTTTTTATAAAAAAGAATCTGGAATATCAGATAAAATTGCTAAATCACTTGGATTCTTCTACAAAGGAGCTTTAAATAAATTCTATATTGATGAAATATATTTATTTATTACCAAAAAAATAATTTTCAATCTTATATCTCGCCCAATAGCATGGTTCGATAAAAAAGTTATTGAAGGTAGTATGGATGGTATAGCATGGGTAACAAATTATGCTGCTGGAAGTATTAAAAGAATGCAAAGTGGTCAAATGCAACAATATGGATTTGTATTTATTTCAGGAGCCATTTTGCTTGTTGTAGTTTTTATGTATTTATGGATTCATTAAAAGTGTTTGTAGTTCGTGGTTTGTAGTTAAAGAAAGTTATGGCGACAATTAAAAAATTTGAAGATTTGGAAATATGGAAGTTAGCACGAACGCTTAGTAATAATATATTTAAGTTAACTGAAATAGACCCTTTTGTGAAAGATTTTAACTTAAAAGCACAAATTAAAGCATCATCAGGCTCTGTTATGGATAATATTGCTGAAGGTTTTGGAAGAGGAGGAAATAAAGAATTTATTAATTTCTTGAGTATTGCTGTTGGTTCATGCTGCGAAACTAAATCACAACTATTTAGGTCATTAGATTGGAAATATATCTCGAAAGATGAATTTACAATTAATTATAATCTTGCAGAAGAAATTGTTTCTAAAACTGGGAAATTAATTACTTATTTAAATAACTCTGAATATAAAGGCGAAAAGTTCAAAAATAGAACAAGCACAAACAAACAACAAACAACAAACAATAAACAACAAACAAATTAACATTACGACGATATGAATATTCTAACATTATTTGTAATTATCCCAACACTGACAGTACTCGGGATATTAATGACAAAAGATAATAAAGGAGCAAGAGTTGTTTCTGCTATTGGAATGTCAATTCAGCTAATTCTAGGAGCCGTTTTGGTTTTTTGGTATTTAGGACAACGAAATGCTGGAGTAACTGATACTTTCCTTTTATATGAATCACATACTTGGTTTGAAAGTCTAAATATACATTACGCAATTGGTGTAGATGGGATTGCCGTTGCTATGATAGCCTTGACTTGTATTATTATTTTCACTGGAATTTTTGCTTCATGGGAAGTTGAATTTTTATCACGCGAATTTTTCATTTCTTTGATTATTCTTGCCACAGGAGTTTTCGGATTTTTCATTTCCTTAGACTTATTTACAATGTTTCTTTTCTACGAAGTTGCTGTTATCCCGATGTACTTACTTATAGGAATATGGGGAAGCGGTCCAAAAGAATATTCTGCTATGAAATTAACACTTATGTTAATGGGTGGTTCAGCGCTTATCTTAGTTGGATTATTAGTACTTTATTTCTTCTCCGACCCAATTGGAACAAACTATACATTTAATATAATTGAAATTGCTAAAGTTCAAATACCAATTGAAGTCCAAAGAATATTCTTCCCCATGCTTTTTGTAGGATTTGGAGTTTTAGGAGCATTATTTCCATTCCACACTTGGTCACCAGATGGTCACGCCTCTGCACCAACTGCGGTTTCTATGTTACACGCAGGTGTACTTATGAAACTTGGAGGTTATGGTGCTTTTAGAGTAGCGGTTTATCTTATGCCAGAAGCAGCACATGAGCAAGCTTGGTTTTTCTTAATTCTTACTACAGCTAGCGTAGTTTATGGTGCATTTGGAGCAATTGTTCAAAAAGACCTTAAATACATTAATGCATATTCTTCTGTTAGTCACTGTGGATTAGTACTTTTTGCTGTATTAATGATGAATGAAACTGCATTTAATGGTGCAATTTTACAAATGATTTCACATGGTATTATGACTGCTCTTTTCTTTGCTCTAATCGGAATGATTTACGGCAGAACGCATACTCGTAATGTATATGAAATGGGCGGTTTAATGAAAATTATTCCTGTTCTTTCGGTAAGTTATGTTATTGCTGGTCTTGCTTCTTTAGGCTTACCAGGATTTAGTGGTTTTGTTGCTGAGATGACAATTTTTGTTGGAGCTTTTCAAAATCCTGGAACATTCACAACAGTTTGTACAATCATAGCAGTATCTTCAATTGTAATTACGGCAGTTTATGTACTTAGAGTTGTTGGAATTTTACTTCTTGGGCCAATTAAGGAACATCAGTATCATGGTTTTGGAGATGCTAAATGGTTTGAAAGATTAAGTACTGGAGTATTAATACTAGCTATTGCTGGCGTAGGTATTGCGCCACTATGGCTATCTAATATGATTACTGATAGTTTACAGCCTTTGGTTGAAAAAATATCAGGTATTTTATAACATTTAAATGAAAATTAATAACAGAACATTAAAGAATTAATATATGACATTTCAAGATTTTTTAATAATGAGGCATGAAATAGTACTTGTTGCGATTGCAATGATTGTGTTAATTGCTGAAATTTTTGTAAGTGAGAAAAATAGAAAATCTATTATTCCTATTGCAATAACCTTATTTTTTATAAATGTATTATTTGGATTTTGTCCAGCCCACACAGGTCAATTATTTGGTGGAATGTATAAAACCGGAGACTTGCAGATATTAATGAAGAATGTTCTTAATATTGGAGTTTTAATAATTTTTATTCAGGCGGTAAAATGGTTAAAAGAACCTGATAATATGGATAAGGTTTCTGAATATTTCATTCTTATTATTTCCACAGTGATTGGTATGAACTTTATGATTTCGGCTGGCGATTTCTTAATGTTTTATATTGGACTTGAATTAGCAACTATTCCAATTGCTGCATTGGCTGCTTACGAAAGATATAAAAACCGTTCTGCTGAAGCTGGTATTAAATTGATTTTATCTGCTGCATTATCTTCTGGAGTTTTACTATATGGTATTTCAATGATTTATGGAATGACTGGCTCTATCTATTTTGATGAAGTTGGAGCAGTCTTTACAGCAAGTTCAAGCCTTCATGTTTTAGGTCTGATTTTCTTTTTTGCGGGAATGGCTTTTAAAATTTCTTTAGTTCCTTTCCATTTATGGACAGCCGATGTTTACGAAGGGGCACCAGTTAGTATTACTATGTTCCTTTCAGTAATTTCAAAAGGAGCTGCTGTTTTTGTTCTATTTATTATTTTAACTACAGTTTTTAAAGCTGTAATGCCAATGTGGCAAGATTTAGTTGTTGTAATTTCGATTCTTACAATGACAATAGGTAACCTATTTGCAATCAGACAACAAAACTTAAAACGATTTCTTGCATTTTCATCAATTGCTCAAGCTGGTTTTATATTGTTAGGTATTCTTGATGGAACTTCTCTTGGTATGACATCTGTTATTTACTTTGTTTTAATTTATATTTTCTCAAACCTTGCAGCATTTGGTGTTGTGACTATTGTTGCTCAAATGTCTGGGAAAGAAAATATTAATGATTATAATGGAATGTATCATACAAATCCTAAATTAAGCTTAACTATGATGCTTGCATTTTTCTCCCTTGCTGGTATTCCACCTGTTGCTGGATTTTTTGGTAAATTCTTTTTATTCACGGCGGCAGCACATCAAGGCTATTATATGCTTGTATTGATTGCTGTTTTAAACGCAACAATTTCTCTTTATTATTATCTAATTGTTGTTAAAGCAATGTTTATTAATAAAAATGAGACTCCAATTGCATATTTTAAAAGCGACTTTTCAACAAAACTTGGATTGTTAATTTGTGTAATTGGAATTTTTGTAATTGGCTTTGCAAGTCCTGTTTATGAATATATTAATCAAATTTGTTTAACTTTACCATAAAGATAAATAATTAATAAAATTTATTGTGATGAATGTTACTCGACAAAATAATGAATATATCATATCAATTCCTGATAATATATTAAGTTTAAATGAAATACAAGAATTTATTGATTATTTAAGGTTTCGTTCAATTACTTCAAAAAGTAAGGCAACTTCTGAAGATATTGATAGTATAGCAAATGAAATTGATGAATCTTGGTGGTCAAAGAACAAAAGAAAATTTGTTAAGTGAAATTAATAATTGATTCTAATATTGTTATATCTGCAATATTAAATCCCGATGGAATAATTGCAAATATTATTTTTAAAGACTTGCGAAATCATGAACTAATATGTCCGAATTATTTATTTTTTGAGGTACTTGATAAACAAGAAAAGATTATTGAAATAGCTAACTACACAAATGAACAATTTATAGAACTTTTACATATTATAACCAAAAGAATTGATTTTATAGATGAGTCTTTAATTTCTGATGAAATGTTAAATCTTGCATTTAATCTAACCACCAATATTGATGTAAAAGACACTTATTATATAGCTCTTTCTTTGCAAACAAATTTAAAATTTTGGACAGGCGATAAAAAGCTTATTAAAGGCTTACGTATGAAAAGTTTTAGTAATATTATAGATACTAGCGAGTTATTAGAATTACTTAAGAATAGAAATATTTAATTATGGCACTAAATAAAGGAAAACATATAGTCGAAGAAATTGAAGGAGTACGTTGTACTATTATTGAAAAAAGCATTTTAGAACCAAGAATGCGATTTCTTAAAGACTTATTAGAATTGAATAAATTAGAGGTAAAAGTTGGTGTCGAAAAAAAAGACGATTCTCCAGATACTTTTAATGTTGGAGTTACTGATATAATTTTCAATCCTGTTATTGCAGTTTATGATAGCTCATTAAAGCTCAAAGATGGTAGAGTTGTAACTCCTGCTTATTGGAATCAGGAAACAACTAAAATTTTACCTTTTTATTGGAGAAAGCGAAACCTTAGTAAGTAATTTTCTTTTTCAGAAACATTCTGAATATTAGCCAAATTACAAAATAAATTAGAAGGCTAAAACCTATTAATAAAAAAACAAAGGTCTTATTTATATTTTTAATTTTATCTATTAAATAATTTTCTGGCTCATAAAGCTTCCACTTTTCGTAATATTCTTTTAAGGCATTATTTTCAGTAATTTCATAAAATTTCTTTAAAAACCTAACATGAATTTTATGGTAGTATTCAGTGGAAATATTCTTCTGAATATCGTAAAAAGATAAATTTCCATTATCATATTTTCTTAGATTCAACTCTAAAGCATTTATTCCACTATTAAACAATTCTAAAGATCGAAGATTTTTGGTTTTTTCATAATTATAATATAATCCATCGAGGCAAAACATCATTCCATTCAATATCATTGGATTTTCACCATTTATATGTGAGTATTCTTCGTACCAAAATGTAGAATCATTTATTAAATAAGTAATTCCGCCACTATCTACTGGTAAATAAAATGAATTAATAAATTCATTTATAATTGATAAATAAGTTGTGTCTTTTGTATGCTCATAAGCCTGAGTTAAGATTTTAATTGCCAATCCTTGAGCCATAGCAGATTTCCATGGTTTTTTCATTCCATATAACCAGTCGTAATTATAATTTACAAATCGTGCAGAATCTGCTAATGTTGAATTATCAATTATCCAATTCACACAATTATTAAATTTCTCAGATTCGTTGTTTTGAAAATATTCATCAGCCTGAAAACAAACCGAAACCGGATTTCGTTGTTTGCCAATATGAAATCCTGCAATCGAATAAAAATCAACAATCGGAATACCTAAAGAATCAACAAATTCGTGTGGTCTAAGAGTATCACAATAGCAAATATCTTTTCTGTAAAAATTTCTTAAAGAATCTTCAAGTAATTGCCCTTTAAATGAAAGAATTAAAATAGAAACTGAAAGGCTCAAAAAAATATAGAAAATTTGCCTTTTTAAGTTGAATCGTTTTTTTGATTTTGTCATGATTTATATCTGATACAAATCAATAAATTTAAATAAATATAAACAATTAATTTTTCTACTTTTGGACATTAATTTATATTTCAATGACAAAAATAGCTTTAATTACTGGAGCAACATCAGGAATTGGTTATGCAACCGCATTAAAACTTGCTGAAAATGGTTACGATACGATAATTACAGGCAGAAGATTAAATTTATTATCTGAACTTGAAAAACGAATCAAAAAAAATTATAAAGTAAATGTGCTTTCGTTAAGTTTTGACATCAGAAATAATGACGAAATTGTAAAAATTTTCGAAAAATTACCCCAAAACTGGCAAAAAATTGATATTTTGGTTAATAATGCAGGGCTTGCAGTCGGACTTGAGCCAATTCAAACTGGAAAAATTGACGATTGGGAAAGAATGATTGATACTAACCTTAAGGGATTGCTTTATATTACTCGAAAAGTCGCTCCTTTGATGATTCAAAATAAATCTGGTCACATAATTAATATTGGATCAATTGCAGGTAAAGAAGTATATCCTAATGGCAATGTTTATAATGCAACCAAACATGCAGTTGATGCACTTTCGCAAGCAATGAGAATTGACCTTGTGGGTCATGGCATTAAAGTTACTGCAATTCATCCTGGAATGGTTGAAACTGAATTTTCTTTGGTAAGATTTAAAGGAAACGAAAAAACGGCTAAAGATGTTTATAAAGGTTTTGACCCATTAATGGCAGAAGACATAGCTGATTCAATAATATTTGCAATTACACGCCCAGCACATGTAAATATCAATGATATGCTAATTATGCCCACAGCACAAGCAAGTGCAACGGTAATTAATAAGGAAGTTTAGAGTTTGGAGCTAGATGGTTAAATGGTTAAATGGTTTATTTTGTGCCTTTGTGTTTTTGTGGCAAAAAAAATAAAATTATGATAAAAGCTGAAAAAATTGAAAAATTTATATTAGAATTATTTCAAAAAATTGGATGTTCTGAATCAGATGCAAAAACAGTTTCTAAAGTGCTGTTAAAAGCTGAATTAAGAGGAATACCATCTCATGGATTACTTCGAATCATTGATTATGTTAGTCTTTTAGAAAAAGGAAGAATAAATGTTACTCCAAATATTAAAATTGAAAGAGAAACATTATCTACAGCTGTTGTTAATGGCGATAAAGCATTAGGAATGATTGCCGGAACTTTTGCGATGAATCTTGCAATTGAAAAAGCAAAAACATGCGGAACTGGTTGGGTAGCTTGCTCTAATTCAAATCATTTTGGAATTGCTGGATACTATGCCATGATGGCACTCGAACACGATATGATTGGAATTACTATGACAAATGCAAGCCCATTGGTTGCTCCTACTTTTTCTATTAGTAAAATGCTTGGCTCAAATCCTTTAGCTTTTGCAATCCCTGCTGGAAAGCAACCTCCATTTGTTGCTGATTTTGCTACAACTCCGATTGCTGTAGGCAAACTAAATATCATGTCGAAAAAAGGACTTGAATGTCCACAAGGTTGGGTTCAAGATAAAGATGGAAAAACTTCAACTGATCCAGATATTTTGAAAAAAGATGGTGCATTGCTCACACTGGGAAGCGATTACGAGCATGGAAGTCATAAAGGATTTTGTATGAGTTCAATAGTTGATATTTTTTCAGGAGTTTTTTCTGGGGCTAATTTCGGACCTTTTGTACCTCCTTCTGTTCCATATATTCCAGAATCAACTGAAAAAACAGGTATGGGCACAGGGCACTTTTTTGGAGCTATGAGAATTGATTCTTTTCAGGAAGCATCTGAGTTTAAAGCAAGAATGGATAAATGGATTGAGTCGTTTCGTAATGCTGAACATGCAGAAGATAAACCAAATGTAATTATTCCTGGCGATCCTGAACGTGAAAACGAAAAACGAATTTCGGAACAAGGAATAGATGTACATCCAAAAATTCTTGAAGATGTCAGGATTCTAGTTCAAAAATTTAATTTGGTAAATACTTTAGAATAAGATTTTTTGAATGTAATAAGTCATAAAAAAAGCACTTAAAATTAAGTGCTTTTTTTATGATTATGTTAGTTGTCTTTTCTTTTCTTCAACTTTCTTTATTACCTCTTCCTGAATAGCTGCACTAACAGGAGTATATTTATAAAATTCCATTGAATAATTTGCTCTACCACTCGAAATATTTCTCAAATTAGTTGCATAACCAAACATTTCCATAAGCGGAACAAATCCGTTAAGTTTTTGAGAACCTTTTCTGTGACGACGCATAGAGTCAATTTTTCCTCTACGACGATTTAAGTTTCCAACTATATCACCAATATACTCATCAGGAGTATTAACTTCTATTTTCATCATTGGTTCTAGTAAAATTGGAGTTGCTTTATTAAATCCTTGTTTGAAGCATTTAGAAGCACAAATTTGGAATGCCATATCTGAAGAGTCAACAGCATGGAAACTTCCATCTAAAAGAACAACCTTAACATCAACAACTGGGAAGCCAGCTAAGATACCATCACCAAGTGTTTTTTGAATTCCTTTGTCAACTGATGGAATATATTCACCCGGAATTCTGCCTCCTTTGATTTTGTCTTGGAATTCATATCCATTTCCGCTGTTTGGTTCAAGACGGATAATTGTATGAGCATATTGACCTTTACCACCCGATTGTTTAACGTATTTAAATTCGCTTTCAGTTTCAACTGTTATAGTTTCTCTGTACGAAACAGATGGTTCGCCCACAATTACTTCAACACCAAACTCGTGCTTTAATCTGTCAATTATGATTTCAAGATGCAATTCGCCCATTCCTGCAATTATTGTTTCATTAGTTTCATCGTTATAACGAACAATAAATGAAGGATCTTCGTTTTGAAGTTTATGAAGTGCTTCTCCCAATTTTGTTTGATCTTTTTGTTTTGGAGGAGAAACCTTTAATTCAATTACAGGAGGTGCAACGTGAATTGTTTCTAAAAATAATGGATGATCAGGATCACATAATGTATCTCCGGTTTTTGTAACTTTCATTCCAACTAATGCAACAATCTCACCAGGACCTGCTTCTGTTAGCTCAATTCTGTCTTTTGCATGAATTCTGAAAATACGACCGACTCTTTCGGTTTTATTTTTTGTTGAATTTAACATTGGCATTCCACTTTTTAAAACACCTGAATAAATTCTAACAAAAGTTTGTTGTCCAACAAATGGATCGTTTATAATTTTAAAAGCTAAAGCAGAAAAAGGATCTTTTGGAATAGGATTTCTTTTATGTGATTTTTCAGGATCATCAACATCAAGTCCAACTACTGCTCCAGCATCAATTGGAGATGGTAAATAATCAATAACTGCATCTAACAAAAGTTGAACACCTTTATTTTTATATGCTGCTCCACAAAAAACTGGAGTTAATAAAAGTTTTAATGAAGCATCTCTGGCTGCTACTTTAAGTGTTTCATAAGAAATTTCTTTTTCTTCGAAAAACATTTCCATGATTTCTTCATTGAAATCTGCAATTTTTTCAATAATAAAAGCTCTGCCATCTTTAGCTTGTTGCAAATAGTCGGCAGGAATTGCCATTTCTTCACGACCAGAATCAACAAATTTGTAGGCTTTAAACTCAATTAAGTCAATAATTCCTTCAAAACCTTCTTCATGACCAATTGGTAATTGAAAAGGAACTGCTTTTGCATCTAAATATTGATTCATCATTGATACAACTTCACCAAAATCAGCACCTGCTCTATCCATTTTGTTTACAAATGCAATTCTCGGAACTTTATATCTATCTGCCTGATTCCATACAGTTTCTGTTTGAGGTTCAACTCCACCAACTGCACAAAAAACAGCAATCATTCCGTCAATAACTCTAAGTGAACGTTCTACCTCTACTGTAAAATCAACGTGACCTGGAGTGTCAATAATATTAATTTGAGAATTTTTCCATGTACAAGAAATTGCTGCCGATGCAATTGTAATTCCTCTTTCTTGTTCTTGTTTCATGAAGTCCATTGTAGCTTGTCCATCATGAACTTCGCCTGGTTTACGTGTGACTCCGGTGTAGAATAAAATTCTCTCGGTTAAAGTTGTTTTTCCAGCATCAATGTGAGCTGCAATACCAATGTTTCTTAACTTACTTAAAGGCATAACAATACTGTCTTAATTTATTTAATTTTTTAAAATGTGGTTGGGAAACTAGTCAATCTAATATTTAAATCTCCAGACCTTTCTATCTTTTTTTGTAAAAAAGTCTGCAAAGATAGTGATATATATTTATTATTAAAAGAATTATTGAGTTTATTTTATTTGAGTACTTCATTTCAACTTTTAATAGAAATAATGAGAACTACAAAATTTTGCTTAATCTCTTATTTTCGGGTATATTTGCCTAAAAAAAGTTGAAAACAAACAATAAACCCCTTATACTTGTTACAAACGATGACGGTTTTGATGCAAAAGGAATTGAATCGTTAATTGAAGTTAGTCGCGAATTTGGCGAAATAGTAGTAATTGCTCCAGATGTCAGTCGCTCAGGTATGTCGCATGCAATAACTATTAAAGAACCTTTACGAATTACAAATATCTCAGAGAACGATAATCTGACAATTTATTCAACAAACGGGACTCCTGTTGACTGTGTTAAGCTTGCAATAAATCAGATTTTACCAAAATTGCCCGATTTAATTCTATCAGGAATTAATCATGGCTCAAATGCATCAATTAGTGTAATATATTCAGGAACAATGGGTGCTGTAATGGAAGGATGTATTTATGGAATTCCATCAATTGGTTTTTCGATTTTAGATTATAGCAAAAATGCCGACTTTACAGCTTCCAAAATCTATGCACGACATATAATTCGTAATGTGTTAAAAAATGGTATAAATAAAGGAACTTGTTTGAATGTGAATATTCCAAAAGGTTTGCCTCATGAACTTAAAGGAATTAAAGTTTGCCGACAAACTAAAGGAATGTGGAAAGAAGAATTTGATAAACGAACCGACCCGCATAAGTGTGATTATTTCTGGCTTACTGGATATTTTGAAAATCTTGAACCTGAAAACGATGATACTGACGAATGGGCTTTAGCTAATAAATATGTTTCTATTGTTCCAACAATTATTGACTTTACTGATTATGTTGCTGTTAAATCATTAAAAAATTTAGAAAATGAAATACTCGTTAAATAATTTATATCTTGGTCTAATATCAGGTTTATTAATTCCTGTCATTGCTTTATTAATTTTTTATTTAAGCACATATAATAATCAGAGCTTTATTGAATATCTAAACCATTTAATAAGTATAAATATTGTAACCCAACTTGTTAGCCTCTGTGTTGTTCCAAAC
>MEND01000070.1:7603-12017 GCA_001768975.1 Bacteroidetes bacterium GWA2_31_9 | reverse complement strand
TTATATTTTTGACAAACCAAAAAAAATAGACAGAGTTTATCCCGATTTTATTTCGGGAATTACAGAGCTTGTCCCGATTTTTCGGGAATTTACAAGCTCAAACCTGTTAATCCTGTTAATCCTGTCAAAAAAAAATCCTAATAACCAGTGTCTAATAAAATTATAAACAAATGAAATACTACATTATAGCAGGCGAAGCTTCAGGCGATTTACACGCATCCAATTTGATTGCAGAATTAAAAAAACTTGACAATAATGCTGAGTTAAGAGGTTGGGGTGGAGATTTAATGATTGAGCAAGGAGTTAATGTAGTTAAACACATTAAAGAGTTAGCATTCATGGGTTTTGTCGAGGTAATACAAAACCTAAATACAATTCTTAAAAATTTTAAAATTTGCAAAAAAGATATTCTTGACAACAAGCCAGATGTATTAATTTTAGTCGATTACCCTGGTTTTAATTTAAGAATTGCAAAATTCGCTGCTAAAAATGGCATTAAGGTTTTTTATTACATTTCGCCTACAGTATGGGCTTGGCATAAATCACGAATTAAACAGATTAAGAAATATGTTTCGCATCTTTTTGTAATACTTCCATTTGAAAAAGACTTTTTTAAAAAACACAATTATGAAGTCGATTATGAAGGTCATCCTTTACTTGACGAATATCAAAATTTCATATCAACTTTAAGTTCTGAAAATAATTTTAGAATTGATAATTCCCTGTCTTCTAAACCTATAATTGCCCTTCTACCTGGCAGTAGAAAGCAAGAAGTACTTAAAATGCTTCCTGAAATGATTCAGTTATCAGAAACTTATAGCGAATATCAATTTGTAATAGCTGGCGTTAATTCTTTAGGAATAGATTTCTATAATGAGATATTAAATAATAATAAAGTGGAAATTATTTTTGGTCAAACATATAAATTGCTTATGAATTCTTATGCAGCTTTAGTAACGTCAGGCACTGCTACATTAGAAACTGCAATTTTTAATATTCCACAAGTTGTGTGTTATAAAGCTGGCTCGTTTTGGTTTAAAATTGCAAAACTATTAGTAAACGTTAAGTATATTTCACTTGTAAATTTAATTTTAGACAAACCTGCTGTAAAAGAATTAATCCAAAACGACTTTACTTTTAATAATTTAAAAGCTGAATTTCAAAGAATTACAAAAGATGAAAATTATCGTACTCAGCTTTTCGAAAATTACAAATTGCTTTCTGAAAAGCTTGGAGGAAGTGGAGCATCGAAAAGAACTGCCAAATTGATGTATAAATATTTAACACAGTAATATCTTGAAAAATATACTAATACTTGCTTTTTGGTTTACATCTATTTCTGTTTTTTCTCAAAAAATTGATATTGCTTTATATTTCGACCAATCTGTAAATTCTGTTGTGTTTAGTTCAGTAACAGGAAGCTATGTTATTATTGCCGATAGCAACTATTTCAAAATCAGCAAAAACGATGTACTAATGATTACCTGCAAAGGTGATTCAGTTTTGGTAAAATCTCTTAACGATACTCTTGGTTTATTTTATAAAGTAGAAATTAACGGCATCGATAAAGACAATATGTTTAAATTGAAACCATCAGACCCATCTTTGGATGCAAGAACTTATGACGACAATTTACAAATTTCATCTAGGTTTAGAAAATTGCTGATAGTTAACAATATAAATATTGAAAAATATCTTTCTGGAGTTGTTGAGGCTGAAGGCGGACCAAAATCGCCAATCGAATACTATAAATCGCAAGCTGTAATTTGTCGTACTTATACTTTCCAAAACATTGAACGACATACATTCGAAGGATTTAATCTTTGCGATGGAGTCCATTGTCAGGCTTATAAAGGAAAATCAATTCAAAATCCTGAAATCATTACTGCAACTTTTGAAACAGCAGG
This sequence comes from Bacteroidetes bacterium GWA2_31_9, assembly GCA_001768975.1. Taxonomy (GTDB): domain Bacteria; phylum Bacteroidota; class Bacteroidia; order Bacteroidales; family GWF2-33-38; genus GWA2-31-9. The sequence continues at coordinate 10,110 of MEND01000070.1, read as the reverse complement.
AAAAGTCATTATTGATACTTCAAAAACTTTAATTACAGCTACATTTCATTCAAATTGCGGTGGGATAACCGAAGGTTCTGAAAATGTATGGATTAAGTCAATGCCTTATTTAATCTCCAAGAAAGATGATTATTGTATATATCAACGAAATGCAAAATGGGAAAAAACTATTCCTGCCGAAAAGTGGAAAGCATATTTAGAAAGGTACGGTGCACAAATTCCTGCCGAAAATTATTCTGAATTATTCAAATGGAATCCTAACGGAAGGCAAATGAATTACACTTATGAAAATATAAAAATCCCCTTAAAAGATATTCGCTACGACTGGAAACTCCGTTCGGCATTTTTTTCAATTGTTCCGAGTGGCGACAATATAATTCTAAATGGCAGAGGATATGGTCATGGAGTTGGACTTTGTCAGGAAGGAGCAATGAAAATGGCAGAAAAGGGAATCAATTTTGAAGAAATTATTAAATATTATTATTACAATGTAATGATAATCCCCATTGATTCTATAATGCCTGAAACGTCCTTGATTAATAATAAACATACATCAGAATAATTATTTAGAAATTGATAAGCAGTAGCTGTAGAAGTAAGCAGTAAGCAGTAAGCAGTAAGCAGTAAGCAGTAAGTAGTAAACAATAAGCGGGAAGCAGTTAACAATCAATGAAGCAGAGCTACAGAGTAGCGAAATGTTTATAGTAAGCAGTTGGCAGTCAATGACGCAGAGCTACAGAGTAGCGAAATGTTTATAGAAAAAGAATCTCCCACCAATTCTGTCGCAACCACAAACAAAAATCAAGGCGGTCAAGCTCCATGCGACATTCCAAGCGAAGAAAATGAAGAAAGTTAGCAATAGGCAGCAATCGGTAATCAGTAAGTAGTGCATCTAAGAAAACGGTGTATTTTTAGAAATACCAAAATTCAAACTGTTTTGAAAATTGAAATTTTGAGAATTGGAATTTGTTTGACATTTGTTTTTTGTTTTTTGGAGTTTTCTTACAAACACTAACTAAAATACTAACACTATAATTCAAATAGATTTTTTCAAAATCATTTTTGGATTTGTATAAAATTTATTCGTATTTTTATAAATATTGAAAATTCAAATTTTTATGAAAAACTTAATAATTTTTGCTCTTTTGTTTGCACTAGGAATGCATATTAATGCACAAGATAAAAATCAAGCCGAGGTTAGAATAACTTTACGTGATGGAAGCCTATTTAATGGAAGCACAAACCTGCCAACAGTTGATTTAGTTACAAAATATGGCAAACTTACAATTCCATTTGCAAGTGTTTCTTATATCGAAGTTGGAATTACACCCGATAAAGCAAATGAATCAAAAATTATTGATTTAATTTCAAAACTTTCAAATGAATCTATTGATATAAGAAAAGCTGCTTATGAAGAACTTATTCAAAAAAATGTAGGAGCAATTCCTGTTATTTCAAATTATATTTATTCTGAAAAATATCAACCAGTATCGTTTACTGAATTTACTGTTGATGGTGCTTTAACTGAGCTAAAAGGTAAATATTCAATCGACGACAATTTTAATGAGGAAGATATAATTTCTATAGATTATCAGTATCTTATGGGTGGAACATATTCGTTTAAAAGTATCGATTTAAAAACAGAATTTGGAACACTAGCAATTCCGAAAGATAAAATGAAAAAAATCGAAGTTATATACATTCCCGGAAGCGAATCTGCTGCCAAAAGTTATATTTTACAAGCATCTAAGCATATTAGCGGAAACACTAGTGGAGGCTGGTTAAAAACCGGAATTATGGTTAAAAAAGGACAAACTCTTAATTTTATAGCAAGCGGAGAGGTTGTTTTACAAAGTTTGTCTGGTGGAAAATACAATCCAGATGGAGTTGCCGGAACTGCATCAAATTATGAATATGACGACTATTCTTATGGTTCAACAGGAACATATCCACAATATGGAAACTTAGTGTATAAAGTTGGTGAAAATGCAACAGCTTTAAAAGCTGGTTCAAAATGTTCAAGAGTAGCTGACGGAAATGGATATTTATATATTTCTATTTACGAAACTGTCTATAATTCAGCCAATACCGGAAGTTATAATGTAAAAGTTAATATAAAATAATCAAAATTATTTTATGTCTTAACATTTTTGTTTATTTTAGTGAATTAAATTTTTGTGATGAATATATTATTTATAGAAGCTTCAAAAGATAGTCCAAAAGTAGTTTTTGATCCAACAACTAATATTTTTGAAATTTCCGGAAAATCTCACCCTGAGAATGTTAAGGAATTTTTTAAGCCAATATTGGAGTGGCTGAATAATTACTTATGCGAGATTAAAGACAAAAAAGATATTCATATAGTTTTCAATTTGAAGTATATTTATATCAATTCTTCTTCATATAAATACATTATAATTTTACTTAAAAAAATGAAAGAATTCCACGAATCTGGGATTGGAATTGAGTTTGTTTGGCATTACGAAGACGACGATGATGATATGAGA
>MEND01000070.1:6219-7588 GCA_001768975.1 Bacteroidetes bacterium GWA2_31_9 | reverse complement strand
TTATTACTTCTAATTTTTTTCCAACTTTAATAAAAGCATTTATACATTTATCAAGATGTTCAACTTCGTGACCCGCTGATAGTTGCACTCTGATTCTTGCTTTATCTTTTGGAACGACAGGATAATAGAATCCAATAACATAAATTCCTTCTTTTAACAATTCAGAAGCAACTTGTTGTGAGAGCTTTGCATCGTAAAGCATAACAGCACAAATTGCAGATTGAGTTGGTTTAATATCAAATCCAGCAGCAATCATTTTTTGCATGAAATATTCGGTATTGCTATGTAATTTGTCTTGCAATTCGTTAGTTGAAGCCATCATCTCAAACATACGGATTCCAGCATTTACTGACATTGGAGGCAACGAATTTGAAAACAAATATGGACGAGAACGTTGACGTAACATTTCAATAACTTCTTTTTTTCCGGTTGTAAATCCTCCAATTGCACCACCAAATGCTTTTCCTAAAGTTCCTGTAATAATTTCAATTTTTCCTTTAAGATTGTATAATTCTGTAACTCCACGACCGGTTCTTCCAACTACGCCTGCAGAATGCGATTCGTCAACCATAATCATTGCATCATATTTATTTGCAAGTTCATATATTTTATCAAGAGGAGCTACGTTTCCGTCCATAGAGAAAACTCCATCAGTAACAATAAGTCGGAATCTGTTTTTTTGAGCAACTTTTAGTTGTTCTTCCAAATCAGCCATGTTTGCATTTTCGTAGCGGTAACGTTCTGCTTTACAAAGTCTAACTCCATCAATAATTGAGGCATGATTAAGAGAATCTGAAATAATTGCATCTTCTTCGCCGAGTAGTGGTTCAAAAACTCCACCATTAGCATCGAAACAAGCAGCATATAAAATGGTATCTTCTGTTCCAAAAAATTCTGCAATTTTTGCTTCCAGAGTTTTATGCAAATCCTGAGTACCACAAATAAATCTTACCGACGACATTCCAAAACCTCTCTCGTCCAATGCATCTTTTGCCGCTTTAATTAAATCGGGATGATTCGATAATCCCAAATAATTATTTGCACAAAAATTTAAAACCGATTCGCCTGTACTTACTTTGATTTCAGCACTTTGAGGCGATGTAATAATTCTTTCGTTTTTGTATAAACCTGCTTCTTTGATTTCAATAATCTGTGATTGAAGATTTTGTTGATATTTTGAATACATAGTTGTTTATTTTAGTGAATTACAAACCTAAAGAATTGGCAAAGATTTACAAAATAGAAACAACAAAAAGTAAAAATTAATGCTCTTAAAAATATTAATTGTCCTTCTAGTGGCATATTCCTTCTATACTAAATACTTTGTAACTAATCAGTCATATTAAATCACTAAAAAACAAAAACATGC
>MEND01000070.1:0-6102 GCA_001768975.1 Bacteroidetes bacterium GWA2_31_9 | reverse complement strand
CTGTGAATAATCTGTGGCAATTATATTTTAAATAAGAAACTGATTAGTTACAATACTTTATATCTTAGTTTAGTTTTTTTGTAAGCATCTGAAAATAAAATATTGTAATTGCCACGTCCTTCAGGTCGTGGAAAAAACAATAAAATGATATTCAGGGCTTTAGCCCTTTTAAAATAATGATAAAATTAAAATGTACCGAACAATTGTTATAAGAATCTGAGATACTGAAACAAGTTCAGTATGAAATTCAGATTGACTTAAATCGACTATTTCCAATTATACTGGACTTGTCTCAGCGTCTAATGTCAAGTTGCATTCGTAAATGTTTTTTTTAATTCTGAATGCCATATTAAAGAACTTATCTCAATATAAGTCACTCAAGTCACTTTAAGTATTCTAAACTAATAATTATAGAATATACAACATAATATTGGTTGCAAAAAATCTATTACATTTGCCAAAAAAAGTCAATGGAACGTATATTAATAATAGGTTGTGCCGGACAAATTGGTTCTGAGCTTACTTTGGAATTGAGAAAAATCTATGGTAATTCAAATGTAATTGCTACAGATATTAAACCAGCTTCAAACGAAATAATGGAAGGTGGTCCTTTTGAAATTCTTGATGTACTTGATTCTAACAGATTATTTGGAACTGTTTCAAGAAATAAGGTAACTCAAATTTATCATCTTGCTGCAATTCTTTCAGGCAATGCCGAAAAAAAGCCAATTGCATCATGGAATATTAATATGAGCAGCTTGTTAAATGTTCTGGAACTTGCTCGTGAATTGGAACTTAAAAAGGTTTTTTGGCCAAGTTCAATTGCTGTTTTTGGACCAACAACACCAATGATTAATACTCCACAATTTACTGTAATGGAGCCAAATACAGTTTATGGAATAAGTAAACTTGCAGGCGAAAGATGGTTAGAATATTACTATAGAAAATTCAATATTGATTGCAGAAGTATTCGTTATCCTGGATTAATCAGTTATAAAACTGAAGCTGGTGGCGGAACAACTGATTATGCCGTTGAAATTTTTTACGATGCAATAAGAAAAGGATCTTACAATTGCTTTTTAGAAAAAAATACTTTCTTACCAATGATGTTTATGCCTGATGCAATTCGTGGTACTATTAATTTGATGGAGGCTGATTCTAGTAAGTTAACAGCTAGAGCTGGTTATAATTTATCAGGAATTAGTTTTAGTCCAAATGAATTATACATGGAGATAAAAAAACACATGCCAGACTTTAAAATTAATTACAATCCTGATTACCGTCAGGCTATTGCAGACTCATGGCCAACAAGCATTGATGATTCAGTTGCAAGAAAAGATTGGGGTTTTACAGCTCAATACGATTTAGCAAAAATGACAGAAATAATGCTGAAAGAAATTAAAAAGAAGGCTGTAACTTAGAATTTTAAAGCTCCTTGTTACATTGTTATATTACATGCCAAATTTATACATTTCATCTAAAAATTTTAGTTATTTAGTTTTGGTTTTTTACCCTGTTAAATAGTTTCTTGTTATGGTTATTTAGTCGGCGACTGTGCAAACGAACAAAGCATCAAACCAAAACTAAAAATCAATTTTAGAAAAGAATCCTCAATCTTATTAAAATAAAATCTTATAACTTAAATAAGGAAAAACTATTTTTAAATTGTACGGTTCAACTGTGTTATTTTCAAAGTTGAAAGCATGCCCCAAAGATTCTTCTTGCATCAATAAATTTTTAACTTGTAGAATAATCGATTGTGAAAATTTAGTATTATTTATGGTATAATTTATCGAAATGTCAACAAAATAACTGGTTGGTAATTGAACCTCAAAAGCTCTAGAATCGTCATAAATCACATATTGATATTGAATTGATTTTTCGTAATCAATCGGCGATTGTCGTTTCCCTCCAAGAATTGTAAAACGTCCATTAAGACCAAATGTATTGCTCTTTTTGGTTTGCCATTCTTTACCAGCTAAAAAATTCACGGCAAGCTTTTGATTGTATTTTGTGTTTCGTTTAAAATTATCACCTCCTTTATATTTCGAATCGTAAATTGAAGCCGTAATCATATAGTAAAATCCTTTAGTGAGAAATTGTTCCAATGTTAAATCAACACCAATATTTGTTCCCGTTCCTGTATTGAATAATTGATTTGTAAAAAAACTTTCGCTCGTGTAATTAATCATCGAAAATGTACTATCGGCAATTACCGGAACATCGTATAAAATTTGGTAATATGGTTCAAGTTTGAAATGAGTATTTTTCCAAATTTTCATATCATAACCCAATACAAAATGATGTGATTTTGTGACATCAAGTTTTGAATTTAAAAGCTTGTATTTTCCATTATCTTCTATTTTGGTCATGTAAACTCTCAACGGTTCAATTTTGCTGTGTTTCCCATAAGCAAAACTCAATGATTTGTTTTTAGATAATTTCCAATTTACTCCAAACCTTGGTTCTGGAATTAGCTCATTGTTAATACTAAAATACATTGCATGTATTCCTAAATTTATAATTATGTTTTCAGTTAAATATATTTTTGACTGGGTATAAAATTGGGCACTATTGGCTGTCCCTTTCGATTTTACAAAAAAATCGGCAACATCATTTATGGCAACATTTGTATTGTTTTTTACATCGAAATTATACGATAAATTATTCAATATAATTCCAGTTCGGTTGGTATGACGGCTGTTAAATTTTTTATTTAAATACGAAGTTAACGAAAGCGATGAGTTTGTTTCTTGTTGATTTATAAAAGGAACTTCTTGTAGATTAGTTCGGTAAAAAAAGTTTTTGTTATTATAATCGGTTGCCGAAAACGATAGAGAAGTAAATAAATATGTTTTTTCGTTAATTATTTTACGATTATTGATTCCTGAAGCAGTTAAGCGATACCTAATATCATATTTGAAACTATCCATATTCGTTTTCCATTTCATAGTGTCTTTATTTTGTTCGTTTGCAATTGTTCCATCTCCGTTGATGCTCCAAATAGAAAATATGCCTGATTTTCTGGTTGGGAAATTTAATTTTAAACTTAAATCAGAAAATGTTGGCAAACCTGTAACTTGAGGTATTAAATCTTGTAAAAGTCCCAATGTCGAATATCTGTAATTTATTAAATATGAAGCTTGTTTTCCTTTAACAAATGGACCTTCTGTCGAAAAATCAACTCCTTGTGTACCAATTTGAAACGCATATTCTTTCTTATTTTGATTTCCTGAGCGTAATTTCATATCAAAAACTCCTGAAATTGCATTTCCATATTCGGCAGGAAAAGCTCCAGTTAAGAAATCGGAATTTGCCAACATATTACTTGTAAACATTGTGTTTACACCTCCGCCCGAAAACATGTCTGCTAAGTGGTTTGGAGCAGGAATTTCAACATCTTCTAATCTCCACAAAATTCCTTTCGATGCATTGCCTCGAATCACAATTTCGTTATTATCGACTGTACTTGGAGTAACTCCCGCAAAAGTGCTTGCTAAACGTGATGGATCATCCATACCTCCTGCAAAACGCTGAGCGTCTTCAACCGAAAAAGTACGAGCAGAGAGGGTTGCCATTTTATTTAATGCTTCGTCTTTTTTTACTTCGGCTTTGACCACAACTTCAGCAAGACTAGAATATGATTCTTTCAACGAAATGTATAACATAACTTCTTTTCCTGTGCTTACTAATATATCAGAAATCATCTGGCTATCGTATCCTAAATAACTAATTTGTAATGAAATTCTTCCAACTGGAATATTTTCAATTGTGAAATTTCCATTTACATCGGTGGTAGTTCCAATTAGTGGATTTGAGTTTAAAATGATGATAGATGCTCCTATCAATTCCATTAAGTTCTCACTATCAATAACTTTTCCTTTTATTGTTTGAGTTAGATTTTGTGAATAAGTGAAGTTGCTAAATGATGAAACAAATAGGATGACAATAATTAATAAATACTTTTTCATGTTTTGTGTTTTATTACCTTTGTAAAGTAAGCTTGATTAAAAGTGTTTATCAATACTGATAAATCATTATTTTATGAAGAATGGAATAGATGAAATTCAACAACAATATTTTGAAATACTTAGTAGTCAGGTATTTATTCCTGAAGACTTAGATTACTCAATATTAGATAGTCATATTAAAATTTTAGAAAATTTAAATGTTGTTGAAAATAGTGCAATTTCTATTTTTGATTTATATCAGAAGAAACATATTTATTTATCGTTGAGATTTGAAACCATTTTTGGATTTAATATTAAAGATGCTCAACTAGATGGAAATGAATATTTTGAAAAGAAAGTTCATCCCGACGATAATTTCGATGCAATGAGAATTGGAAGTTATTTTTTGAATATAGCTTTTTCTTTACCAATTGCTGATCGTAAATATTACAAATTGATAAATGATTACAGAATAAAGAATGCTCAAAATAATTATGTTAGAGTAATTGAGCAATTTCAGGCTTTAGAGCTTGATAAACATGGGAATATTTGGTTGGCATTGTGTATTATGGATTTATCACCAAATCAAGATATTTCTTTACCTCTTCAGAATAAAGTTATTAATTCTAAAACAGGTGAAATTTTTCATTTCTCAGAAGAGTATAAAAAAATTGTTTTATCGAAAAGAGAAATTGAAATTCTAGATTTAATATCAGATGGATTAATAAGCAAAGAAATTGCTGACAATCTTTTTATCAGTGTTCACACAGTTAATACTCATCGACAAAAAATAATTGAAAAATTGAACGTGAAAAATTCACACGAAGCAATCAAAATGGCAAAAAAATATGGCTTAATTGATTGAGTTTTTTTATTCCTTACCTTCAACAAAATCCTTTAAATAAGAATATTTTGAAGTTAATTTTCCATTTTTGACAATAGTAGCTCTTTCAATAATTTCATCTTTATCTTCCTCAAAAAGTGAAGGATAAACTCTTTCAACCAAAGTATTTCCAAACTCTGTACTTGAGTCACGAGGCAATTCTCCTGGCAGATTATCAATTGTCATTATTGTGATATTATTTTTATCAAAAGCTTGTCCTTCTAATCCAGTAATCGGATTATACCCAAAGAATGGTTCGGCAATTGTGCTTGGTCGCAATGTTGAAGCAATTGGATGTTTAATATCGCAACTTATATCTGCAATAATTTGTAGTTTTATTTTACCCGATTTAAAATCAGATTCGGTAATAAATTCAGGCGATTTTGAATCCCAAAAGTGTGCAGCTATATAAATATCAGCATTTTCGGCATAAGGTCTGAAAGTACTTTCATATTCAGTAGGATTAGCAAAAAAGTGCTTAAAATCAAACTCCTTACCTTCTTTATGGCGAGTGTAAGTATCTGCATCTATTTGGCAAACAACTGGTTCGTTGAAAGTTTTAGAAATAAATTCTTTAGGTGTAACATATTTAAGTTTTAATGGAGCTAAAGTTTCCATTGCTCCCTTTGCAACTCTTCCGCCACCGGTAATTAAGATTTTAATATTTGGAAGTTTTACTTCTTCAACATGCTTAATCATTTCTTTAAATTCGAAACAATCTTTAGCTCTTTTTAGTATGTACAAATTGTTTCGTAAACCAAAACCAATCAGGGCATTGTATGCCCCAACAATTCCTGCCCATTTGCCAAAAGCGACAAGCCTCATTTTGTTTTTATCGGTAAAATATTCGTGGTCTTTAAGTGTAATTTTCTTTTTTATTATCTCTTGAAGCAATTTTCGGTTATATGGTTGTTTTTTAGCTGTGTGAGAGAAAAATATATAAGTTTTGTTTTCAATCAATTTATCAATTGCAACTTCTTTAACTCCAATGAGTATATCACAATCCGAAACACTATCAACCAAGTGAATACCCAAATTACTATATTCACTATCATTAAAGCAACGTAATTCGCTTTTTTGAGCAAAAACCTCGACATTCGGAAATCTATTTAATATTTCTTTTGCCTGATTTGGCGTAACGGCAACTCGTCTATCTGGAGGATTTTTGGTTTCTTTTAGTATGCCGAGTTTAATTTTTTTGACCATGATAATAATTTAAGAATTGCAAAATTAGAAAAATCGTTGTTTTAATTGTACAAATATGTTTTA
>MEND01000069.1 GCA_001768975.1 Bacteroidetes bacterium GWA2_31_9 | reverse complement strand
TGCTTCAAATACAACTGCCAGTTATAATACTGCTGTTGGTAGAGCTTCTCTTACTTCAAATACCATAGGGGAATATAACTCTGCATTTGGAATATATTCACTTTATAATAACACAGAAGGAAATTACAATGTAGCATTCGGCGGTGAAGCACTTGTGAGCAATACAAAAGGTTCATTAAATAATGCTTTTGGAGTTTCAGCACTTACGTACAATACAACCGCGAGTAGAAATATTGCAATTGGTACTTCTGCATTATTTTACCAATCTTTTGCAAATGGTGGCATTGTATGGAACAGCGACAATGTGGCAATTGGATATCAAGCACTTTTATACAACAATCCAACTGCAACAACCAATGGTATCAATAATACTGCTATCGGTAACTATGCATTAACGAATAATAACATAGGCTTATGGAACACCGCAACAGGTTTTGAATCTCAACAATTCAATACCGATGGATATGCTAATGCTTCTTATGGTGGCAACTCATTAAAAAATAATACTAACGGTTGGCAAAACACAGCTATTGGAACTGGTGCTTTAATGGGCAATACAGTTGGTAATTATAACACAGCTCTTGGATATAATGCTGATGTGTTATCAAATAACTTATCAAACTCCACAGCTATTGGTTATGAAACCAAAGTGGATGCCAGCAATAAAGTGCGTATTGGCAATAGTTTAGTAACTGTAATCGAAGGTCAGGTTGGTTTTACCAGCGCTTCCGACAAACGCTTTAAGAAAAATATTGAACCCGTTAGCAAAGGACTTGATTTTATTTTGAAATTAAAACCTGTGGAATACAAAATGATTGAAGGCGATGGAAAAACAAACTTTGGTTTTATTGCACAGGATATTGAAACTCTTCTCGGCACCGATAATAGCATTCTTACTATTGGTCAGGATAAAGAACGTAAGCTTGGGCTTCGCTACAGCGATTTTATTTCACCTATGGTTAAAGCTATGCAGGAGCAGCAACAAATGATTGACAGCTTGAAAGCAACAAACCAAAAACTTGAAACCTCAAACCTCAAACTTGAAACCGAAGTTGAGATTTTAAAAGCTCAGGTTTCAAAAATTAATGAAATGCTTGATGCATCGACTAAAAAGTAAAAAACATTAGCTTTAAAAGTGGCAATGTCGCCTTCAAGTCAATTAATTTTAAACACAATATAGTTTTTATTGTTTATGCAATTCAAATTGTGTTGAAATGAATTCAGATGAATAAAAAAAAGATAACTCTGAAATTACGACAGAAATCAATAAAATTGATGTACTGCAAAAATAAATTGATGAAATCAATAAATTATTTGATATAAAAGTACAAAAATAAGCTTATAATTAAAATGAAAATATTATTTTAGTAAATTATTAAAAAACACAAAATATGAAAACAAGACTAGTAGCTATTCTAATTTGCTTATCAATTTTTAACATTGCTTATTCTCAAAAAGGATTTAAAAATAATGGAGCAAAAGTTATTGTAAATTCAGGTGGTATCATTAATATTACTGGAGGAACAAGTGCCGATTTTATTAATGCCACAAGTGGTTCAACTCATGGTCGTATTGATTTAGACGGTAAAATAAAGCTTGAAGGCGATTGGGCAAACAATGCAACTTCAGGAAGTGTATTTATTAATGTTGATACCGATGGCGAGGTTCAGTTTAAAGGAACAAACGTGCATGCAGTTTCAGGGAATCAAACTGATTATGAAAAGTTAACTTTAAATACAACTGGAAATGTAACTTTGTCAACAGCAGCTTCTGCTAATGGTGATTTAGTATTAACAAATGGTTTATTAGTTCTAGGGACAAATAATTTGACTTTAGGTTCATCTTCAGCTATTAGTGGCACTCCAACATCTTCTAATATGGTAGTTGCCAATAGTACTGGAGAATTAAGAAAAACATTCACAGGAACTGGTAGTTTTACTTATCCTATTGGAGATAATACTAGCACTGTTGAGTATTCACCTATTACTTTAAATTTTGCATCAGGAACTTTTGGTGGTTCAGCTTATGCTGGAGCTAGAGTTACAAATGCAAAACATCCAAATAACGCAAGTACTACAGGATATATTAATCGCTACTGGTCATTATCTCAAAGTAATATTTCTGCTTTTTCTTGTGCTTTAACATCAACTTATACAACTGCTGATATTTTTGGAACAGAAACAAGTTTGTTCTCAGGGTATTATAGCACTCCATATTGGGTAAAACTAGCCGCAGTTAATGCTGGTGCAAATCAGTTAATAGGAACTGTTTCTGATTTTAATCCAATTACTGCTGGAGATCAAGCTATGTTTTGCACTTCAACTATAACGATAGCTGAATCAATTACAAACGTTGCTTGTTACGGAAATAATACAGGTGCAATAAATGTTACAGTTAGCGGTGGTTATGGTACTTATACATATAACTGGAGTGGAACAGGTGTTGTTGCAAGTCAAGAAGATCAAACTGGATTAACAGCAGGAACTTATAATCTAACAGTAACTGATCAGAATGGTTGTACTCAAACTGATGTATTTAGTATTTCTCAACCAGCTGCAACATTAACATTATCTACAACACAAACAGATATTAGTTGTTATGGAAATTCTACTGGAGCTGTTGATTTAACAGTAACTGGAGGTACACCATCATATTCTTATAACTGGTCTAGTGGTGCAACCAGTCAGGATTTAAGCAGTATTGTTGCCGGAACTTATTTAGTTACTGTTACCGATGCAAATAGTTGTACTGCAACTACATCGACTACGATTACACAGCCTGTTTCTGCATTATCTGTTGCAGTTACAAGCCAAACAAATGTTAGCTGTTTTGGCGGAAATAATGGAGCAATAAATATAACCGCATCTGGTGGAACAGTTGGTACTGGATATACTTACAATTGGGGTAGTGGTGTTACAACCGAAGACAGAACTTCATTAATTGCTGGAACATATACTGTTACGGTTACAGATGCAAATTCTTGTACTTCTACTAAAGCTGTTACAATTACTCAACCTGCTGCAGCTTTAGCAATAGCCTTAACTTCACAAACAAATGTTAGCTGTTTTGGTGGAAGTAATGGTGCAATAAATATAACAGTATCTGGTGGAACTACAGCTTATTCTTATAATTGGGGTAGTGTTACTACTGAAGATAGAACAGGTTTGACATCTGGAACTTACGTTGTAACTGTTACAGATGCTAATAGTTGTACAGCCACAAAATCTGTTACAATAACTCAACCAGCAGTTGTTTTGTCAGTTTCAGTAACTTCTCAAACTAATGTTAGTTGCTTTGGAGGAAATAATGGTGCTATAAATATTACAGCAGCAGGTGGAACCACACCTTATTCTTATAATTGGGGAAGCGGTGTTACATCAGAAGACAGAACAAGTATTATTGCTGGAAATTATTCTGTAACCGTAACAGACTTTAATTCATGTACATCAACTGTAGCAGCAACAATTACTGAACAAACTGATGTTACTTTATCGTTATCAAATACAAATGCAAATTGTTATGGAAGTGCTGATGGTACAGCAACTGCAACTCCTTCTGGTGGTACTGGCTCATATTCTTATTCTTGGAATGATGCTGCTTTCCAAACAACATCAACAGCAAATGGGCTTATAGCAGGAACTTACTCAGTTACTGTAACTGATGGAAATAGTTGTACAGAAGTTGGCTCAGTTACAATTACAGAACCTTCTGAAATGACAGTTACTACATCTAATACACAGCAATCATCTTGTATAACTCCTGATGGAACAGCAACAGCTGATGTTTTAGGTGGAACAAGTCCTTTTGATTACGCTTGGTCAACTGGGAGTATTACAACGAATACAGCTTCTGTAAGTGATATGATTAGCAATTTAGCATCAGGTTCTTATAGCGTAACTGTAACAGATGCAAATAATTGTTCAGTTATTAGTTCAACAAACGTTTCTGCATTAAGTAGCCCAACAGTTTCTAATTTTGGACAAACAAATGTTTCTTGTAATGGGGGCAATAATGGTTCTGCTCAAGTATTAGCATTAGGTGGCACAGCTCCTTATTCATATAATTGGGCTCCAGATGGTTTTACTGGAGACGGAACAAGTGCTTATCAAAATTTAATAGCAGGAAATTATACTTGTACTGTAACAGATGATAATAGTTGTTCTGCTTCAATAGCATTTACAATTACACAACCAAATATATTAAACGCTTCTATAACTTCACAAACAAATGTTAGTTGTTATAATGGAACTAATGGTAGTGCTATTGTAACAGCTTCGGGAGGTACGGCTCCTTATTCTTACGACTGGTCTCCAGATGGTTTCACAGGAGATGGTACAACTTCATATAGCAACCTTACAGATGGAACATATTCTGTAATAATTACTGATTCAAAATCTTGTGTTAAAACTGTAAATGTAACTATTACAGAACCAACTGTAATAAATGCAGTAATCACTTATAATGATGTTTATTGTAAAGGAGATGCAACAGGTAATGTTAATTTAATACCTAGCGGTGGTCTTTCTCCATATACATATTCATGGTCAAATTCAGCAACTAGTGAGGATTTAACTGGAATTACTGCTGGAACATACTCTGTTACTATTACAGATGCAAATTTATGTCAATTTACAAAATCAGTTACTATAATAGAGCCTGTTGACGCATTAACAGCAAGTATTGTTGGAACAGATGTGAATTGTTTTAATGGCACTGATGGAGCTGCAAATTTAACTGTTTCTGGTGGAACACCTTTCTATTTATTTGACTGGTCAAATAGTTCTACTAGCGAAGATTTATCAAATTTAGCTGCCGGAATTTATTCAGTAGATATTTATGATGTTTATAATTGTGTAACTTCTGCTTCAGTTACAATTTCACAACCTTTATCTTCATTATCAGCAACTATTTCAAAAATTGATGTTGGATGTTTCGGAAACTCTAATGGCTCAATTAATTTAACAGTATCGGGTGGAACACTAAATTACAATTATTTATGGTCAAATTCTGAAACAACTGAAGATTTAACAAATGTAATTGCTGGAACTTATTCAGTGTCAATTACAGATAATAATGGTTGTCAAGATTTTGCTTCTGAAACAATTTTACAACCTTCTGCTGCTTTATCAATTTCGGAATTAGTAAGTGATGTAAGTTGTTTTGGCGGAAATAATGGCTCTATAGATGTTACTGTATCAGGTGGTACAATGCCATATTCATATGCTTGGAGTAATTCAACTTCAAATCAAGATTTATATAGCCTAACAGCTGGGAATTATACCTTAACTGTATCAGATCTTAATGGATGTCAGGCAAATTCAAGTTATTCAATTGCTGAACCATCACAGTTGACTTTGACTTTATCAGGAACTGACGTTAATTGTTTTGGAGGAACTGATGGATCAGTTTCTGCAACTGTTACTGGTGGTGTTACAAGTTATACTTACTTATGGAATAATAATGTAACAACTCAAAATCAAGCTAATATATATGCTGGAATACATACTGTTACTGTTACTGATGGTAATGGTTGTACTATTAGTAATAATTATACCGTTAATCAACCAGATGAATTACTTGCAAGTTCTTTAGTAAATAATGTTAGTTGTTTCAATGCTGGAGATGGAAGTATTAATTTAACTGTATCTGGCGGTACTACGGCTTATTCATTTGTTTGGGACAATTCAGAAACAACAGAAGATTTATCAGGGTTAAATCTTGGAAATTATAGTTATACAGTAACTGATGCAAATGGTTGTGAATTTACTGGATCAGAATCTATTACTGAACCTGATGAAATAATATTAGATGTTCTATCTTTCAATGCATCATGTGGTTTAAGTAATGGTGAAGCAATTGTATCAGTTGTAAGTGGTGGTGTTTCTCCTTTTAATTATTTATGGAGCGATAATTCAACTACTGCTTCTATTTCATCATTAACTGATGGAGATTATTTTGTTACAGTTACTGATAATACTGGTTGCCAAGCTACAGGTTCTGCAACTATTGGAATTACATATCCGCCAACTGTTTCAATATCTAATTCTACAGATGCATCTTGTTTTGCATCATGTAATGGAAATGCTACTGTTCAGATTTCAGGTGGACAAACTCCTTATAACATTATGTGGAGCGACCCTTCATCTCAAACATCAACAACTGCTAATAATTTATGTGCTGGATCATATAGCGTAACAGTATCCGATGGAAATAATTGTTCGGCAAGTTCTTCAGTTACTATTTCTGAGCCAACAGCAATTGTTATTACATCTAACTCAACTCCAACAACATGTTTTGGTGTATGTGATGGAACTGCTTCTTTAGTTGTTTCAGGTGGAGTATCAACATATAGTTATTTATGGAATGATTTAAATAGTCAAACAACTGATGTTGCAAGTAATTTATGTGCAGGTAATTATAGTTATTCTGTAACAGATGCAAATTCTTGTATTAAAACAGGAAGTATTTTCGTAAGTACTCCTGCAGAATTAACAGCATCAATTGTTTCAACTGATGTTACTTGCAATGCTGGTGATAATGGTAATGCTGATTTAACGGTTTCTGGTGGTGTTACTCCATATACTTATACATGGTCAACTTCAGAAGCAACTGAAGACATTTCAAATCTTGTTGCTGATATTTATTTTGTTACGGTAGTTGATGATAATTTATGTTCTACAGTTTCTTCGGTTACTATTAATGAACCAATATTATTAGTACCAACTATATCAGGTAACTTAAGTTACTGTACTGGCTCGAATACAACATTAGATGCTGGTTCATATAGTTCGTATTTGTGGTCAAATAACGAAACTACTCAAACAATAGTAGCTACTGCCGGAACTTATACAGTTACAGTTGTTGATGCGAATGGTTGTTCAGGAGTATCAGCAAGTGTTGATGTGATTGAAAATTCACTTCCAACTCCTTCAATAACTGGGACTTTATCTTATTGTGCTGGTTTAAATACTACATTAGATGCTGGTCTATATACATCATATTTATGGTCAACTAATGAAACTACTCAATCAATTAGTGCAACAGTTGGAACTTACAATGTAACTGTAACTGATGCTAATGGTTGTGAAGGTGTTTCATCAAGTGTTGATGTTATTGAAAACTCATTACCAACACCTTCAATAACAGGCACTTTATCTTATTGTGCTGGTTTAAATACAACATTAGATGCTGGTTCATATACATCTTATTTATGGTCAACAAATGAAACTACACAATCAATTTCTGCAACAGCAGGAAATTATGAAGTAACAGTTGTTGATGCTAATGGTTGTTCAGGTTCAGCTTCTGCTATTGTTGTTGAAAATTCTTTACCTTCGCCTGTAATATCGGGTTCATTAACATATTGCACTGGATTTAGTTCTACATTAGATGCTGGTTCATATGTATCGTATTTATGGTCTGAATCTAGTACTAGTCAGACAATTACAGCTACAACTGCTAATAACCCAATCACTGTTACTGTTACTGATTTAAATGGTTGTATTGGAGTTTCTTCTGAAGTTAATGTTTCAGAAAGCACTACACTTAGCCCTGTAATTGTTGGAAATTTAAGCTATTGCTCAGGTGATAATACTACATTAGATGCTGGAGTTTATCCAAATTATATTTGGTCAACTAGTGAAACAACACAAACAATTAGTGTAACTGCAGGAAATTATGATGTTACAGTTAGCGATGCAAATGGTTGTTCTGGTATAGCAAGTGTTACTGTTACTGAAAATGCTCTTCCTACACCATCAATTTCTGGTGATTTAAG
>MEND01000068.1:11442-14374 GCA_001768975.1 Bacteroidetes bacterium GWA2_31_9 | reverse complement strand
AACATTTGCTTCAGTATTAGGATGTGATTCAGTAGTAACCTTAACATTATCAGTAAATCCTGCAATTTTAGTTGATTTAGGAGCAGATGGCGATACATTATGCTTCGAAACTGCTGAAACTCTTACACTAGATGCACAAAACGCAGGAATGTCATACTTATGGTCAGATGGTTCAACTGCCCAAACTTTTGTAGCTGATGCAGTTGTATTAGGAATAGGAACTCATATTATTGGAGTAACTGTTACTGATGGCATTTGTGAAACAACAGATGAAATTATTATAAATGTTGATTATTGTAGTGGTTTAGTAGTAGTTAAAGATGTTGTTGATATTTCAGTTTATCCTAATCCTGCTAAAGACGTGTTAAATATTATGATTAGTTCTTCAAATAAAGAAGATGTTGAATTCATAATTTATGATGCAATTGGTCAGGTAGTTTATAGAAATAAAGTAGTTACTGAAAATGGAAACAATCTATTTAATGTTGACTTGAGCAATAAAGCAGATGGTATTTATTTTATTAAATTCAATAATTCTGTAAACAATCAATTAATTAGATTTGTAAAATCTGGGAATTAATTAGTATTGTTAATGATTTTATAAAAAGGAGAACATTTGTTCTCCTTTTTTTGTTATTAACATCTTAATATTTATTTTTGACTATTTGTGATAAAGAGAGTATCTTTAACTTTTAAAAAGGTGAATAGTCTGATTTTATGAAGTTTTTATATTTAATAATAATAATTTGTTTACCATTATTTATTGTTGCTCAAATAAATAATAACGGAATTCCTAATATAAGAAACTATTCAAATGAAGTATATGCTGCTGCAGAGCAGAATTGGTGCATTGTTAGAGATAATAGGGGCGTTGTTTATTTTGGCAATAATGCAGACGGAGTATTGGAATATGATGGTATAAATTGGAGAAAAATAAAACTTCCAAATAGCTCAATTGTAAGGTCTTTAACTATTGATGACAAAGGAACAGTATTCGTTGGAGCTGTTAGTGAATTTGGATATTTAACACCAGATCAAACAGGAAATCTGCAATATAAATCATTATCTCAAAATCTTGATACTTCTATTAGTAAATTTACTAATGTTTGGAAAACATACTTTTCAAACAAAGAGATTAAATTTTGTACACCTACAGGAATATATACTTATAATTATAAAACTGTTGATTTTGTTCAATATTCTGAAAAATATGGTTTTCTTAGTTTCTTAATAAATGATAAAATTTATGTAGGAGATTATGCAAAAGGTTTAATGACTTTAGAAAATAATGAACTAAGAGTTGTTAAAGGAGGCGATTTTTTTGCATTAAAAAATATTATGTCAATTATTCCAGTTGAAGGAAACAAATTTTATATTGGAACTTCTAATAATGGAATATTTATTTTAGATACTGAAACTGGTTCTGTATTACAAGATAGAATTAATGACATAACAAATAATATTTTTTCAAGCAGTATTTTGTATCATGGAATAAAATCAAGAGGAGCAAATCAGATATATTCAACACTATATGATAATGGAATTTTAACTATTGATGAGAAAGGAAAAATCATTAAGCAGATTAATGTTAATAATGGTTTGTCAGATAATCAAGTTTTTAATGTGTATTTAAGTAATGATGACCAATTATGGGCTGCTTTAAACAATGGAATTTCAAAAATTGACATAAACTCACCAATCGCTCATTTTGGGGAACTCTCTGGAATTAAAGGTGGCGTAAATGATATTATAAGGTTTAAGGATATACTATATATAGCAACCGGAAATGGAGTTTATTATTTATCATATGAAAATGAATATCCTCAAATCAAGCAAATTTCAGATATAAATACTACTTGGAAATTGTCGGATTTTATTAAACAAAATGGTGATACCATTTTAATAGCTGGTACATCTGATGGATTATTTGAAATTTATTCACTTGATCAAGCAAAATCAATAGAAAAGAGTATTACTAATCTTAGCCATCCAGCTAAGAGGTTTCTAGTTTACAGTCTCTTTCCTTCTAAAGTTAATAAAGGAAAGCTTTATGTTGGAGGAAACAAAGAATTAGTATCATTGATAAATAATGAAGATTCATGGAAGATTGAATTTGAAGTTAGTGAAATTAATGATGAGGTTAGAAGCATTATTGAGCAAGATGATGGTTTAATTTGGCTATGCTCAGGCTTTTCAGGAATATTCTCTATAATGAATAACGGTTCAAAATCACAAGTTAAGAAATATACAATTAGTGATGGCTTACCATCATTAGCTTCTAATTATGCGTTTTATATTGATAGTACAATTGTATTTGCCTCTAGTATAACAGGCTTGTTTAGTTTTAATAATAAGAAAAATAAATTTGAACCATATTTAAAATTAGGGGAGTGTTTTTCAAATGGAACAATAGGTGCTTTTAGAATTGCTCAAGATAAAACAGGAGATGTTTGGATTCACTTATCAAAAGAAATTGAAAAGCAAAAAGGTGATATACAGTCATATAAATGGATAGAAAGAGTTTTTAAAGTCGGCAATGAATATATAAGAGATAGTATTCCTTTTAAAGTTCTCCCAAGTCTTACTTATGAAGCTATTTATAATGATTCGAATGATATTACTTGGTTTGGAAACTCAAAAGGTATTTATAGTTATGATGCAAAAGTCAATAAAAAATATGATTTACCATACAATACATTAATTAGAAAAGTTATTGTAGGAGTTGATTCTATTGCTTTTTTAGGAACTTACTTTGAAAAAGTTAATGATTCCATTTATATACCTTCAGTAACTCAACCTAAAGATTTAAAATTATCACTCAATTACAAAAATAATAACATAACTTTTGAATTTGCTGCACCTTTCTTTGATGATGAGTCTGCTACTGTTTATAGTAGTATTCTTGAAGGTTACAAAGAAGACTCTTGGTCAA
>MEND01000068.1:7854-11424 GCA_001768975.1 Bacteroidetes bacterium GWA2_31_9 | reverse complement strand
AAGTGAAGTTGCAATATTTGAGTTTACAATCTTACCTCCTTGGTATAGAACTGTTTGGGCTTATATTCTTTATTTGATTATAGCAGTTGTTGTTGTTTATATAATAATCAAAGTTTATACTCGACGACTTGAAATGGAAAAAATTAGACTAGAAGGCATTGTTAAAGAGCGTACTGCGGAAGTTGTTAGACAAAAGGATGATATTGAAAAGAAAAATTCAATTTTAGAAGTTCAAAAAGTTGAAATTGAACGACAAAAAGACGTTGTAACCGAACAAAAAGACCATATCCAGCATATACTTACAGAATTAAAAGACAGTATCCTTTATGCCGAAAGAATACAAAAAGCAATTCTTCCACATGGAGAATATGTAGAACAAATATTAAATGACTTTTTCATTTTATTTAAGCCAAAAGATGTTGTTTCTGGAGATTTTTATTTTGCAACAAAAGTTAATAATTATGTGATTTTTGCTTCTGCCGACTGCACAGGACATGGAGTACCCGGAGCATTTATGAGCATGATGGGAGTTGCTTTCTTAAACGAAATCGTTAACAACGAAACCGTTCAAGAAGCAGGTCAAGCATTAGATATGTTGCGTGAAAATATCATTAAATCGCTTCAGCAAACAGGCAAACCCGGTGAGCAAAAAGACGGAATGGATATTTCATTTTGCGTATTAGATGAACGAACAAATATTTTACAATGGGCTGGAGCTAATAACCCAATGTATATTGTTAAAAAGCAAAAAACCGATAGTCGGTTAATTGTTAAAAAAGCCGAAGATACAGAAATAATTGAACCAGCTTTAAGTGAGTTCGACTGCGATTTATTTGAGATTAAACCTGATAAAATGCCAGTTGCGATTTATGTTAAAATGGATAACTTTACTAACAATATTATTCAACTTGAAAAAGGCGACTCTGTTTACGTATTTACTGATGGTTTTGCCGACCAGTTTGGTGGAGAAAGAGGTAAGAAGTTTATGTATAAACCTTTCAAACGACTTATCTTAAGTATTCAAGATAAAACTATGAAAGAACAACGAGATGTTCTGGATAGTGCAATTGAAGAATGGAAATCTTATATTGACCCTATAACAAATGATTGTTTTGAACAAATTGATGATATTTGTATTGTAAGTATTAAAGTTAGCTAATATTATCCATGTTCAGCAATTGATTGCAATTTCTTATCATCAAGTATAACAGTATTTTTTCCATGAATTTCTATTAATTTATCAGTCCTAAACTCTGATAAAATTCTGATTACATTCTCAGTCGTCATGTCAATCAATTGGGCAATCTCCTTTCTTGAAAGAGGTATTTCAAATTCACCACATTTATATATCTCATTAGAAAAAAATAAAAGTATATGTGCAATTCTTCCACGAAGGTGTTTAGTTTGAAGATTTAAGGCTCCATCTATTATTTTATCAAAATTTCGGCTCATTTTGCTCATAATATTTAAAGCAAATTTACCATTACTACTAATTAAGTTTTTAATAAAAGGTAAATCAACTGAGCATACTGTACTATCTTCAAGTGCAGAAATTGAAAAATTATAATTTGCATCAGAAAATATTGAAACCAAACTTACAAAATCAAAAGGTTTAGCGATACTTATTATTTGATCTTTTCCATCTTTGCCTGCTTTGTATAGCTTTACAAGCCCACTTTTTAAATATAAGAAATCAGTTATTTCATCTCCTTTACAAACAATAACTTCACCTTTCTTATAATTTTTTTCTGTTTTATAACCACATAATGAAATCATTTCATTTGTGTTCAAATCCTCAAAAGCAATGGTTTTGAATTCACATAGACTACAATCGCATTTGTTTAGATTCAGTTCCATAATAGGCAAATATACAATATGTTCTAAAATACTTTATGATAATTATCATGTTGTATAAATAATTTAAAAAATTTTTACGATTTACATTTGTATCGAAATATATAGTTATTTACATTTTTTAATTTATTACAATGAAAAATTTTTTAATACTTGGTGCAGGAACGGCTGGAACCATGATGGCTAACAAACTTAGAAAAGAACTTTCAATAGATGAATGGAATATTACTATTGTTGACCAATTCAAAACACATTACTATCAACCAGGATTTCTTTTTATTCCATTTGGTATTTATAAAAAAGAAGATGTAATTAAACCAAAAAGCGATTTTTTGCCAATAGGTGTAAATGTAGTTTATTCAAAAATTGACAAAATTGTTCCCGAAGAAAATAAAGTGTTATTAGATGAAGGTCAGGTTCTAAAGTATGATTATCTATTAATTGCAACAGGAACAAAAACATCTCCAGAAGAAGTTGAAGGATTAAAAGGTTCTCAATGGAATAAAAGCGTTTTCGATTTTTATACAATCGAAGGCTCAGTTGCGTTAGCTGAGTTTTTTAAATCATGGAAAGGAGGAAAATTAGTTGTTAATGTTGCAGAATTACCATACAAATGTCCTGTTGCTCCATTAGAATTTGTTTTTCTTGCTGATGCATTTTTCACAGAAAGAGGAATGAGAGATAAAGTTGATATTACTCTTGCAACTCCATTACCAGGTGCATTTACAAAACCTAAAGCAACAAAATTATTAGGTGGCTTATTAGAAGAAAAAAATATTAAAATTATCCCAGATTATAATATTTCAAGTCTTGATAACGAGAAAAAAACGATTGTTGATTATGGAGGAACAGAAATACCTTTTGATGTTTTAGTTACTGTACCTACTAATAAAGGCGATGATATGATTGAAAGAAGTGGAATGGGAGACGATTTAAACTTTATTCCAACTGATAAGCATACATTAAAAGCAGAAAATTACGATAATATCTTTGTGCTTGGTGATGCAAGTAATATTCCTACTTCTAAAGCTGGTTCGGTTGCACACTTTGCTGGTGAAATTTTAATGGAAAATATTCTTTGTGAAATTGAAGGAAGACCAATGACAGCTAGTTTTGATGGACATGCAAATTGTTATATTGTAACCGGTCATGGAAAAGGAACGTTGATTGATTTTAACTATACAACCGAACCGCTTCCTGGAAATTTTCCAATGCCTGGTATTGGTCCATTTGGCTTATTACAAATAACACGTATGAATTATTATGGTAAAATGTTATTTCGTTGGATTTATTGGCATGTTTTATTAAAAGGAAAAGAAATGCCAATTTCAGCAAATATGACAATGGCAGGGAAAAAATTATAATATAAAAACATACAAAAAATGGCAGATATAGAATTAAAAGAGCAGATTAATACAATTAATCAAAAGCTTGATACTGTTTTGCAGTATGTTGAACAACAAAGACTAAAGACTCAGGAGCTTGAAGATTTAATAAAAGATGTGTCAATTGTTGGAACAGAAGTTTTCAATGCAACAGTTGAAGAAATGGAACATCAAAGCATTGAACTAAATACCGATGAATTACGACTTACATTAATTAAGTTGATTAAAAATGTTGGTAATATTAATATGGTTATCGGAATTTTGGAAAGCATTAACGACTTAGCAAAAGATTTAAGCCCAGTTGTAAAGGGCGTTATGTTTGATGTAATTG
>MEND01000068.1:0-7786 GCA_001768975.1 Bacteroidetes bacterium GWA2_31_9 | reverse complement strand
AGACGATAATGTTGACGATAAATCATTTTTCAAATTGTATAAAGAATTGAAAAAGCCTGAAGTTCGTAAGTCTATTTCATTCTCATTAAGATTATTACAAGAAATAAATAAGGAATTAAAAAATTAATAAACAATTAAAAATTAAAATTATGGCACAAAAACAATTTGCAGGTGTAACAGTCGATGTAAACGACGAAGGTTACTTTACAAACTCATCACAATGGACAGTTGATGTCGCAAAAGCAGTTGCTCAGGAAGAAGGGCTTCAATTAACTGACACTCATTTAGCTGTTTTAGATTATATTAGAAAAAGTGTAGAAGGAGGAGCAGCACTTACAATTCGCTCAATGGGAAAATGCGGTATTGTTGATGTAAAAGGATTTTATGGATTATTTCCTGGAGCACCACTCAAAAAAGCTACAAAAATTGCAGGAGTTCCAAAACCAACTAGTTGTATTTAATTTAAAATTGAAAAAAATGGATGATAATAAACAATATCCTTTAAAAAAGGTTTGCTTGATTTGTGCAAAAGGCTCTTTAGAAGATGTTTATGCTGCTTTAGTTATGACAAATGGAGCAGTAATGGAAGGAATTGAAGCCAAGCTTTTCTTTACTTTCTTTGGTTTAGATGCTATTACAAAAACTCGTATGAACTCATTAAAAACTGGTACAGTTGGAAATCCTGCTATGAGAATGCCTGGAGGTTTACCATTCCCAACCTTACTTGGAACTTTGCCAGGAGTTGAAGCTGGTGTATCAGCAATGATGCGTAGTCAAATGGAAAAACTTGACATTCCTCCAGTAGATGAATTTTTAGAACTTATTACTGCCGGTGGTGGTGAAATTTATGCTTGTAAACTAGCTGTTGATATGTTTAAACTTAAGAAAGAAGATTTATCAGAACATGTTTCCGGAATACTAACGATTGGAGATTTTTATGAAATGTGCGGAGGACAAGGCACACAGATAATTTTTACGTAATAGTTTTTAGTTGATTAATGAGCCGATACTGTTTTTAGTATCGGCTTTTTTTATTATATTTGCTAAATTTGTATAAAATAATGTAAAATATGAAGACCTTACTTTTATTCATATTGTTTGTATTACAAGTATCAATAGGTTTTTCTAAGTCTGATACAATCCCTAAAACTTCTCATAGATTATTTAAGGTTAATGTTTTATATCCCGGGTTTGAATATGAGTATGGTATTGGTAAGTTGTCCACAATTAATTTTAGTACATCATTAAGTTTTGCTTCAATAAAAGAAGATAAATTGAATAGAGCATATTTTCTTAATAATATATTAGAGATAGACTTTAGACAATATTATAATTTAGCACGACGATTTAACAAAAGAAAAAATATTAAATTTAATACTGCAGATTTTATTTCTTTTAACGCTATAGGTATAGGAAAATCTATTATTGAAAATATTGATTATGAAAGTTATTCTGGGATTGAATTTGCTGTTTCATGGGGTTTTCAGAGAACTTATTGGTATGTTTTTAATGTGTCTTTTAACGCAGGAATTGGGTATTATTTTCTTGAAAATGGTAACGAAGGTTATGATTTTTTGGTTAATTATAAGATTGGTTTTTTAATTGGAAAACGAAATATACATTAAAAGAGATTATTTTTTTACATTATATTCTTTTATAAACAATGGAATATCAGCAAATTTCAGTTCATTAAAACTAGTATTAATCCAACTGCCATCTTTATCTTTTAATAAGTCAATTAAATCTAATGGATTTCTGATTTTTTCTGAAAATGATTTCTTATTAATAATTGTGATACTATCGTTTTTTATCACAATATATCCTTCATTTACAGCTCCTTCTGGTTCACAAGGACATGAAAAATATTTGTATTTAGAAAAATATAGTCTAATATCATCACCTGAAAGTTGTTTGGTTAGAACGTAATTTTTAACACCTGTAATTTCTTCAGGAATTAGAATGGATTTATAGCAATTTTCACCTACAGTGTATGACTTTAAATCCTTAGATTCATACACAGTATATCTATCAATAAGTTGCTTTTTGAATTGAATTTTATAAAAGCCTGTCAGGTTGTTTGTTCTGATAAAGCCTTCAATTGTATCTATGCCATTGTTAACAATATAGCCCTTTTGCCAACCTTTTTCTTGCGAAAATGTACACAAGGCAAAACTTAATGTAAATAATAATAGAATTAATTTTTTCAATAGTTCGTTTCGTATTCTTTAATCGCTAAAGCACAGATAAGCAATATATTGATAAGTCTTTGCGACTAAGTGCCTTTGCAGTTTATTTTTTAATCAAAATTATAATAAAATAGTTTAACTTAGATTAATTTTAAGTACAAATTACACAAGGACTTCCAAAACTAATCTATCATAAGCTAAATACACATTTTCAGGTATTTCTTTTGAAACTTCATCAAATAACCCTAACTGGTGGCTAATATGTGTCAAATAAGCTTTTTGGGGATTGACTTTTTTTATAATTTCCAAAGATTCTGATAAACAAAAATGCGAAACATGCTTTTTCTTTCTTAATGAGGTAATTACAAGAGTATTTACGTTCTGTAACTTTGTGAATTCACTTTCAGGAATATGATTCAAATCAGTCAGGTAAACAAAATCATTAATTCTAAATCCCAAAACTGGAAGTTTATAATGTAATCCACGAATTGGAATTATTCTAACTCCTTCAATCTGAAAAGGTTCTTCAGTAATTATATTTAGATTCATTTCAGGAATTCCTGGATATTTATCTTCTTTGAAAGCATAAAAAAACTCATGTTCAACAGCTTTTAAAACTCTACTTTCAGCATAAACATCAACTGGTTTTTTATGAATATAATTAAATGCTCGTATATCATCTAAACCTGCAATATGGTCGCGATGTTCGTGAGTTAGAATAATTGCTGTAAGTTTACAAATATCCTCTCTTAACATTTGTTGACGAAAATCGGGTCCTGCATCAATAACAAAAACGTTGTCATCAATTTCAATTAAAATTGCAGAACGTAAGCGTTTGTCTTTTTCATTTATTGAAGTACAAACTTCACATTTGCAGCTAATTACAGGCATTCCCTGCGATGTTCCAGTTCCTAAAAATGTAACTTTCAATTAGTATATTATATTTATGTAAAATTAGACTTTGTAATTAGAATAACAAATTCATCTTAATTTGAAAAATATAGGAATAATGTGAAATAAAAATTTGAAATATCTACTAATATTTCTAGATGAAATAAAACAAATACTCATTAGAGTTGATAGAATTGAAATTATTTGGACTTTAACCTTGAATTTTGCCAATTTTTTTTAAATTTTATTTGGTATAAACTCTATTTTAAAAGATTACTTGAGAAAAATATTTTTAAAATGTAAATAAATAACCTATTTGTTTTTTAATATTCATTAATCAGTTTCAATTAATATTTCAGAACTGCATTTATTCCATGGTTTCTGTTTATAGTACTGTTGTTTATTGACGTTATAAATTAAAATAATAATAAAGAGCAAGGCTAGAAAATGCTTAATGTAGTTGATATGAATTTACGTAGAGTCTAATAATTGATTACATTTTGTAAAAAAATAAAGTAAAAATAAATAAAATATTAATAAATATATTTAAGTTTGTAACTTAATTATTAAAAAATATAAATTTAAAAAAACAAAAAAAATGAAAAAACAATTTCAAACAATTGCTATTTATGTTTTTGTAGGTGCAATGCTTATAGCAGTTTCTTGTAAAAAACCAGTAGCAAGTTTTACTTCTGATTTAACATCAGCTAAAGTGGGAGAGGTAATAACATTTACTAATACTTCTACCGATGCTGCACTATCAATGTGGGATTTTGGTGATGGAACACAGTCTTCATCTACTCAAACTGTACAAACACATGTTTATCAAAAGACAGGTACTTATACTGTTAGTTTAATGGCTACAAAAAGAAATGGCAAGAAACCATCTGATGCAACAACTATTGATATTACAATTACAGATTCTAAAACTCCAGTTTCAGATTTTACAGCATCAAAAACTACAGTTGTTACAAATGAAGTGGTAACTTTTACTAGTACTTCAACAGATGCAGAAGAATTTGATTGGGATTTTGGAGATGGAACTATCTCTTCTGATAATCCTACTCAGACTCATGCTTATTCTACTAATGGGGTTTATACAGTTTCATTAACAGTTTATGCCGTTAACCATACTCTTATGAGTTCAAAATCAATCAATATTACAGTAGGAGGTACAACAAATATCAGCATACTTGGTTCATGGAATTTTGAGTCAAAAGTTGTTACAGATATTAGAGATAATGTAGCTTTTACAATTACTAATGCTGGTTTTACTAATGGGGGATATCAACTTATGTCAAAAGCAAATTCTTTGAATTTTACTGATAATCATCAGTTTATGGCAAATGGTACTATAATACAATCAGATGCTGATGGTAATTATTTGTCAAATGGAACATTTAATATTATTGACAATTCTAGAATGAGTTATAATGTAGGTTATAGTCCTTCTTATTCTTATTCTGAATCAACACCAACTTATGGGACTTATGTTGTCACTGCTACAAGTCTTACAATTACTTTTGTTTCTACAAATTCAAGTTTACCTGCATACACTGATTATTCTGCAGGAACATATCCAACATATACACCTCATGCCTCAGGTGAAAAACAAGTTGTTACAACTACTTATACTTATTCAAGATAGGTTTTTAAATTTATAATTATATTAAAGACTGTCCTTTTTGGACGGTCTTTTTTATTTAAACTCAATAGTAGGTTCAATATTATTCATTTGACCCATAATCCATTGTTGTCGTTTAAACATATAACCTGATGGCTTCCCCGGATTAAATTTAAAAGGATTTGGAAAAGCTGAAACCAAAAGAGCTGCTTCTGCTTTTGTCAATTTTATTGCAGGCTTTTTGAAATATTTCTGAGAAGCAGCTTCTACACCATAAACCCCATTTCCAAGTTCAACTATGTTTAAATAAACTTCAATAATTCTTTCTTTACTCCAAATTGTTTCAATAAGAAAAGTGAAATATACTTCTAATCCTTTTCGAATCCAATCTCTGTGAGGCCACAGGAAAACGTTTTTAGCTGTTTGTTGCGAAATTGTACTTGCTCCATGAACTCTTTTTTTCTTTTTATTATGTTGCATAGCTTTTTCAATAGAAGCCAAATCGAAACCCCAATGGTCTGGAAATTTTTGATCTTCGGCAGCAATTGCAGCTACTACAACATTTTTCGACATTTCGTCTATCGAAACCCAATCTTTGCTAAATACAACATCTTTATCACCAAATGTTTGTTCAAAAAAGCGAATAACCATTAATGGAGTTCCTGGTACAGGCACAAATCTGAAAATAACTGTAATTAATATTGAGCTTAAAAAAAATACTATTATTGCTTTAATAATAAAACGAAGAAGTCGCTTAAAGAAGCCTCCTTTTGATTTCTTCATAAGTTAAATCAGTTATAATTTTGTAGTTGAATCTTTTAAAGGTGTTAAAAAATCAAATAGCTTTTTATCAGTATAAGTTAGATGATTTACAAACCAACTTTTTAGTAATATCATAAGTTCTGAAGCAAAATCGTCAACGTTATATGATTTCAATTCAAATTTGTATTCTTTTAATCTTTTAATAATTTCGTCATGTTCATTTTCATGATGTTCTATATCAGGATAATTATACTTTCTCATATATCTGCTTTCTGTCATAAAATGATGCTCTGCAAAACTTATAATTTCTGTAGTTAAGTTTGATATTTCAATTATATCCTTTTTGAATCTTGCTCCAGTAAATAATTTCCCAATTAGAGTTAGTAATTCTTTATGTTGATTATCAATTTCGTCAATTCCTACTGAAAAATTTTCATTCCATGTAAACATATATGCTTGAATTAAATTTTATTCATCACTTCAATTATTGATGAATATGTATTTTGTAAAATTATATCAATTTCTTGTTTATCAAACCATTTTACTTCTGTAATATTTTCTTCGGTTTGAGGTTTTAGAGTTTCTTCTTTTTCATATTTCATTTCAAACCAGTAGGTTTTTTTTAGAATCCACTCACCATTTAATTTATAAATATGAAAAGTTGGTGTAAGACTTTCAATTATTTTGACTTCACTAATTCCACATTCTTCGCAAACTTCCCTTATGGCAGCATGTTTTATATCTTCGCCCTTTTCAACTTTCCCTTTGGGTAAATCCCATTTATTGTTTCTAAAAATTGCTAAAATCTGATTGTTATTGTTTTTCACAAGCCCACCTGCAGCATCAATTTGTGTAAATAATGAACGAAAGATAAAGTCTAATTCATTGAAATCGTGATAAAATAAAAAAAGCTCTTTAATTTGCTCATTTTTAAGAAATTTGTCAACGCAAATTTTTAATGAACTTTTACTTGCATATTTTGCAAAAATTCCATCATGATTTTTTATATATTTGCTGATGTTGTCAGTTAAATAAATCGTACGTTCATTATAAAATACTTTATACATATAAATATAAAACATCAATGAGCAAAAGTAAACAAAATAGATTAATTAATGATGAAGACTTGCCACAGATTTACTCATAAATTGTTTGTTTATCAAAGCATTCGTGAGTCGCTTCGCTAAGTTCACAAATTAGCACAGATTTAAAACAACCTTCGGCTGTTTCAAATATGCTATTTTTAGAAAAAAAAATCTGTGTAAAAAATTTGTGAAAATCAGTGTAATCTGTGGCACAAAACATAAAAATAAATCAATATATAATTATAAAAAAATGAAAACAGAAAAACAAATTGCTCAAAACCTTTTACAAATTAAAGCAATTAAACTCGAACCTACAAATCCATTTACTTGGGCATCGGGTTGGAAATCGCCAATCTACTGCGACAATCGAAAAACACTATCTTATCCTGAAATTAGGCGTTATATTCGTGATGAATTTGTAAATTTGATTAATGCAAAATTTCCTGATGTTGAACTTATTGCAGGCGTTGCTACTGGTGCTATTGCTCAAGGAGCTTTAGTTGCCGATAAAATGGAACTTCCGTTTGTTTACATACGTTCATCACCAAAAGCACACGGAATGGAAAACCTTATTGAAGGTGATGTTAAAGCCGGACAAAAAGTTGTGGTTGTTGAAGATTTAATTTCTACAGGAGGAAGTAGTCTTAAAGCAGTTGATGCACTTCGCCAAAAAGATTGTAATGTATTGGGAATGGTTGCAATTTTTTCTTACAATTTCCCCACAGCAATGGATAATTTTACAGCTCAAAATTGTGAATTATATACACTTAGCAATTATAACGATCTTATTGAACATGCTCTTGAAACTGGTTATATAAAAGCCGAAGATGTTGCAAATCTTTCGGAATGGCGAAAAGATCCAGCTGGGTGGAAGTAAATGGAATTTAGGATTTAGGATTTTTTTTGACAAGATTAACAAGATTTTCAGGATTTAAGATTTAGGATTTAACTACGTAGCAACAATGTAACAATATAACAATTTAACCATGAACTTCAAACCTCAAACTCTTAATTTTGCGTCTTTGTGCCTCAGCGGTAAATAAGTGCGTTAGCAACCTCAAACCTTAAACCTCAAACAAACAATCTTAAACATGAAACCTCAAATTATTCAAACCTCAATACCAAAAGGAACTCGTGACTTTACACCGGAAGAAATGTTGCGTAGAAATTATATTTTCGATACTATAAAAACTGTATTTCAAAAATTTGGCTTTTTGCCAATAGAAACTCCTGCAATG
>MEND01000067.1:9953-13504 GCA_001768975.1 Bacteroidetes bacterium GWA2_31_9 | reverse complement strand
AACATTCGGCGGCGGAGGTCATTCAAAACAAATTCTTCAAAAATTAAGTAAGGGCAAGTTATACGCATTTGATGCTGATACAGATGTTGCTCAAAACGTGCTCAATAACGAAGCTTTTGTTTTTGTGAACGACAATTATAGGTTCTTTAGAAATTATTTGATGTTTAATGGTGTTAAGGCTGTTGATGGGATTTTGGCAGATTTAGGCGTTTCGTCTCATCAGTTCGATAGCTCAGAGCGAGGTTTCTCTTATCGTTGGGATTCTGAACTTGATATGAGAATGGATAATAGTACCGAAAAAACAGCCAAAATTGTTTTGAACACATTCACTTTCGAGGAACTCGCAACTATGTTCAGGACTTTTGGCGAAATTCCAAACGCTGGTAAGCTCGCAGGTTTGATAGTTAAATCAAGAGAGCAAAAGGCAATTAATACTGTTGGCGATTTAACCGAAGCAATAAAACCAATATTGCCTCGAAATGCCGAAAACAAGTTTTTATCAGTTGTTTTTCAGGCATTAAGAATTGAGGTTAACAGCGAACTGGAAGCATTAAAAGAAATGCTGATTCAGGCAGCCGATATTCTTAAACCCGGCGGACGATTGGTTGTAATATCATACCATTCACTTGAAGATAGGCTTGTTAAAAATTATATCAAAGCAGGAAATTTTGAAGGCGAACTTGTGAAAGATATTTACGGAAACACAAAAAATATTTTGGAACAAATAAACCGAAAAGTAATAGTTCCGAATGACGAAGAAATAAAACAAAATGTTAGAAGCAGAAGTGCAAAAATGAGAATTGCAGTAAAAAATGAAATGGTTTAGAAAAAATAAAAGTAACAAAAATAATGAGGCAGCTTCAAAAAAAGCAAGCCTTAAAGACATTATTGATGGGACTGTTTTGACTAGGGAAATTGTTGTAAATCAGATTCCCTTTTTTGTTTTTCTTGCACTAATGGCTATAGTTTATATCGCAAACAGATATCAGTCTGAAAAAATTGCGAGAGAAACAATTAAGGTTCAAACAGATATTAAAGAATTGCGTTCAGAATCTATTGCAACTGCCTCTGAATTAATGTATATAAGTAAGCAGTCGGAGGTGGAAAAACTTACAAATATTAATCAATTAGGCTTGATAGTATCTATTGAACCACCAAAAAAAATTTTAGTAAATGATTAGTAAATTGTTAAATGGATACATGGTTAAATTGTTCTATGTGACTCTTCCTATGTGCCTTATGTGTCTATGTGGTAAAGAGAAGTTAGAAAAATGAAAAACAATATAAAACTTAGTGCCTTAGTGCCTTTGTGGCAAAAAAGAGAATTAAATGGTTATATGGTTAAATGGTTATATGGTTCTATGTGACTCTTCCTATGTGTCTTATGTGTCTATGTGGTAAAGAGAAGTTAGAAAAAAAACAATATAAAACTTAGTGCCTTAGTGCCTTTGTGGCAAAAAAAAGAATTAAATGGTTATATGGTTAAATGGTTATATGGTTTTATGTGACTCTTCCTATGTGTCTTATGTGTCTATGTGGTAAAGAGAAGTTAGAAAAAAGAAAAACAATATAAAACTTAGTGCCTTAGTGCCTTTGTGGCAAAAAAAAGAATAAAAATTGAAAGACAACAACAAAAATATTATTATTCGAATTGGATTAGTTTACTATTTCATTCTACTTTTTGCGTTGGTAATTATCGGACGAATTGTATATCTGCAATTTGCCGAAAATGAAAAATGGAGTCAAAAAGCATTAAGCCTTACCGAAAAAACTTTAATTATTGAGCCAAGTCGAGGCGATATTTGTGCAATCGACGGACGTTTGCTTTCAACCTCAGTTCCATATTACGAAGTAAGAATGGATATGAAAGCTCAGGGCTTAACTCCTGATGTTTTCGACGAACAAATTGATTCGCTTTGCTTAAATCTATCAATGATTTTTAGAGACAGACCTGCATCAGATTATAAACACGAATTGGTAAATGCCAGAAAAAGAGGCAGTCGCTATCATCTTATTAAAAGAAAAGTTTCGTATTTGGAACTTAAAAAACTTAAAAAATGTCCAATTCTAAAATTAGGACAAAATAAAGGCGGATTTATTTATATCCAAAGTAATAAAAGAGCAAAGCCATTTATGGATTTAGCTTCCAGAACAATTGGTTTTTTACATGAATCTGCCGATGGTCGTAAAGATGGATTTGTTGGTGTTGAAGCTGCTTATAATCATGAGTTGAAAGGAGTTCAGGGACTTAGATTAATGCAAAGAATCTCTGGAAATATCTGGATGCCGATTAATGATGGAAACGAAATTGAACCTAAAGATGGTAACGATGTTATCACAACCATAGATGTTAATTTTCAGGATGTTGCAGAAAATGCACTTTTAACGCAATTATCAAATAATAAGGCAATGCACGGAACTGTTGTGCTAATGGAAGTTGCAACAGGTGAGATTAAAGCAATAGCAAACCTTGAAAGAGATAGCTCAGGCTCATACCGAGAAACTTATAATTATGCTATTGGGTCAAGCACAGAGCCGGGTTCTACATTTAAGTTAATGTCGTTGATTGTAGCTCTTGAAGATGGAAAAGTAAAATTGACAGATACAATTAATACAGAGAATGGTACTTATAAGTTTTACGATAGGGTAATGAAAGATTCTCATAATGGTGGTTTTGGTAAAATTACAGTTAAAGATGTATTTGCTTTTTCTTCAAATGTAGGAATTTCAAAAATGATTACTACTCACTATAAGGGCAATGAAGCTCATTTTGTTGATAGACTTTATAAAATGAATTTAAATGAAAAACTTAATATATCGATTAAAGGGGAAGGAAAACCTTATATAAAATATCCTGGAGATTCTTCATGGTACGGAACTACACTTCCTTGGATGTCTGTTGGTTATGAAACCAGATTAACTCCTTTGCAAATTCTTACTTTCTACAACGCAATTGCAAACAATGGGAAAATGGTTAAGCCGCTGTTTGTTAAAAGAATTATGTATCATGGTGAAGTGTTGAAAGAGTTTGATACTGAGGTGTTAAATCCTTCTATTTGCAGCGATGAAACTTTAGAAAAAGCAAAAGAAGTTCTTGAAGCAGTGGTTGATTACGGAACGGCACGAAACTTAAAAAACAATATTTATAAAATTGCCGGAAAAACTGGTACAGCACAGATTGCCGATAAAAAGTACGGATATAAAAACAATGCAAAAATTGATTATCAGGCTTCATTCGTGGGATATTTTCCAGCCGATAACCCAAAATATTCTTGTATAGTTGTGGTTAACTCACCCTCAAACAATGTTTATTATGGAAACGTTGTTGCCGGTCCTGTTTTTAAAGAAATTGCAGATAGAGTATATGCTTCAAGCCTCGATATTCACCAAGAAGTTGGTGGAGGAAATCAAAATTTAGTTGCTTCAATTCCTGCTACAAAGTTTGGAAAATTCGACGACATGAACTTTGTTTTGAAAAATCTTAATATTAAAGCAGATTATCAATCAGTTAAATCTGAATGGGTTGTAGCTAATTTTTATGATTCAACTCT
>MEND01000067.1:7724-9943 GCA_001768975.1 Bacteroidetes bacterium GWA2_31_9 | reverse complement strand
AACAGATTTATAAAAGATAAAGCCGTTCCAAATGTTGTTGGAATGGGAGCTAAAGATGCTGTTTTCTTGCTTGAAAATGCAGGTTTAAAAGTAAGGATGATTGGAAAAGGAAAAGTTGTAAAGCAATCAATTGATGCAAACAGTCCTATAATAAATAAATCAGTAATTGAAATTGAATTAAAGTCATAATGAGGATTTTAAAAGACATATTAAAGAATATTGAAGTATTAAAACTTGTTGGAAACGACAAAGTTTTTATTCAAAATATTGTTTTTGATTCACGAAAAGTAACTTCTGAAGATGTTTTTGTTGCAACCAGAGGAACTGTTTCCGATGGTCATTCTTTTATTAATCAGGTTGTTGAGTCGGGAATTAAAGCTGTTGTTTGCGAAGAGCTTCCTGCAAAATTTGTTTCAAATGTAACTTATATTTTAGTAAAAGATTCTTCGTTTGCTTTAGGAGTTATGGCTTCTAATTATTATGATTGCCCATCGGCAAAATTACGACTAGTTGGTGTCACAGGGACAAATGGAAAAACTACTGTTGCAACTACACTTTATCGTTTATTCAAAAAACTTGGTTATAAAGTTGGATTGCTCTCTACAGTAAGAAATTACATTAACGATGAGGTAATTAATGCAACTCATACAACTCCAGATTCAGTGCAATTAAATTATTTATTGTCGGAAATGGTAAATCTTGGTTGCGAGTTTTGCTTTATGGAAGTCAGCTCACATTCAATTGTACAAAATCGTATTGCTGGTTTAGAGTTTATAGGTGGAATTTTTACAAATATCACTCACGACCATCTCGATTATCACAAAACTTTCGACGAATATATCAGAGCTAAGAAACTTTTCTTTGATGGATTATCAAAAAATGCTTTTGCATTGTCGAATAATGATGATAAAAACGGAAAAGTAATGTTGCAGAATTGTTCAGCCAAAAAATACATGTATTCAGTTAGAACAATGACTGACTTTAAATGCAAAGTTATTGATAGCGATTTTGTTGGCACAATGCTTCATTATGGTGGATTTGAAGTATTTACAAATTTTGTTGGCGATTTTAATGCTTACAATATTTTGTCTGTTATCGCTACAGCAGAATTATTAAACCAAAATCGTCAGGAAGTTCTTACAGCAGTCAGTTCTCTATTTCCAGTTGATGGTCGTTTTGAAACATTAAGATTTGAGAACAATATCACAGCTATAGTTGACTATGCACATACTCCTGATGCACTTGTTAATGTTATCAAGACAATAAATAAGATTAGAGGAGGCAATGGTAATCTAATTACAGTTGTTGGAGCAGGTGGAAATAGAGATAAAACTAAGCGTCCGGTAATGGCAAAAGTTGCTAGCGAATTGAGCAACAAAGTTATTTTGACTTCTGATAATCCACGTAACGAAAAGCCTGAAGATATTCTTGCAGATATGCAACAAGGTGTTGAACCTCATAATAGTAGAAAAGTTTTAACAATTATTGACAGAAAAGAAGCGATTAAAACCGCTTGCATGTTGGCTGTAAAAAATGACATAATACTCATTGCAGGAAAGGGGCACGAAACATATCAAGAAGTTAATGGAGTAAAGCATCATTTTGATGATAAAGAGGTGGTTAGAGAATTTTTAAAAGAATGGTTAAATTGATTCTATGTGAAAACTATGTTACTATGTGCCTATGTGGTAAAAAATAAGTAAACATATAACACTTAAAAAAATGAAAAACGAAATAAAAAATGAAATTGAAAATAAGCGAAAACAAGCTATTGACGAATATGTAAGAGCGGAGATTGAACAACGAAGACTGAATTTACTAATGGAACTAATGCAAACAGCTTTTTTAAAAGAAAACTCTGAGCATGTAGAAAGCTCAAAGCTAAAAGTGAAATAATGAATGTAGAATTTAAAATATCAAATGTAGAAAAAGTAGTTTTTTTAACTGCGTAGCAACAACAAACTTTAAACTTCAAACCACAAACTAAACTCAATATGATTTACTACTTATTTGAATATTTAAAACAATACGACTTTCCGGGAGCAGGTTTGTTCCAATATATATCGTTCAGAGCTGCATTAGCCGTTTTGTTTTCACTGTTGTTTTCGTTGTTCATTGGAAAAAGAATGATAAATTATTTGCAAAAAAAGCAAATTGGCGAAACCATCAGAGACCTTGATTTAGAAGGACAATATGCAAAAAAAGGCACTCCAACTATG
>MEND01000067.1:0-7713 GCA_001768975.1 Bacteroidetes bacterium GWA2_31_9 | reverse complement strand
CATTTTAAGTTCAATTATTTTTCCGGTTTTATTATTTGCCGATTTAAGAAATATTTACATCATACTAATGCTTGTAACTACCGTATGGCTTGGCTTTACTGGCTTTATGGATGATTATATTAAAGTTTTTAAAAAGAACAAAGAAGGATTAGCTGGAAGATATAAGATAGTCGCACAGGTTTTGTTAGGTTTAATCATCGGATTTACATTGTATTACAGTAATGATGTAGTTGTTAGAATTAAAGTTCCTGCAGAGCAGTCAATTGTAAGAAACGAAATACTTGAATCGCAAAGTAGCTTGCCACAGAACGCAGAATTCAAATCTGTTGATGTAAAATCTACAATAACTACAATTCCTTTCATGAAAAACAATGAGTTTGATTATGCTTATTTGGTTTCGATGTTTGGTGAATATTGTGCAGTTTGTGCTTGGATAATTTTCGTAATAGTTGTAATTCTGGTTGTTACAGCAGTTTCAAATGGAGCAAATATGACAGATGGATTAGATGGACTAGCAACTGGAACATCTGCAATAATTGGTACAACATTAGGAATATTTGCTTATCTGTCGGGTAACGTAATATATGCTGATTATCTGAATATTATGTATATTCCTCATTCAGGTGAATTAGTGATTTTTGCAAGTGCATTTATTGGAGCAACAGTTGGGTTTTTGTGGTACAATTCATTTCCTGCTCAAGTTTTTATGGGCGATACAGGCAGTTTAGCATTGGGTGGAATAATTGCAGTTTTTGCAATTTTAATCAGAAAAGAACTTTTGATTCCGATTTTATGCGGGATTTTCTTCGTCGAAAATCTGTCGGTTATTATGCAAGTTTCTTACTTCAAATATACAAAGAAAAAATATGGCGAAGGTCGTCGAATTTTCAAAATGGCACCACTACATCATCATTTTCAAAAATCGGGTTATGTAGAGCCAAAAATTGTAATAAGATTCTGGATTATAGGATTATTGCTTGCAATATTAACAATAGTAACTCTGAAACTTAGATAGAAAAAAAATTTAGGATTTAGAAATTTAGGATTTATGAATTTATAAGTAAAAGGTAATATTTTGATGAAGACGAGGAAAGACTTAGTGTCTTAGTGTCTTAGTGTCTTTGTGGCAAAAAAAGAAAAAAAATGAAGAGTAGAATTGTAATATTAGGAGCTGGTGAAAGTGGAGTAGGATCTGCAATTCTTGCTAAAAGCAAAGGGTTTGAGGTATTTGTTTCTGATAAATCGAAAATTAAAGAGAAATATCAAACCATTCTTAATAACTACAAGATTGATTATGAAGAAGAAAGGCATACCGAAGAATTGATTTTAAATGCAACAGAAATAATCAAAAGCCCAGGCATACCCGAAACTGTTCTAATTATTCAGAAAGCAATTGAAAATAAAATATCTATTGTATCCGAAATTGAATTTGCCGCAAGATACAGCAATGCCAAAATGATTTGTATTACAGGAAGTAATGGCAAAACAACAACTACACTTTTAATTTATCATATACTTCAAAAAGCAGGATTAAATGTTGGCTTAGGAGGAAATGTTGGAAAAAGCTTTGCTCGTCAGGTTGCAGAAGAGAAATTTGATATTTATGTATTGGAACTAAGTAGTTTTCAGCTCGATAATATGTATGAGTTTAAAGCTGATGTTGCAATTTTAATGAACATAACTCCCGATCATCTTGATAGATATGGTTATGAATTCCAGAATTATATAAACTCAAAATTTAGAATAGTCCAAAACCAAACTGAAAACGACTTCTTTGTTTATTGTGCAGATGACGAAGTGGTTATAAATGAGATTTCTAAAAGAAATATTGAATCTCAAAAATTACCTTTTACAATTACTCAAAAATTGGAAAAAGGTGCATGGCTCAACGAAAGTAATATGATTGTTAATATAAATAATAACCCATTTGAAATGCTAATTCATGATTTTGCCCTACAGGGACAGCACAACACATTTAACTCAATGGCAGCAGCTATTGCTGGAAGTGTATTCGGAATAAGAAAAGACATTATTCGAGAAAGTTTATCAGATTTTCAAGGAGTTGAACACCGACTTGAGCCAGTTGTAAAAGTTCACGGAATTGAATTTGTTAACGACTCCAAAGCAACCAATGTAAATTCTACATGGTATGCTCTTGAAAGTATGAAAGGTAACGTAATATGGCTTGCCGGTGGTATTGATAAAGGCAACGATTACGATGCTTTGAAAAAGCTTGTTAAAGAAAAAGTAAAAACGATTATCTGCATTGGTGTTGATAATGCAAAAATCCATAAAGCATTTAATGGCATTGTTCCCAATATTATTGATGCGATATCTATGGAAGATGCTGTTAAAAAATCGTATTATGCTGGTAAAAAGGGCGATACAGTGCTGTTATCTCCTGCTTGTGCAAGTTTCGATAAATTCGAAAATTTTGAAGATAGAGGCAGACGTTTTAAAACTGCTGTTAGAAATTTATAAAATAAATAAATGAAATTTTGAAAACATTTCTATCGAAATATTTTAAAGGCGATTCTGTCATCTGGGGAGTAATATTTTTACTTTCAATCTTATCTGTGTTAGCTGTTTATAGCTCTACAGGAACGCTTGCTTATAAATATCAAGAAGGAAATACAACTTATTATTTTATAAAACAGGGTTTATTTATATTATTTGGTTTTTTAATTATTTATATTACACATTCCTTACCGTATAGGTATTATTCGAGGATTTCGCAATTATTGCTTATTATCGCAATTCCTTTACTATTATTGACACTTATATTAGGGACTAATTTAAATGAGGCTTCGCGCTGGATTACAGTACCAGTAATAGGTATTACATTTCAAACTTCCGACTTAGCAAAACTTGCTCTTATAATGTATGTTGCCAGAATGTTAGCAAAAAAACAAGACAATATTAAGGGTTTCAAGGATACTTTTGTCCCTGTATTTTTGCCAATTCTTGTTGTTTGTGGTTTAATATTTCCGGCTAATTTGTCAACAGCAGCATTATTGTTTGTAACATCTTGGGTTTTAATGTTTATTGGTAGAATCAGTCTAAAATATTTATTTGGGATAGTTGGGATAGGAATTTTAGCAGCTTCAATATTTATTTTTATAGCATTTCAATTGCCTGAACAGGGTAGAGTTGGGACTTGGAAACATAGAATTGAAAACTTTATTTCAGGAGAGGAAGATTCTAATTATCAGGCAGAGCAAGCAAAAATTGCTGTAGTTACTGGTGAATTAATTGGAAAAGGTCCCGGAAATAGTACTCAGCGAAATTTTCTTCCACATCCATATTCAGATTTTATTTATGCAATTATTATTGAGGAATATGGTTTAGCAGGAGGAATTGTAATTGCATTGTTATATTTAGTTCTTTTATACAGAGCTGTTTATATTGCAAAAAGATGTCCCGGAACATTTGGAACTTTTTTAGCAATTGGACTTGGATTTAGCTTGGTTTTACAAGCAATGATAAATATGGCTGTTTCTGTAAACCTACTTCCTGTAACAGGTCAAACGCTTCCATTCGTAAGTATGGGAGGTACATCAATA
The DNA here is from genome assembly GCA_001768975.1 of Bacteroidetes bacterium GWA2_31_9. Taxonomy (GTDB): domain Bacteria; phylum Bacteroidota; class Bacteroidia; order Bacteroidales; family GWF2-33-38; genus GWA2-31-9. Next base: position 4,150 of record MEND01000067.1, on the reverse strand, counting down.
TTATTTACCAGTGCTGCTATTGGCATTATACTAAGTGTCAGTAAAGGTACAACAAACGAAAAAATTAATGAACAACCAGCGTAACATAAAAATTATTATTAGCGGTGGAGGCACAGGAGGTCATGTATTTCCTGCGATTTCTATTGCTAATGCTTTAAAAGCTAAGGATAAAAATATCGACATTCTTTTTGTAGGTGCAATTGGCAAAATGGAAATGGAAAAAGTTCCGGCTGCAGGCTACAAGATTGTTGGCTTGCCTGTAATGGGATTTCATCGAAAGTTTACATTCAAAAACTTTTTATTCTTTTTCAAATTATTATCCAGCATGTTGAAAGCAGGAAATGTTGTTACTTCTTTCAAACCCGATGTAGTTGTTGGAGTTGGTGGCTTTGCAAGTGGACCAATTCTTAGAGTAGCCTCACGCAGAAATAATCCGGCATTAATTCAGGAGCAAAATTCGTATCCCGGAGTAACAAATAAAATTTTAGCCAAAAGTGTAAACAAAATTTGTGTTGCTTACGAAGGTCTTGAAAGGTATTTTCCAGCTGAAAAAATAATCATTACAGGAAATCCGGTTCGTCAGGATTTAGAAAATATTTTTGAGAAAAAGGAAGAGGCTTTAAAGCATTTTGATTTAGCTGGTAATAAAAGAGTTATTCTAATTGTTGGTGGTAGCTTAGGTGCAAGAACAGTCAATCTAAGTTTATATAATCATATTAAGAAACTTATTGATAGCAAAGTTCAAATTATTTGGCAAACAGGTAAAGAATTTTTTCCGCAAGCTGAAGAATTGGTTAAGAAGTTAAATTGTAAAGATATAAAGGTTTTTAGTTTCGTTTCCAGAATGGATTTGGCGTACTCGGTTGCAGATTTAGTTGTTTCAAGAGCAGGTGCTAGCACAATTTCAGAATTATGCTTGGTTCACAAACCGGCAATTTTTGTTCCATCGCCAAATGTTGCCGAAGATCATCAAACAAAGAATGCCATGGCAATGATTACGCACAATGCAGCTATGATGGTTGAAGATAAAGAAGCCGAAAAAATACTTGTCGATTTAGCTTTAGATTTAGTTAAAGATGATTTCAGATTGTCTGTTCTCAGAGAAAATATTGCAAAAATGGCTTATAAAAATTCAGCTAATTTAATTGCTGACGAAATATTAAAATTGGTTGGTGTTAATGAAAGAAATTAGAAAATAGAAGTTAGAAAATGTGAAAGTGTGAAAGTGTTAATGCGAGAAAGCGTGAGAACTGCGTAGCAACTACAACCGAGCTTGCGAGCTCAACGAAGTTAAACAACAAACAAGTGTAAACAATAAATAGATGCAAATTAGTAAGTTAAATAAAGTATTTTTTCTCGGAATTGGTGGCATTGGAATGAGTGCCTTAGCCCGATACTTTTTATCTTTGGGTAAAACTGTGTATGGTTACGATAAAACTCCTTCTGAAATTACCGATTCATTATCAACTGAAGGTGCTTTTGTCTTTTTCGACGATTCTGTATTAAAATTACAAGAAGCTAAAATAGATTCTGATACACTAATTGTTTATACTCCTGCGGTTCCAAAAACAAGCGAACTTTATAATTATTTCATTAACAATAAGTTTGAAGTTAAAAAACGAGCTGAGGTTTTAGGTTTAATAGCAAACGAATTGACCTGTATTGCAGTTTCAGGAACTCATGGAAAAACTACTGTAACTACTTTAATTTCACATATTCTAACTCATTCCAAAATTGGCTGTAATGCTTTTCTTGGCGGAATATCAAAAAATTACAATACCAATTTTCTGAAATCTGACTCAAATCTGGTTGTAGTAGAGGCTGATGAGTACGATAAGTCATTTCATAAATTATTTCCAAAATATTCAGTTGTAACTTCTGTTGATGCTGACCACCTCGATATTTACGATGATTTTAAAAATGTTAAAGATTCTTTTAATAAATTCATAAGTAATAATTCGGTCGATGGTAGTATAATTATAAAAAAAGGAGTTGATTTATTAATTCCTGTGAATGTTAAACATTATACATATTCACTTAATAAAGAGGCAGATTATTATGCAGAAAATATTCATATAGATGCTGAAGGATTTTACGAATTTGATTTGAATACACCATTTTCAAAAATCCTAAATATAAAACTTGGATTGCCAGGTTTGATAAATGTTGAAAATGCGATAGTCGCAATTGCAATTTCAAAGCAATTGGGCGTTGAAGATGAAAAAATTAAAAATGCACTTGCTGTATTTAGTGGTGTAAAACGACGATTCGATTTCCAGATTCGAACTCCTAAAGTTGTTTATATTGATGACTATGCACATCATCCTGAAGAGCTAAGAGCAGCAATTGAGAGCATTAAATCTATGTTTCAGGGAAAGAAAGTGACTGGGATTTTTCAACCTCACTTATATAGCCGAACTAGAGATTTTGCTGAAGGTTTTGCCGAAAGTTTAAGCATGTTGGATGAATTGATTTTATTGGATATTTATCCTGCTCGTGAACTTCCAATTGATGGCGTTACATCTGAAATAATTTTTGATAAAGTGACTTTGTCTAAAAAGTATTTATGTAGTAAAAATGAATTATTAAGTGAGCTTGAAAACAAAGATATTGAGGTTCTTGCAACATTTGGAGCTGGAGATATAGATAGAATGGTTAGCCCAATAACTGAGTTTTTGACTAAGAAGTATAAATTAAATATTCTGAAAAATTAAAATTATTAATTAAGGAATGATTATAAAGAAAGAAAATATGCCACAGATTCCACAAATTCTCACAGATTTAAAACTACCAAAGGTAGTTTCAACTGTGTTAATTATGGAGAAAAAATCTGTGCAACAAATCAGCGAAAATCAGTGCAATCTGTGGCAAAAAGTAGAAGCTTTAAATCAAACAATATCAAATTATAAATTTCTGAAAAATTAATGTGGAAAAAAATTAGAATATTGATTTCATGGGTTTTACTGATTGCATATTTTTCGGTATCAATGAGCTTTGTTGCAAAACAAACCGACGATTGCAGATTCAATAAAATTGATATTCAATTTACTGATAATTCAACTCATTATTTTGTCGATAAAGATGAAATTTTGTCGATTATTCAGACAGATAGTGCTAAAATATTAGGTTCAAAATTAGAATCTGTAAACATTAATAAAATTGAAAATATATTAATAAAACATCCTTCAATTTTATCTGTCGAAGTTTACATATTGTCGAATGGTACATTAAAAATTGAAGTTCAGCAACGAAATCCAATTGTAAGAATATTTGCAGAAGATAATAGTTTTTATATCGATGAAACTGGTGTAATTATGCCACTTTCGGAAGATTATACTGCAAGAGTATTAATAGCTAATGGAAATTTAAATATTAACGATAAAAATATAATCGGAAAAAATATTCAAAATTTTAATGATTCAACAAAAAGCGAGTATCTTTTGAAGAAGATTTTTAAAATTGCTGATTTCATATATAGAGACAAACTTTGGAATTCGCAGATTGTTCAGGTTAGTGTGAGCGATTACAACGATTTTGAGCTTGTTCCATTGGTTGGTGATCAGATAATTAAATTTGGCGATTTAGATCAAATTAAAAATAAATTTACAAAGTTGAAATCTCTTTATTTAAAAGGTTTTAACAATTTAGGATGGAAGAGTTATAAAGAAATAAATTTAAAATATAACAATCAAGTTGTTTGTTCAAAAAACGAAAATTATGAGCCAGTTAACTAAACAAATTAAGTATGTTGCCGCTATAGATATCGGTACAACTAAAATTGTAGCAATTGCAGGGAAAAAAAATGACCTTGGCAAGCTAGAAATCATTGGAATTTGTTCTGCACCATCAAAAGGTGTCAAAAGAGGTGTTGTGCTAAATATTGAAGAAGCAATAAATTCTATAAAATTTGTTGTTGATGAAATGAAGCAAAAATTTAACCTGACATTAGATGAGGTTTTTGTCGGTATTGCCGGACAACACATTCGTAGTTTGCAAAACAGAGACTATTTGAATCGTGATAAGTACGATACAGAAATTAGTATTGACGAACTCAATAAACTAATTCAGAACATGTATCGAACTGCTATTGATTCAGATGAAGAAATTCTTCATGTAATTCCTCAATCATTTAAGGTTGATAAAGAGGAAG
>MEND01000066.1:9759-12179 GCA_001768975.1 Bacteroidetes bacterium GWA2_31_9 | reverse complement strand
TTACTCGACTAGGAAGTAACAAAGAAATCAAGCTTGATGTTAGAATTATTGCTGCTACAAACAAAAATCTTGCTAATCAAGTTAAAGAATTTAAATTTCGTCAAGATTTATATTACAGATTACAAGGTTTTCTTATACACTTACCCCCACTTCGTGAACGAGGAAATGATGTTATAATTCTTTGTAAATATTTTATGAAGCAAATTTGTGAACAAAATAAAATTTCAATAAAAACATTTTCACCTGAAGCTTATAAGATAATAATTAATCATAAATGGCCAGGAAATATTCGTGAACTTAGGTCGTTTGTAGAAAGGTCAATTTTGGTTAGCGATGAAAATGAAATTAGTGTTGATGATTTGATTTTTTCGCAAGAAATAACTTATTAGTTAGTTAGGTTATAAGTTGATGAGTTTTAGTTATACTTTGCACGGTGTAAATTTGTACAATTCTGCGAAAAATTTTGGTTATTAGTGTTTAGTTATTAGTTTTGGTTTTTTACACTGTTAAATAGTTTCTAATTTGTAGCTGTATGTCTAATTTTAATGATATTTAACAGGGTGAAGTTTCTTGTTATGGTTGTTTAGTCGGCGATAGTACGAACTAACAAACTATTGAACCAATAAAACTAGAACTAATAACCAACAAACTTTTAACTATAAAATGCACGACTTGTCCCGATTTTTCATCGGGAAATTTATCCTGTTTGTAGTATAACTCATCAACCTTTAAACTCATAAACTTTTCAACCTTTCAACTCTAAACTTTCAAACTCATTAACTCTTAACTTTTAAACTCAAAACTTTTCAACTTTATTTCTAAAATATCCATCCAAATATTTTTTGCATAACATTTTCAGGTTTCTTTTTTGGTTTAAATGACTCAAGCAATTCGCTTAAAATTATTTCTACTTTACCTAGTGTATGAACATTTTTTTGAATATAATCATAAGCTCCAAGTCTGAAACACTCTGTTAAATTTTGAGTGTTTGATTGTCCCGAAATAATTATAATTTTTGCAAATGGACACAATATTTTTAAATTTTCCATTACATGCGGTGCAATCATATCTCCAAGTTCAAAATCTAAGAATATTATATCAGGTTGCTGATATAGGTTTGAAATACACGATTCTCCATCTTCAAAAATAGTAACATCCTTAATATTTTGAGAAGTAACTCTATGCCTTATTAGCGAACTATATAATTTATCGTCGTCAACAATAAATACCTTAATTTTATTAGTAGTTTCCATAACCTGAGAATTAGTAATTTGAATTACTAAAAATAAGTTAACAACAATAAGTTATTATCGCTGTAAAGATGTATTTATGAAAATAGGTATTATTAAATAGAAAACTAATGATTTGGTTTATTTGGAATTAGGTTTTTGTACCTAGTGTTTGAGTTGAAGTAAAAAACAAATGTCAAATAAATTCCAATTTTCAAAATTGCAATTTTCAAAACCGTTTGGATATTAAATTATTGAAGTTTCAGATTTATTTGATTTTTGAAGATTAACTTCGTTGAGCTCACAAGCTCGGTTGATATTTTTTATTTCTAAAAATACCCAGTTTTCTATTAGACATTATAAGTGGGTGATAGTGCGAACTAACAAACCCTCGAACCAAAACTAAAAACCAATAAAACTACAACTAAAAACCAACAAATTTTCAACATAAAATGCACGACTTGTCCCGATTTTTCATTGGGAAATCTAACCCGTTTTAAGTTGAACTTTTAGAGTTAACATTGAAATATACTTCTTTAAAAATCTGAATCTTTTCATCATTGAGAGGTTTTTCAAAATATTCAATAACCTCTGGGTATGTTTTTGATTTTAATTTATCTGTGTCAAAAATTGATGTTGAAAGCATAAATATTGCAATTTTCTTTTTCGATGCAATATTATGTTTTTGATATTGGTTTAAAAATTCCCAACCATTCATTCCTGGCAAATTAATGTCAAGAAGTATAACATCTGGTAATTGTTCATTACAATTATCTAAAAAATCTAAAGCAGACTCTGCATTAAGCTCAAAATGCAAATTACAATTAATACATAACTCATTAAATGTATATGAAGTTAAAAAGTTAGTTGCTTCATCGTCATCGATAATAAGAATTTCAATATTGTTTAACGACTTTATAATTGAACTTATATTTTTCATAATATTACATATCTAAATTATACACTTAAAGATTTAGTAATTAATCACAACAACTGTATTGTTTCACAAATCAATTGCCAAAGTCATATTATCAGATTTATACAGCCGATGGTATGGAATAATATCAATGTTTACAACACGATTGAATAGCTCTAAAAACCAATGCTACCAATCTGCTAATAAAGTTTGATGTGCTTAATATTTGATTTTAAACTAATGATATACTGTGACTAATTGTAAACAGCATTTTG
>MEND01000066.1:8008-9751 GCA_001768975.1 Bacteroidetes bacterium GWA2_31_9 | reverse complement strand
TAACATTTTCTTCACACCATTTCTTTAACTCATTAATTTCATCTTCATTATCACCCATCCAACATATAAGTTTATTTAGTTCTTTATTGAACAAAAAATTGTTAAAGCTAACTCTAACAAGTATTGATTTTGCAAAATCTAACATAATTAATAAAATTTAAGTTATACAATAAAATTATAAATGTTTACTAAATTATTACTTTATGAGTTTTTGTACAAGAGAGAAAATACTGATTTTTTTTCTAAGTGTTTTGACTTATAAAAATTAAGTATTTATTCTGAATATGCATATTGCTACATAACCAATTCAAACAACCTCAACTCGAAAGACAAAAAATAATTTTTCAACTTTTAGAAAGCAACATAATTTGATTTCAGTAAATAGCCAATAGGGCTTATATGTCAATAAAATACTAAAACGGTATTACTGTTTGTCCGTAGGACATATACAGAAATAAATTGTATCATGTATATTCCCCTATGGGAAATACTGAATAGTCGCTTATGCTTTTTTATTGCCATTTTTGCCCTATGGGCAAACTCAAAATTATTTAGTCTAAAATTGCAAACATTAGAGTTTATACCAAATAAGTTTTGAATTTATTTGGGCTTTAGCCATGAATTTCTACGATACAGGTTCTTAACGGATTTGCAAAAGCAAAACAGTTTAGAATCCAGTTATACTGAGCAAACAGTTTTGCATTTTTTTGCAAAACTGTTAAGTCGAAGTATAAAGTCTTAATAATTTTTAATTCGATGTAAACTCTAATACTACAAAATTGTTTACGATGCAATTAAGCTAATTTACTATAATTCTATAATCGGCACATGTGTTCTGTAAAGAGATGTTATTTCGCTATTCAACATTCATTGCTATAATACGATGATTAATTATTTCTTCTGTGCAATTATGTTTTGCATTAAAATATTAATTTTTTCTTCATTTAAAGGCTTTTCTAAATAATCAACCACTTCTGGATAACTTTTAGCCTTTAGCTTATCTGTATCAAAAATCGAAGTAGATAACATATAAATTGAGATTTTTTTAAATGAATAATATTTTCTTTTTCCGAACTCATTTAAAAACTCCCAACCCGACATTCCAGGCATATTAATATCCAATAAAATTATATCTGGAAGGTTTGTATTATCTAAAGCAAAATTATTCAATGCAGATTCTGCCGATAATTCAAATTCAACCTCGCAATCAAAGCATAATTCTTTAAAAATAAATGATGTAAGAAAGTTTGTTGCTTCATCATCATCAATAATTAAAATTTTACAATCAGCTAAATTCATACATAAAATTTAAAAAATTATTTAAGTTTAAAAGAAACTGTAAAAATTGTCCTTTTATCATATTCACTATCAACCTCGATGCTGCCTCCATTCGACTCAAGTAATGATTTTACAAGGAATAAGCCAATACCTTTACCTTCTGAATTGAAATTAACTTTTTTAAATAGTTGAAATATCTTTTCTTTATGCTCAGGTAATATCCCCATTCCATTATCCTGCACACAGAGTTCAACCATATTATTTCTTTTGCAAGCATAAATATTAATTACTAGAGATCGTTTATTACTTCTATATTTTATAGCATTAGTAATTAAGTTTTGTATAACACTCTTAACATGAGTTGGATAGTAACAAATTTCAGAAACCTTTTTAAAATTATAATGTACTTTTATTTTGTTTAATTTAATTTGATCTTCAAAATTTGTTAGAACTTCTAATACTGTT
>MEND01000066.1:706-7952 GCA_001768975.1 Bacteroidetes bacterium GWA2_31_9 | reverse complement strand
TTTTGTTTTCTAAAAACATCTAAAAGTCCTTTAAGATTTAAAATTGGAGATCGCAAATCGTGTGTTGCAACATAAGAAAATTGTTCAAGTTCTTTATTTTTTGCACTTACAGTGTTTAAGGATTCCTCGAGTTTTGATTCAATTTTAATTAATTCGGTAACATCAACACAGTAAGCCATAATTTCATTATCGTTAAGCTTTACGGCATCGAGTATTATGTCAACATGTTCGTTATTTTTTCTTTTTAATTGAAAATCGTCGTGTCGAATATTTTTATTTTCTAAAACTTGTAAAAAACTTCTCATCCCCTTTATAATATATTCTTGCGGAACTAAATCAATAATTTTCATTCGCAAAATCTCTGTCTCTGAATATTTTAAGAGTAAGCATGCAGCTGTATTTACAAATTGAATGTTTCCATTTTTTTTAGCTATAATTATTGCAATTGGTGACGATTTTAAATATTTGTTAAACTTTCTTTCACTTTGTACAAGCTTTTCTTTTGCTATAATTTTATCTGTAATATCTTTAACAATTCCCAAAACAGCCCAATCATTCTCATATTGAATCGTTTTTACTGCAAATTCGCAAATTTTTATTACACCGCTTTTTGTTAAAACTCTTGAGATATAAGTATTTGGAACATCTTCTCCGCTAGTTCTTTTTATGCCATAATCAATTATCCTTTGTTTATCGTCAGGATGTATTAAGTCCCATATATTAAGAGTGTATATTTCAGTTTCGGTATAACCCAATTGTTGACAAAGTGTAATATTTGCAAACAAAAACTTATTGTCTTTATTAATATAAATACCATCATAACTATGATTTAATATGTCAGAATAGCGTTTTTCTTTATCAGCTAAAATATTTTTAGTTTCAATTAACTCCAATCTTTGATTATTAAGCTCTATAGTTCTTTTACTTATGGTTTTCACTAATTTATCCATATAAATATTAATATTTTGTTCAAGCAATAAATTATAAAACAACTTATCTATTGCTTCTTTTAGTTTTTCAAAATTTATTGGTTTAGTAATAAAATAATCAATTCCTAAATTAATCAGTTCAATCAATTTGTTTGAATCTGAAAACGCTGAAGTTATAATGATTTTGCATTTTCTGTCACTTTCAATATTTTTAATAAATTCAATACCACCCATATTTGGCATTACAACATCTAAAATAATTAAATCAGGTTTTTCAGATTTATATAATTTTAAACCTTCTAAGCCATCTTTTGCAATAAATACTTTAGCAAAATAAGACCTTAGCTTATCTTCTAATAATCTGCGACTTAATAAATCATCTTCAATGTATAATAATGTAATATTATATTTATCACTATTAATAAGTTTTATCATTTGTCTATATGTTGGTTAGTTGTTCATTTTCATAGAGTTTGAAATTAGAAGTTTAACTTCGTTGAGCTCGCAAGCTCGGTTGAAGTTGCTACGTAGTTCATTCCTTCATTCCTTCATTCCAAAATCTCTAAATTCTAAATTCCAAAATCTCTAAATTCTAAATTCCAAAATCTCTAAATTCTAAATTCCAAAATCTCTAAATTCTAAATTCCAAAATCTCTAATCGTGTCATACTCTTCTATATTATTATTTTCAGTTTGTGTAACTTTTGTAATCATAGATATTTCATATAAAAATATTATATCTAACTTAAAAAAAACTAAGGAAAAAAGCGTATATAAAAAAATAAGTTTATCTACGTAGCTATTTCAAGAATACTTATGTAATATTTATATTCTTGAAAAAAGTTGTACAATCTGAGTATGTATCAATTTAATGACCTTGTTTTCTGTTTGTTACAATATTGATAAAAAAATAAAATATAAAAAATTATGATTAATCAAGCAAAAATAATAATTATTGATGATGTTCCCGAAAACCTTGAATTAGTATGTGAATTACTTCAAAATAAAGGCTACATGGTTTATACTGCTAAAAATGGTGAACTAGGTTTAATTGAAATAGAAAAAATAAAGCCCGACTTAATACTATTAGATATTATAATGCCCGGATTAACCGGATTTGATGTTTTATTGAAGTTAAAGGAAAATATTGAAACTAGTAATATCCCTGTAATATTTTTAACTGCCATTGACGATATCGAAAAACGAATCAAAGGATTAGAATTAGGTGCTGTTGACTATATTACAAAGCCATTTCAGGAATACGATTTATTATCAAGAATAAAAATTAATCTCGAATTAATAAAAAATAGAGAAGAAATTAAATTCAATGAAGAGTTTTATGTTCAATTGTTTGAATTACATACCGATTCAGTTTTTCTAATCGAAAACGAAACTGGTTATATATTAAAGGCAAATAATCAAGCTACCAAATTATATGGATATACAATTGAAGAATTATTAAATTTAAAAAATACTGATTTATCGGCAGAACCTGATGAAACAAGAAAAACTACAGAAACAACACCGTTAATTAAAAATAATGTAGTAAATATCGCATTGCGTTGGAATAAGAAAAAAGATGGTACTGTTTTTCCAGTTGAAATTACGCTACGTTTTTTTGAATGGGAAAAAAGAAGTGTACATATAGCTTCCATTAGAGATATTTCTGATAGAATTAATAATGAAAAACAGAAAAATATACATGTAAAAATACTGGAACAACTTAATAGTGATTCAACTAGCGAAAATTATCTGAACGAAATTCTGTTAATTATTAAAAATGAATTAAACGTTGATGCAATTGCTATAAAGTATAAAAATCAAAATAATATTATATCCGAATTTGCTCATTTAGGATATGACAAATCACATCATTTTGACAATATTACATTAGACATTAATAAAGCAGTTTGTGTAACTAAGTATAATTGTATATGTGGTTATATTATTAATACAAATGAATATTTGATGTCCGAATTTGGCTCTTTTTTCACAAATAATCTTCCACATTTTATTAATTCAAAAACTGAAGAAACAGAAAGAATTGAATTTAAAAACACATGTCTTAATGCAGGATTTAAATCTTTAGCATTAATACCAATTCTTAATAGTCAAAATCAAAAAGTCGGAATACTTCAATTAAATCATAAAACAGAAAATTTTTTTAACGATTCAATGATTAAGATGCTTGAAAATGTTTCACAAAGCATTAGCCTATCATTACTAAAAAAGGATTATATTGATAGTATAACCCAAAAAACTTCTAAATTAAATGATTTGAAAAACGAGCTTGAACAAATTATTTATGTTACATCACACGACCTACGAAGCCCATTAGTTAATATTCATGGCTTTTCAAACGAAATAAAAAAACAACTAACTAAACTTCAGGATATTATTGATACTGAAGACAATATTGACAATATAAAAACTGGATTTAATAAAATTAATGCAACTATTTCCAGTTTTTACAATTATATTTTCCCAAGCATTTCAAAAATTAATACTTTGATTGATGGCTTACTTAGTCTATCGAGAGTTGGCAGAGTAGAAGTAAAATTTGAACAAATTGATATGAATAAACTCCTAAAAAATATTCTTACAGTTTTTGACTTCAAATTAAATCAAAATAAAATTAAGCTTGAATTAAGTAATTTAAGCAACTGCAACGGCGACGAAAAGCTTTTAAATCAATTGTTTACAAACTTAATTGATAATGCAATAAAGTACCACTCTCCAAAAAGAGATTCTGTTATTAAAATTTATTCTGAACAAGCTAAAGATAATGTTACATACATTATAGAGGACAATGGAATTGGAATAAACGATGAAAACCTTGATAAAATATTTACAATTTATTTTCGTGCAACAAATGTATCTTCTGGCGATGGACTAGGTTTGTCAATAGTTAAAAAGATAATCGAAAAACATGATGCTAAAATCTCTGTAGAATCAGAATTTGATAAATTTACACGATTTAAAATAACTCTTAAAACAAATATGTAATGCAAAACAGAAGCTTTAATCACTTATACTTAAAACGAGATAAATTGTAGCATTTTTTAACTTGTTGTTTTTAGAGCTGTAGGTACAAAATATTGGTAGAAAATGATTTACACCCGTTTTTAAATTTTTACCTATTGTTTTTAGTGCCGTAGAGCCTGTCCCGAATTTACTTCGGGATACGACATATATTTCGTCCAGAAGGAGTCGAAGAGCTAAGAATAATTTGATTTAATTTCAAATTATTTGTAGAAGTTATTTTGAAGTATTCATTAAGCTTTTTTACCTATAATTTTATAATTTTAAAAATACGTTTTATTACTCATAATATAAGTCACTTATTATATTATTTTTAGATGTGATGTTTTTATAAATAATTCAATGCAGAATATTAAACCAAATAGTTTAAATTATGAATAACAAATTATCAAAAGTAATTCTAATAGCTGATGATGATGATGGAAATTATTTTCTTTTAGAACATTATCTATCAGGATTTTATTGCAAAGTAATCCGAGCAACAAACGGATTAGAAGCTGTAAATATTTGTAAAGAAAGAACAGATATTGATCTAGTATTTATGGATATGCGAATGCCTGTTATGGATGGCTTAGAAGCCTCAAAAATTATTCAAAAAATAAATTCTAAAATTCCAATTATAATTATTACTGCTTTTGCTTATGATGATAATGAACTTGAGAAGTTCAAAAAAAATTGCAATAAAGTTGAAACAAAGCCCATTTCAATTCAAAAAATTGATTCAATATTTTCAGAATTATTAATCTAATAATATCTGAATTTCCTATAATTTTTTTATATTTGAAAACTAAACAAATTGATTATTTGCAATAAGTTATACTAAAAAGTATGAATTAAAAAACACAGTGTTTCTTTAGAAAAATTCAAGAATGAGGCTTTCGCAGTTTTGAAAATAAGGAGTTTACAAATGTAAACTACTGTTTTCAAAACCAGAGTAACGAAATTATTGAATTTTTCTAAGAGACACTAAATATTATATTCATTTTTCTAAAACAAATTTTGATGAAAAATCTTAGGTTTAATACAAGAATATTAATTGGCTTTTCTACTATAATTGCAATAACTATTATTATTATTTATTTTTCATTATCGCAGATAAAGAGAATAAGCGATAATACTAATATGCTTTATAATCATCCTTTAGCCGTAAGTAATGCTGTTAGAGATATAAATTTCAATACTATTACAATTTTTAGAACAACAAAATGGGTTGTAAATGCCGAAAATTCAGAACAAATCGAACAGGCAGTTGATTCCATCCATAAATGCGATAGTATTATTAATGTATCATTAAACATGATATATGATCGATACCTCGGTCAGATTAAGAATGTTGACTCTGTTAGTGTTAGTTATAAAAAATGGATATCTATCTGCAATTCTGTTGTTTCGCTAATGAAAGATGATAAAAAGAAAGAAGCTTTAGAGTTAAGAGAAACAAAGTTATCTGAATACGACAAACTAATATTTTCACAAACCAATTTCATAGCTAAATTTGCCAGAGGAAAAGCAAATGAATTTTATTTTGAAACAAAAAAATCAGAAGAAAATAGTTATAAAATACTTATATATTTATTTGCATTTCTCATATTGATAGTAATATTAATTGCATTTGTAATTACTTCAAGTATCTCAAAACAAATAAAATCTTTTATCAAAGATATTAAAATACTTTTTTATAATAACGAAACCGAACAAGAACATGACAACCTTTCAGAAGCACAGTTATTTAATAAAACAGTTATTGAATTAAAATCTGCTCACGAAGAAATTGATCGCTTTAACGAAGAGCTTAAATCAACAAACGACGAGCTTGTCGCTACAAATGAAGAATATGCAGCAATAAACGAAGAACTTGGAGCTGTTAACGAAGAATTAGCATCTGCAAACGAAGAAATAAAAACTTTTAATGAAGACTTGGAAAAGAAAGTTGAGCAAAGAACAGAAGATCTTAAACAAAGTGAATATTTTTTTAGAGAATCACAAAATGCTGCAAAAATTGGCTCTTACAGAACCGATTTTATAACAGGTTTTTGGGAATCGTCAGAAGTACTTGATAAAATATTTGGAATTGATAAGGATTATATACGAAGTGTACCAGGTTGGATTAATATTGTACATAAAGATGAACAGGAAGCCTTAAATGCTTATTTAACCAAGGAAATTATATCTGAAAAACAATCCTTTAATAGAGAATATAGAATAATTAGAATAAACGACAAACAAGAAAGATGGGTTCATGGACTTGGCAAAGTTGAATTTGACGAAAATGGAAATATTCTATCAATGATTGGTACAATTCAGGATATTACAGATAGAAAACTAATAGAACTTGATATAATTAAAGCAAAAGAAAAAGCTGAAGAAAGCGAACGCTTAAAATCATCTTTTCTGGCAAACCTTTCACACGAAGTTCGCACTCCAATGAATGCAATTGTTGGATTTACAGAAATATTAACTTCCAAAGAAATAGACTCACAAAAACATAACCATTTTCTAAGCTTAATAAATTCCAGTACAAATCAGTTACTAAATATAATTACCGACATAGTTAATATGTCTAAACTAGAAGTCAATATTGAAAAAGTATTTTTGAGAAAATTAAATTTAGCAAACATAATGCTCGAAGCTTTATCGGTAATGAAAATTGATAAAGCAAAAAAAGAAAATGTAAACTTGATTTATGAAAATCAAGATAATACAATAGATTGTATTATTTTTTCAGACGAAATAAAGCTAAAGCAAATATTGATTAACTTATTGAAAAATGCACTAAAATTTACAGATTCAGGAACAGTAAAATTTGGCTATGAAATAAAAACCAATTCAGAAATAGAATTCTACGTTTCTGACACTGGTTGTGGAATTGAAGCAGATAAAAAAGATATTATTTTCGAAAGATTCCGTCAAGCAGATGATTCAGTAGCAGTTGAATATGGAGGAAATGGATTAGGGTTGGCTATTTCTAAAGGTTATGTCGAATTATTAAATGGCAAAATTTGGATTGAATCAACTGTTGGAGTTGGCACAACTTTTTATTTTACAATTCCATATATTTCAAAAAAAGATGAAGCCATTCAGAAATCTATCGACATTGATTTGAAAAAAATAAACAATATATCTATTCTTATTGCTGAAGATAATCCAAATAATGTTGAATATTTGCAATCTATTTTATCTCAATTTGATGTAAAACTAAATATAGCTATAAATGGTCGAGAAGCAATAAATATTAGCAAATCAGCAATTATTGATATTGTATTAATGGATATTCAA
>MEND01000066.1:0-676 GCA_001768975.1 Bacteroidetes bacterium GWA2_31_9 | reverse complement strand
AAAGCCATAAAACAAAGCAACCCAAATCTGCCTATTATTGGTGTTTCTGCATATTGCTCGTCAAGTGAAATTCAAGATTGTATTGATGCAGGCTGTTCAGGATTTATATCAAAACCATATAAAGAAAAAGATATTTTGAATGAAATTGCGAAATATTTGATAAAGTAAAAATTAAGGTTCTGTAACAAAATCTTTGTAAACGATGAAGCCCTCAACGAAGTTAACCTTTCCCTATCAAAAATCGCATTGGCGTTTACCCTGATAGATAATTCTTTCATTTTTTTTCGTTCTTTTAAATTAGCTATCTAACAGGGTGAACATAACTTGTCCCACTAGGGACAATATATTGGTAGGAAGAGGTTTCCTATCGCCTAAAAGTGCCGTAGAGCCTGTCCCGAATTTACTTCGGGATACGAAATATTATATTGTATTTGGCAAAACAATTTAACCCTAAAGATATATATTCAGAACTCCTTACCCATACAAGCAAAATCAATAAAGACAGAACATTAGTTCGCAAAATAAAAAAACGGATATTTTTGTTTTTACATCGGACCTCACAAAAAAGGTGTTTTAATTTGATTTTTAATCGCAAACACAATTGAAACAAGCCATTTTAGAATGTGAAAAATTAGCAGACATTTTTTTTAAGAACTGCGAAGCATGATGCCAATTC
>MEND01000065.1:2649-15570 GCA_001768975.1 Bacteroidetes bacterium GWA2_31_9 | reverse complement strand
TAGTAACACTTTCGGTTGTTTCACAACCTACATCGTCGGTTACAGTTACAGTATAAATTCCTGCACATAAATTTGTTGCAGTAGCTAAAGTTTGTCCATCGCTCCATAAATATGTATATGCTCCACTGCCATCAGTAACATCAACAGTAGCAGCACCATCGCAAGATTGATAACATGTTAAATTTGTAAATGTTGTTATTGAAGCAATTGGACCCGATTCGTTTGCAACAATAATGCAAGAATCTATTGTACAAAGTTTAGAATTTGTAACAGTAACGCAATAGCTTCCTGCTACTATGGAGTCTATATTTTGAGAAACATCTCCATTAATCCACTCAAAGCTGAATGGACCACCATTTGAAGCAGTAATATTAATTGCACCATCTTTTTGATTACAATGTGCATTAACAATAGTATCAACAAATAATGAAATTTGAATAGGTTCAATAAACTCTACAGAGTCAACCTTTGTACATCCGTTAAAATCGGTAATTGTTACAACTTCCCAACCTGCACAAACATTATTCACCGTTTGATTTGCTACATTGCAATCCCAAAGATAAGTATATGGAGTAGTTCCTCCAGATGGATTTGATGTAACATGTCCATCGCAAGCTTCAAAACAGTTAATATCTGATACATTAAAAGAATTTGTTAAAACTGCCGGTTCTGTTATTGTTGCACAAACCGTCATAGTGCAATTATTAGCATCTGTAACAGTAACACAGTATTGACCATCACACAAACCAGTTGCAGTAACAGTTGTTTGAACAGGAAATGTATTCCATGAATATGAATAAGAAGGTGTTGCTCCACTTACAGAAACAGTTAATTCGCCATCGCAAACATTATTGCATGAAGCATTTTTTTTAATAGAAATTGATGCTGTTCCAGAAGGTAAATTTATAATAGTAGCAGAAGCAGTTTTTGTACAACCGTTTGCATCAGTAACTGTAACAACATAAGTTCCTGCTGGTAAGCCTGTAACAGTTGCAGCATTTAAAGGAGTACCTGAAGGCCAGATAAATGAATAAGGAGGAGTTCCTCCCGTTGGAGTAACTGTAGCACCACCATCGGCATTATTGCAATGAGCAGAAACAGTGGCAGTAATATTTGCATTTAAAACAGAGGGTTGATAAATTGTTTCGCATACTTGAGACGCAGGACAATTGCTAACATCTTTTACTGTAACACAATATGTTCCTACAAATAAATTTGATGCTGTTGCTGTAACCTGACTTCCTGTTCCGGCTCCCCACTGATATGAATATGGGGTAGATCCTCCACTTCCAACTACAGTTGCCCAACCATCATTACCTCCAAAGCAACTCACCGAGTCACTTGCAGATATTGAAGCAGTAACTTGAGTAGGTTGTGTTATTGTTACACAAATAGGTAATTCACAGTTATTAAGATCTGTTACGGTAACACAAAAAGCATTTCCTGTATAAGATAAACCTGTGGCTGTGCTAGTTGTTTGACCATTTTCCCAAGAGTAAGAATAAGGAGGTAGTCCACCATTTACAAAAACTGTAGCAGTTCCATTATTTCCTCCAAAACATGAAACAACAGTTTGTGTAGTTGAAAGTGAAGTAATTCCTCCTATATCAGTAATTGTTGCACAAGCAGTAACAGTGCAAAATGCAGCATCGGTTACTGTAACACAATATGTTCCGGCTGGTTTTCCTGAAATATTTTGTGTAGTTTCTCCACTTGACCAAATGTATGAATAAGGAGAAGAACCACCAGCTACATTAAGACTTATACTGCCATCAGATTGTCCACAATGAGAACTTATTACTGTAGGAGTTGCTACCAAAGCATTTGGCTGAGTTATTGAAACAGATACCGTTGTTACACAACCATTTGCATCAGTTATTGAAACGGTATGAGAACCAGCACAAAGAGTATTTATTGAATTTGTTGTTGAACTTGTATTTACAGGTGCTCCACCATCCCAAATATAAGTATAATTAGGTGTTCCTCCTGTAACTGTAACCTCAGCATAGCCATTACATGAGCCATTACAAGTTACATTAGTTGAAGAACTTATTAAAGAAGTTGGACCTGAATTAGCATTTACATTTATTACTGTATCTTTTGAACAGCCACTATTGTCATAAACAGTAATACTAACATTACCAGCTGGCAATGTGTTTACAGTACTTGTATTTGAAGCTGTAGTAGAATTACTATTGCCAGTACTCCACAACCAATTATAGGTGAAATCAGGTGTTCCATTGTTAACAGTTA
Source organism: Bacteroidetes bacterium GWA2_31_9 (assembly GCA_001768975.1). Lineage (GTDB taxonomy): Bacteria > Bacteroidota > Bacteroidia > Bacteroidales > GWF2-33-38 > GWA2-31-9. Next base: position 13,317 of record MEND01000065.1, on the reverse strand, counting down.
TTGTTGCAGTACCATTTGAAGCAGTACAATCAGAATTTGTAGAACTGGTCGTTAAAACCATAGCTGATGGCTCTGTTACAGCAACACTTGCAGTTTGATTGCAACTTGGTGTTGATAAGGCATCGGTTATAATAACAGTATAATTACCAGCACATACACCTATTTGATTTTGAGTATTTACTCCGTTATCCCAAGCATAATTAAAAGAACCTGAGCCACCTGAAACAACACTTGAAAACAAATTTCCATCGCATAAACCATTACAACTAATATCATTACGAGATGCTGATACAACTAAAGGAGCTGGCTCTGTAACTGTTGCCGAATCTACACCAATACAATTATAAGAATCTTTTACAGTTACAGCATAATTACCTGCATATAAACCACTAGCATTCGGGCTATTAGGCTGAGCCGGTGACCATGTATAAGTAGTATATATTCCTGAACCACCAGTTGCAACAACAGATATTGAGCCATCGCTAAAACCAAAGCATGTAGTTGCAACAGGAGTTGCTGTTACAATTGGCAAATCATATACAGTAAGGGTAATAGGTTCAAGGTCAGAGCAAGTTGCTCCATTATATGCAGTAAGCGTAACAATGTGAGCTCCTGCTGTATTAAAAGTTACAGTAGGTTCAAAATCAGTGGAAGTTGCAGGATTTCCTCCGGCAAAAGTCCATAAATATGAAGTTGCACCTGTGCTTGTATTATCGAATGTAAATGAATTTGTTCCTGTAAAGCATTGATTCCCTGGATATGAAAAAGCGGCATTCACTAATCCTCCAGCATTGACAGTTGTATTTGCAGAAGCTGTACAATTATTATTATCGGTAACAACAATAGTATAAGGTCCTGAACCTAAGCCTGTATAACTATATGTTGCAGGTTGATTATTTTGATTAGGTTGACCGGTACAAGTATAATCAAAAAGTGAAGCACCATTAGTAACTACTATATCAATAGAACCATCGTTTGCACCGCTACACGATTCTGGATTTGGAGTTAATGCTATTGTCATTTGTGGTAGTTCGGTAATAGTTACCGAACTAACAGTTGCACAACCACCGTTTGAAGTAACTGTAACAGAATAAGTTCCCGGTGTAGCAGATAAACCTGTTACTGTATTTGAAGCAACGGCATTTGTAATTGGTGCAAGATGCGACCAATCGTAAGTATAATTTGGGCTTCCACCTGTAACTGTAACAGTTGCCTGACCAGTAGAAGCTCCATAACAAAGTACATTAACTTGTGTTGTAGAACTAGTTGGCCCTACAATTGTGAAAGGTAAACTGCCATCAACAGCTACATTTCCACATAAATCCTCAACCCAACCACAACCAGAAACAAGATTTAGATTGAAATTTCCGGCAGTACTTAGACCGGGAGAGAAAGTAACAGTAAACTCAGAACCTTGAGTTCCGCTACCAGAACAACCGGGCCCTGTTACGCTACTAACTGTATATGGACCACCAGGGCCGGTAATTGTAAAATCGCAAGCTTGTACTGAGCTACAAAGAACTTGTTCTGTAAAACGAAAAGTAATTGTTGTACTTCCACAAACCTGTGAAGTTGTTATAATATCCAAAGCCGGTGGAACATTATCAAAAATTACAGCTGTTGACGCTGTGAAATCTAAAATGTAACCATCATTTGATGAAGTAAAATTACTAACATTTAAAACATAAGTTTCGCCTGTTACAACAGGAACAACAGCATTATAAGGAGTACCACCAGAACCCTGAGTTGTTAAAGCAGAATTTCCATTTGGACCAGTTGTACCACTAGTGCCAGAATAATTACAGCTCTCTAATAAAGAAGGTGTTGTTGGAATTTGACTACAATTAGCATCTGTTAAATTGAACAAAGCCCAATCATAATCGTCGGTTAAGTCATTTGGTGTAATTAAAAAATCAACATTTCCTGATTGCTGAACTGTAAAAATATACCATGCATCATTTTTTTCTCCAGAAGATAAACATGTTGCTGTAGTACTTATTTCTCCAGTTACTGAACCGACTCCAGAAAAAGCATATTCCTGACAAAAAACATTCTGACAAACCGGGATTGCACCAATACAATTTTGATATGCAACATTTCCAGGGTCATAATCGCATGTTGTAGTTCCTGCACAAGTAGAACCCATACACTCTACAGTTGCTGTACCACCAAAGACTAATGGAACATCAGTAACTGCAGAATTATAATTTGAAAAACAAATTATATATTGTTCACCACAAACAACTGGCAAAGAGGGTTCAAAGTTAGATGAACATTCGGTTAACCAAGATGGATTATCATCTAAACCTGTACCTCCATAATTACATCCATTCCAATTACATCGAACAGGAGCAACTAAGTTTGCAGGAATATCTGTACATGAAGTAGCATTATATGGGTACATTATCCAATCATAATAACCAGATTGGTCTGAACCGCCAAAGTTAAATTCTAGGTTTCCACTACCAGCAATATTTATTATCATCCAAGTACTATTACTCTCTCCAATTCTTAAACAACCTTCATTACCTGAACCTCCTGGATTATTATTATTTGGATTTCCTAAAGAACCTAAAGCAGGAATTTCATTAACTGAACCTGACCCATTTGCATCAATCTGAAAACCAAGGTCTGTACAAACATTTATTGCAGCTGAACAATCGCCAGCAGTACTAACACCACCACCACCGCAATCGGCAGAAATATCAAGAACCAAACCAGTACTTGGTGTTGGTCCATCAGAAGCGACTAAAGTTCCTGATGAATTATATAAATACCACTCATGCTCATTTTCATAACTACCTGATGAATAGTACAATTCAAGATTGTCTCCCTGATTAACAGTTATAGTAACATTTAAGCCAGATCCTGAAACTGTATAAACATTTTGATAAGAACCATTAATCCAAACTTCGATATCAGCTCCATCCCATCCATCTCCATAGGAATCTGAAAGTTCTAGCGTATAATCACAAGCAAATGACCAAAACGATGCAAATGAAAATATAATTGCAAGTAATATTTTTTTCATAATTATTTGTTTTCAGTATTTTTTAATTCACTTATTCTTAAATCATATTTTTGAGTTGGATAACCTTTTTTTAAAGCTTCAGACTTAAGATTTTCAAAGTATTTAATTTTTTCGGTCGTAGTCATTGCATCATATCTACTTTTTACAGGAGTGTTTGATATTTTAGATCCGATTTGTTCTCCTGAAACTGATTTGCTTGAATTGATTTTTAAATCCTCTCTGTAATATTTGTCAGAATTTTTTCTTACATTAGTAAGTCTTTTTTGCTCACTTGCAGAAACTTGTCGAGTAGAAACAAACAAATGCACTTTCTCAGTATATTCCGAAATTTTATAGCCTTTAGTTCCGAGTAATGAGTTAATGTAAGTTCTATCAATATTTAATTTTGATTCAACAGTACATTCTTTTGTTAAAGAATTATATACTGTATAAAAAACATCGGAATTTGATTTTAAAAGTTGTTTAAGTGATGCCTCACTTTTATCTGAATCGAACCACTCTACTTTAAAATTTATGCTTTTGTAGCTTTCTTCATCTCTATATTTTAGTTGGTTTGATTCATTAAAAATATTATTCTGTGCATTTGAAATTAAAAAATTGCTGAACAATAAAAATATTATTAATTTTCTCATATTCATTTGTTTAATAGTGTAACATTTCCATTTCGTTTCTTAACATTTCCGAATTTATCTTTAGTAATAATTATCCAAACATAAACTCCTGTTTCAGCCATCTGATTGGTTCCTTTAATTTTTCCATCCCAAGGAATATTAACATCTTTGGTTTCAAAAATCAGATTATTAAATCTGTTGTAAATATACATTTCATATTGATACAAGTCAAGTGTTTCGCCAATTGGTCCAAAAGTTTCATTTTTTGAGTCGCCATTTGGCTTAAAGGCTGTTGGCACATAATAATCGTGTTCGATATTTATTTGCATTTTTTTCAACAATGTATCATTACAGCCCGAATTATTGTATGCAATTAGTCTTACATTGTAATTTCCATCAACTTTATATTTATGTTCTGCTATATCTAAAATTGAATTATCGCTATCGCCAAAATTCCATTCAATTTTGTCATAATTTGATGACATGTTTCTGAATGTAACATTTTGTTTAACAGCTTCGTTTGTAAAATCAGCAACAGCTGAAGAATTTACTGTGATTGCAACATTACTTATTTCAGTATTAATTGCACTCGACTTATAATATTTTGTAGTTAATGTTGGGTTGTATTTTCCACTTTGCTCAAAAACATGAGTTGGATTTGGGTCAGTAGATTTTCCGCCATCGCCAAAAGACCAAAGGTAAATAATTGAATCGCATTTAACATTTGGCATAAACTTTACTTTCAACGGAGAGCAGCCTTCAACTACATCAAAAGTAAATTGTGCATCGGGAATAACTTTACTATGTTGTACTGGCTCATTTGCTACAATATTTTTTTGCTTTTCTGAAACATTTTCAGCTGTAACATTTTCATTAACACATTTTTTTGATTCAAGGGTTGTGTTATTTATGTGTTCTGAATGTTTAGTACAATTTACACTTTTTAAAGACTGAGAACCACTATTTTCAACATTGGTAATAGTTGATTTCGTGTCATCAATAGTTTCATTGATAATATTATTTTGTGAAGCTATTTCAGTTTTTACAACAACTTTATCAGTTTTTTTCGTCTCAATACTATTATTTTGCAAAAAATAAATTCCTGCTGAAATAACAACAACAGAAACTACAATAGCTGAAACAACTACACTTGTAGAAATAAAAGAACCTTTAGATAAGCCTTGCTTTCTAAGGCCTTTTTGTAAACCTGCCCAATTAGAAGGAGAATATGGATATTCTATATTCTCTAGTTTTTCGCGGAACAGGTTTTCAAACCCGTCATGAAAATTTTCCTTTTCCATTTTTATATTTTTCAAACATTTCTCTTAACTTCATTTTTGCTTTAGCCAGATTGGATTTCGAGCTTCCTACACTGATTTCAAGATAATCGGCAATTTCTTTATGAGTGTAACTTTCAATCACATACATATTAAAAACTGTTTTATATGCAGGACTTAATTTTTGAACAAAACTCAGAATTATTTCAGCTTTGATTTTTTTCATTTCTTCAATATCTGAATCAAAATGATTATCGTCTGGAATGTTTTCAAATTGGGATTCATCATCATAATTTAAAACAAATTCCTTTTTTGCTCTCACAAAGTCGATTGCATTGTTAACTACAATTCGTCGAACCCAACCTTCTAAAGAACCTTCATTTTTGAAATTTTTGAGTTTTTCAAAAATTTTGATAAAACTGTCGTGCAACAAATCTTTAGCTTCATCTCTATTGCTTGAATATCTTACACATACGCCAAGCATTTTGCCATAAAAAGCTTTATAAACAATTTGCTGACTTCGTCGATCACCTTTTGCACAAGCAATCACAAGCTTTTCAACTGCTTCTTTATCACTAAAATTCATAAGGTGACCAATTCGAGAAATAGACGTTTTAAAAATATATAAGTTGCTTAATCATGTAAGATTTAATATGTAATATTTAATATTTTACATTAAATTTCATGAGAAAGTTAGGTATTTTAATAGTATTTGCAATTCGTATTTATTTGGTTATTCAACATATTAAGTGAAAACAGGATTAATTATAGTGTTTTCTTTTACTTTTTTTATCGAAAAAAAGTAACAAAAAACTTTTAATTGCAAGAACTCACTCCGTCTGCGACTTCGCTCAAACAGCTTGCAATTTATAAGGAATTATTATTACGCTTTGCGGAGCTTAACAAACTGTATATCATTCTTGTAAGCTTTCGTCTTTTATATTGTAAAACTCTTCATCATTTCTCACTTTTTTTGTCGAATAACCAATTATTCTCATCAGCTTAAATTTTAACTTAACCCATCTTACTTGAATTGTTTCATTATTTGATAAACTTTTTCAATTTTTTCATCCAATAATGTTTGTGTTTTAGCCTCAGCAAGGAATCTGAGGTATGGTTCTGTATTTGACGGTCTTACATTTAACCACCAATCTTTAAATTCGATTCTATAACCATCGAAGTCATAAAATGCTGTTGGATTCTCCTCTGCTGTAAAACATTCTTTAATCGAATCCATTGCATCTTGCTTTTTTTCAATTTTAAAATTTATTTCGCCTGAATTGTGGTAAGTTGCAATTTTTGAAATTAATTGCGACAAGCTAATTCCTTTCTTTTTCATCTTACTTACAACATCTAAAATTATAAGCGATGCTAGTAAACCTGAGTCGGAATAATAAAAATCTTTGAAATAATAGTGTCCAGCAAGTTCGCCACCATAAATTCCGTCAATTTCACGAAGCTTTAGTGCTGCATAAGCTCGCCCAACTCTCCACATGTGCATTTTAGAGCCAAATTGCTCAATATATTCGGCTACAGCTTTTGAAGTACGAATATCTTGTATTACCAAGCCTTTCAAGCCTTTTTCTTCCAAAAAATAATGAGCCATAACAGCAATCATTAAATCGGGGGAAATGAACTGACCTTTTTCGTCAACAAACATAACTCTATCGGCATCGCCATCGAAAATAATTCCAATATCAGCCGATTCTTTTTTCACTAATGAAATTAAATCCTGAACATTGTCAAGTATCAATGGATTAGCTTCGTGGTTTGGGAATGTGCCATCTAAATCTTCGTAAATATATGAAGGATAATCGCCTAAAATATCTTTTATTAGCAAAGCTGCCATTCCGTTTGAACAGTCGATTGCAATTTTTAAATTAGAATAATCTGGAATATATTTTTTCAAAAACGCCAAATATTCGTCTTTAACATCTAAATCAATGATTTTGCCCTTTGGAGCAGTAATTTTCACTGCTTTTTCTTTAATCATTTTTTCAAGTTCGCCCAAACCTGTATCATAACCAACTGGAAGAGCATTAGTTCGTGAAATTTTTAAACCGTTATATTCTCTCGGATTATGCGATGCAGTGATTTGAATCGAAGCATCGAATTTGAATTTTGCAGTTGAGAAGTAAACCATTGGAGTAGTTGACAAGCCAATATTGTAAACATCGGCTCCGGCATCAGTAATACCACTGGTTAAATACTCGTAAATTTCGGGTGACGAAACTCGCACATCTCGCCCAACTAAAACTTTTCTTGTTTTCAGTAATTCAGGTAGAAAAAAACCAATTTTATAAACATCTTCTTTATTGAAGTCTTTGTTATAAATACCTCTGATGTCGTAAGCATGAAATGCAGCCATATAATTTAGAATTTATAAATTTTACAATTTAATTATTTAGAAAAGTAAAAATAAGAAAATTTTAGCACAATGTAAACTGAGCTCAAATTTGATTTATAACTTAATGTAAAAGATAGAATTACAGCCTTAAAAAAAGTTTTTTTATTCTTTAAATATCTTTTTCGTTATATTATATTTAGAATTCTTTATATTAACATAATACAAGCCTGATTGGCAAGATTTTAAATTAATATTTCCATTATTTCCTGACAAACACTTTTTTTCAAGGATTACTTGACCTTGAATATTGTAAACACTTAATACAAATTCTCCTATTTCCTCAGAAACATCAAAATTTACAACACCTAATGAAGGATTTGGATATACAAAAAGCAGATTGTCGTTAAGGTTAATGTGTTCAATAAAAGTATTAATGCTTGGGTCATATAAAGAAGCACCTCCATTCCAATATCCAATCCATATTTTATGCTGATTGTCTTCAAACAATGAATTTATGTTATTACAATTTAATCCATCAGAAGTTGTCATAACAGTCCATGAATTATAATCATATTTAACTAATCCAGAATCTGTTCCAAACCATAAATTATTTTTATAATCCTTTAAAATACATGTAACTGTATTATTTGGCAAATAATCATCTTTAGAATAAGTAATCCAATTTATTCCATCGAACTTACTAATACCTCCTCCACTTGTTGAGAACCACATATCTCCCAAGCTATCCTGCATTATATCAGTCACAAAAGTACTTACCAAGCCATCGTAAGCTTGGTTAAATACTGTCATACCGCTTGAAGAGTATGTACTTACTCCATTATTACATGCTATCCAAATAACCCCATCAATGTCTTCATAAAAGGCATTTACCATATTGCCAGCTAATCCAATACCTGAAAAATTGCTCCAATTATTACCCCCAGGCATTAGTCTAAATACTCCATCTTGCTGTGTACCAACCCAAAATCTATCATTACTATCAATGAACATAGACCTAATATTAGATGAAATTAAGGGAGGATAAAAAGTAGACCATGTAGTGCCATTATATGTTTTTATCACGTCGCTTGCAGTTCCAACATATAGAATTCCTGCGGAATTAACTACTAAAGAAGTTACAGTATTATTTGGTAAGATATAATTTAGAGTAGTATACTTTGTCCAACTTTGTCCATCAAACTTTGTTAATCCACCACCAGTTGCTATAAACAAATTATTATTTAGGTCCTGAGTGAAAGTAAAAACACTATTATTTGCTAAGTAAACAGGGTTATAGTAAATCCAGGTTGAGTCAACTAATATACAAATTCCCTTTGTATCAGTTACCATCCATACCCGACTTAAAGAATCCATATCAATACTCCACACCTTTTTTTCAAGCATTCCATTAAATGTAGAATATTTAGTCCAAACTGAATCAATTAAATCATACTTGCTGACACCATTAACTGTTCCAAACCAAAGATTTCCAAAATTGTCTTTATCAATACAATTTAAATCATTATTTATTAAACCAAAATTAGTATTGGCACTTGTATAAGTAGTCCAATTTGTTCCATCAAAATTTGAGGCACCCTGATTGGTTCCAAACCAAATACTTCCATAATTATCAACAGCAATATCATAAATTTCATTACTAACTAAACCATCAGAAACGGTATAATAAGTCCAGCTTACACCATCATATTTCATTACCCCAACAGGAATATAAGACCCAAGCCAAATATTTCCCAAATTATCCTTTTCCATTGAATAAATGGTATCTGATTTAAGTCCATTTGTTAAATTAAAAGTTGTCCATGATGAACCGCTGAAAACACTTATACCACTGCCATTTGTCGCAAACCACATATTCCCAAAATTATCTTGAATTATTGAAAATATTTGATTACTAACTAAGCCATTATCTAAAGTATATTTCGTCCAACTTACTCCATCGAATTTTATTACACCATAATTCCATATGCTAAACCACATATTATTATTGCTATCCTCATAAATATCTTGAACGTATTGCGGAGTAATATTATCTAAATCACATATCAATTCATAATTACCATTGTGATATTTTACTACACCTCTTTCAGTAGCAATCCATACATTACTTTTACTATCACAAAACACACTATGAGGTTTAACAATGTCTACGTAATGAGTAAACTGTTGTGAATATCCTTTTAAAAGAATAATGCAAAAAGTAAAAACAAGTAATAACTTAACTCTCATATTTATAATTTTGCAACAAATATAAAATTATTTTCCTATTTATAAATCTTCCTTTTATTTAATGCAACTCTATATTTATTTGCATTTGCATTATGCTGTTCTGCAGTTTTCGCAAAATTGTGATAACCAGAGAAGTCTTCTTTTGCACAGAAGAAAATGTAATCATGTTTTTCGCTATTTAAAACCGCATCAATTGAAGAAATTGACGGAAGACAGATTGGTCCTGGTGGCAATCCAGCATATTTGTAGGTATTATATGGCGAGTCGTAATCTAGATATTGTTTTAAAACTCTTTTTATTGTAAAATCGCCCATTGCAAAAATAACTGTTGGATCAGCTTGTAAAAGCATTTTTTTTCTTATCCTGTTCAGATAAACTCCTGCTACTCTAGGTCTTTCGTCCTTCTTGATAGTTTCTTGTTCAACTATTGAAGCCAAAATAGAAACCTCACTTTGACTTAATCCAAGTAGTTTTGCCTTATATTTTCTGTCTTCAGTCCAGAATTGCTTATATTCAGTTGCTATTCTATCAAAAAATTGTTCAGCTGATGTGTTCCAAAATAATTCATAGGAATTTGGAATAAACATTGTCATAATTGATTCTGTATTGAATCCATATTTTGTAACAAAATCATCACTTTCGAGCAAACTTAATACATGAGACGAATCTGCTTCAATATTTTTTGAAACTTTTCCAGCCAGCTGTTCTTTTGTTCTGGCATTATTAAATACTACCATTACAGGTGTTTGCAATCCTGCTCGTAACAAATTAACAAGTTCGTTATTGCTCATATTTTTCTTAATCAGATATTTACCCGGCTTAACTTTTTCTGGATACTTCTTAAGTTCAGCAACCCATTCAAATGAATTAATATCTTTAACCAGCTTTTTGTTTTCGATTATTCTAACAACATCCTCGAAAGTAGAACCTGTTGGAATATACAAATAGTCTTTATCTTTTATTTGAATATTTGGATTATAAATTTTCTTATAATACTGGTATCCAATGATGCCTCCAGCAATTATTAAAACTAAAAATATTGAAAATATTATTTTCAGAATTAAACCTAACTTAGATTTTTTCTTTTTTGCCATAAAACAAATCAATCACTGAATCTAAAATCAATAAATAAATGGATATTTAGAAGGTTTATTT
>MEND01000065.1:0-2593 GCA_001768975.1 Bacteroidetes bacterium GWA2_31_9 | reverse complement strand
ATAGTCGCCATCGGCAGAATAAGCAGGACGATGGTCGTTTCCACACAATGTTTTTGGCTCAGTGTCTAAGTAATAAAATGCCCCTTGTCCCTCAACAACTTTTTGCATCATATAAGCTGTTGCACCTCCTGGAACATCTTCATCAAAAAACAAAACTTTTCCAGTCTTCTTAATTGATTCCAAAATCAAATTATTAATATCAAATGGCAATAATGTCTGAACATCAATTAGTTCGCATGATATTTTAAATTCTTTTAATTGCTCGACTGCATCTAAAGCAATTCTTACGCATGAACCGTAAGTAACTATTGTAATGTCTGTTCCTTCCTCAATTATTTCGGGAACTCCTAATGGGATTTTAAATTCTCCAAGGTTAAGAGGAACTTTTTCTTTTAACCGATATGCATTTAAAGGCTCAATAACTAAAGCAGGATCATCCGATTCTAACAATGTATTATAGAAGCCTGCTGCTTGAGTTAAATTTCTGGGAACACAAACATACATTCCTCGAATTGAATTAATAACCATACTCAAAGGAGAGCCAGAATGCCAAATTCCAACAAGACGATGTCCTCTAGTACGTATAATTACAGGAGCTTTTTGTCCGCCTTTGGTTCTATAATGAATAGTAGCTAAATCGTCGCTTAATGTTTGCAAACCATAAAGTAAATAATCGAAATATTGAATTTCGGCAATTGGTCTTAATCCTCTTAAAGCCAAGCCTATGCCCTGCCCTACTATTGTATTTTCACGTATTCCAGTATCGGTAATTCTAATATCGCCATATTTTGCTTGCAAACCCTCTAAGCCTTGGTTAACATCGCCAAGGCTTCCAGTATCTTCTCCAAAAGTGACTAATTCTGGATATTTTGAAAATAAAATATCAAAATTATCTCTTAAAATTTCTCTTCCATTTACTAACGGAGAACTTTCGTTAAAAATTGGTTTTACTTCAGAAACTTTCAATGCAGATTTAGCCGATTCACAATATAAAAAGCTATTATATCTTTTTGCATTTTCGGATTTATTTTTTTCCTTCCAGCTTAATAAATTTTCTTTTAAAGGCTTTTTGCTATCGCAAGTCTGGCAAATGTATCTTAATATTTTTTTTACGGTACTTGTATTGTCTTTTCGTTGTGGAAAAGTAGTTCTTGAAAGTTCCGACATTAACTTTTTAATATGGTCATCTTTAACACAATGACACATTGAACTGCTAATAATATTAAGAAGCTCTTCCCTTTCCTTTTTAATAGGATTGAGATATTTATCTAATGCATTATTTTTTGCAACTTTCGCAATCTCTTTAGCCTCATTTTCAATCGAATCTAACTCATTTTCAGTAGAAATATTTACCGACAATATCCATTCACGCATTCTAATTATTGGGTCGAAATCTATTTCCCATTGCAACCTCTCAGCAGATTTATATCTTTCGTGCGAACCAGATGTAGAATGACCGAGTGGCTGAGTCATTTCCTCAATATGAAATAAAACTGGAATGTGTTGTTCTCTGCAAATTTTTATTCCTTCTTCATACATTTGGCAAAGTCCGGGATAATCCCAACCTTTTCCTTTAAAAATTTTGTATCCATTTGTATCTTCTTCTTTCTCAAAACCCTTCAAAAGCTCAGAAATACTTTGTTTGGTCGTTTGGAATTTTTTTGGAACTGAAATTCCGTAACCATCGTCCCAAACCGATATTGCCATTGGAACTTGCAAAACTCCGGCAGCATTTATTGTTTCAAAAAAATGCCCTTCGGAAGTGCTGGCATCACCAATTGTTCCGAAAGCTACTTCGTTTCCATTTACCGAAAATTTATTTTTCTGTTGAAGCTCCTTCTCATTTCGATATATTTTTGAAGCCAAAGCAAGTCCGAGTAAACGTGGCATTTGCCCAGCTGTTGGTGAAATATCTGGTGATGAGTTTTTTTGTTTTGTAAGGTCTTTCCAATTCCCTGTTTCGTCGAGACTTCTGGTCGCAAAATGGTTGTTCATAATTCTTCCGGCAGTTCCTGGGTTATCATTTAAATCAGGATTCCCATATAATTGAGCAAAAAATTCTTCTGCTGTAAACTCACCAATAGCCATCATAAGAGTCTGGTCGCGATAATACCCCGAACGAAAATCTCCATTCTGAAATACTTTAGCTAAAGCAATTTGTGCAATTTCTTTTCCATCGCCAAAAATGCCGAACTTTGCACGTCCCATAAGTGCTTCTTTTCGACCTAATATACTTAATTCTCTACTGATATTTGCAAGTTTATAATCTGCAATTACCTGATTTTTAAAATCATCAAAATTCATGGAGTTATCCATAGTCATATTCTAATATTATTATATCATTTTTAAGTCGGTTAAAATTATAAAATGAATTTTTAAAAAAAGGTTTTTTATTTAAAATTTTTCTAAATAATATTAAAATGTTGAAAAGTTATATAAAATAGAAAGACCGCTCCAAAGTTGAAGCGGTCTTTTTGTTAAAATGCTAAATTATTAATCAATGTCGTTTAGTTAAGCAAAAGTAGATAAAATATTGAAAATTAATAAAAAAAGAGTTCTTTGAAATTTTGTAATTCAAAAAAAAGGTTCTAAT
>MEND01000064.1:7905-8055 GCA_001768975.1 Bacteroidetes bacterium GWA2_31_9 | reverse complement strand
TAGGGCATACTCAACATCAATTGCAGTTTTTGATTTGCACAATATTATTCCAATACTTGGTTGGTCTATTTCTGTTTTTAATTGTTCGTCAACTGCTGTTAAATAATAATTCATTTTGCCAACAAATTCAGGTTCAAATTCACTCATTTT
>MEND01000064.1:4189-7888 GCA_001768975.1 Bacteroidetes bacterium GWA2_31_9 | reverse complement strand
AACAGTGCATGCGAGTATGGTAAAACAATAAATCTATTTTACGGTCTTTATCACCAATTTTTAAAATATATTGTCGTCCAACAAATGCAAATCCTTTTCCTAGTTCTAATAAAAAATGAGTTATGTTTTCGGTAAGTTGTCTTTCTAATTCAAGTTCTTGAACATTTTCTTCTAATGTTAAAAAGTCGAAAATATAAGGATCTTTTAGCGTTTCTTTTGCTAAATCGCTTTGGATTTTTGGAAGCGTGTTTTCGAAATTATTTAATGCTTTTCCTTGTCGTTGAAATAGTTTACTTTCAATTTGTATTTGCAAAACATTTCTACTCCAATTGTTTTCAATAGTTTTTTTAATGTAGAAAATTGCTTGTTCTTCACTTTCAACTTTATTTAAAATTAACACGTGATGTCGCCAAGGAATTTGAAACAAAATATGATTTACGTTAAAAATTTGTCCACCATCTTGGTGGATAATTGTGGTATTTTGAATTTGTCCACCAAGTTGGTGGATTATTTCGTTTTGATTATTAAGTTGTACTAATTCAGAATTGCAATAAAATAAATAAAATTGTCGAATACTGTAAAGGTTTGAACGTGAAAAACCATTTGTGTCGGGCAATTCTTTTTTCAAATCTTTAGCAATTTGTTCAATTAATGAAGCACCCCATTTACTTTGTTCTTGTTTTTCGACAATAAATTTTCCTAAATCCCAATAAAGTGCAATTAATTGTGAGTTAACACTTAATGCGGCTTTAATTTGAGTTGTTCTTATTTTTTCTTTGAAAGTATTAAGCCATAATTTATATTCGAGTTCAAGCTTCATTTTATTGGTTTTTAATGTTTGTTTGTAATTTCAATTGAATTAATAAGCTTTTTAAAATCCATATTAACCTACAATAAACTTGATTAATTGTAAACAAACTTATTTCCCCTCCATCAAAAAATCATCAAAATATTGCGTAATTTTTTTCATTAAATGTACTCTGTGCAAGCCTCTTACATTGTGCTCGGCATTTGGATAAATAAAGTAGTCAACTGATTTGTCTTCTTCTATACATTTTTGAATAAATGTTAGGCTATTTTGCAATACAACTGTATTGTCCATTGCACCATGAATTAATAAAAGGCGACCTTTTAACTTATCAACTTTTCCGATTAACGATGTATTTACGTATCCGTCAGGGTTTTCGTCGGGTGTATCCATGTATCTTTCGCCATACATTACTTCGTAATATTTCCAGTCGATTACTGGTCCGCCGGCAACTCCAACTTTGAAAATATTTGGGTATGTAGTCATAAGCGATGTTGTCATAAAACCACCGTAACTCCAGCCATGTACGCCAATTCTTGATGTATCAACGCAACCTGTACTGATTAAATAATTTAAGGCTTTCATTTGGTCAGCCATTTCGTTAACTCCAAGGTTGCGATGAATAACGTTTTCAAACTCCATTCCTCTGTTTCCCGAGCCTCTATTATCAACAACCATAACGATATAGCCTTTTTGTGCCATATAAAATTTCCATAAATCTTGTCCGCCAAGCCAAGTATCGTTAATCATTTGAGCGTGAGGTCCGCCATATACATAAAGGATTACAGGATATTTTTTATCTGGAGCAAAGTCTGGTGGTTTAATTGTGGCACAAAACAAATCGGTTTTTTCGTCGGCAGCTTTAATTGTAAAAACGTCAAGTTTTCCAAGCTTATAGTCACTTGTGGGGTTTTTAGCCTGATTTAAACTTTTTAATTTTTCACCTTTAGAATTAAGCAAATTGGTTTCTGATGCTACATTAATTGCTGAATATGAGTCAATAAACATTGTTGAGTTATTATTTTTTTGAATATTATGTGTTCCTGCTTCTTTGGTTATTTGAACTTTTTCGCCAGTAGAAAGGTTTATTTTGTAAACATGAGTTTCGATTTGTCGTTTTTCGTAAGTTGCTTCTACATAAACATTTTCTTCGGTTTTATCGAATCCCAAAATTTCGAGAATCACAAAATTTCCTTTACTTACCTGTTTAATTAACTCACCTGAAGTGTTGTACAAATACAAATGATTATAACCATCACGCTGGCTTTGCCAGATAAATTGATTTGGCTTGGTTTTCAAAAACAAAGCAGGTTTCAGAGGTTCAACATATTTGTCGTTTTTTTCTTCAAAAAGAGTTGATAAAAATTTTCCGCTAACTGCATCGTATTTATTAAATTTCGCATGGTTTTGTTCACGATTCAATACTGCTATATAAATTTCTTTTTCATCGTTTGACCACGAAATGTTTGTAAGATATTGTTCAGCAGGCTCTCCGGTTTGTAAAAATGTAGTTTTTCCATTTGCAATGTTGTAAACTCCAACTGTTACATGATGGCTTTTCATTCCCGCCATCGGATATTTTATATTTTCAACAACTGCAATACGTGGATTTGTATTAACAAGCGGATAATCAGTTACCATTGTTTCGTCCATTCGGTAAAATGCAAGCAAATTGCCTTTTGGCGACCAAAAAATTCCTTCATTTATTCCAAATTCCTGACGATGAACGCTTTTGCCATTAACAATTCCTAAATTGCTATCATTTGTAATCGGAGTAATTTTCCCAGCCTTATCTTTTATGAAAAGATTGTTTTTTATTGTATAAGCAATGTGGGAATTTACATCATTTATATCAAAATTTTCGGCATCGATTTCGTTTTTAAATTTTGTAGTAATTTGCTTATCTTTAATATTATAAATTATTGTTCCATCAGACAAGCTCAAAGTAATATTATTTTCGTCAACCCATGAATAAGCAGGAAACATCTGTAATTCGTCGAAGCCACTTTTTTTCAATATAGGGTTCAAGTCTTCAATCTTTAAAATCACATTTGATTTGCCATTTACTGACATTTCGCTTAATACATTTTTATCTACAAAAGTTATATTATCTGTATTTCCTCGCCAGTTGTACTGTTTATAGCCCTCCATGTAAAAAGTTCTAAATATCTTATAAACAGCGTCTTCAATAGTTAATTCTTTAGTTTGTGCAAAGCTTATATTAAATAAAATAATATAAACAACGAATAGTTGAAATGTCCTTTTCATAAGTCAATTTTTAGTATTATTATATATCTATATTTAGAAATTTTTAAATTGTTTTCAAATTTGTTAGATAGTTCAAAAATACAGCTTTTCGGTAAAAATGCAATTGTTTTTATACTATTCATAACCTATATTATTTTCAATAGCTGTAATCATCCAGAAAAGGCAAAAATAGTTTCTCAAAAAAATGTTATTAATGAGGTTTTGGATTCAATAATAGTTAAAGAAAAGACTGATTCTGTTATCAAATTATCACCTTTTGAAGAATATTTAAAAAATAAAAATTTTGTAGATGTAAAAATTTTAGATACAACTTTAAAAATTGATATTCGATATTCAACTGTAAACAATTTCCTTGGAGTTGATTTATATGGCGATTTCAACAAATGTTATTTAAATGAAGAAGTTGCTAATAAATTATTGGTTGCTCACAAATTTTTAAAAGATACATTTCCGCAATATCTATTTATAATTTTCGATGGCGTTAGACCGAAAGAAATTCAGCAAGTTATGTGGGATTTAATAAAAATTCCTGAAAAGGAAAAACCAAAATATTTATCCAATCCAAAATATGGTTCGTTGCATAATTTTGGTGCAGCTGTTGATTTAAGTATTATTGATGGAAC
>MEND01000064.1:0-4132 GCA_001768975.1 Bacteroidetes bacterium GWA2_31_9 | reverse complement strand
GATTATGGAAAAGCAAATGTTAAAAAAGGGTTTATTGTCTGAAATTCAAATCAATAATCGGAAACTTTTGCGTAGAGTTATGGATAGTGCAGGTTTTTTTAATATTCAAACTGAGTGGTGGCATTTTAATTCGTGTTACCGAAAAGTTGCAGCTAAAAAATATACAATTGTTGAAACATTTAATGTTAAACCAGAAACTATTCAAATTGCTGAAAATATAGAAGTTCAAAACGAAAAAATAATTGAAAATAAAGTTTCGTTTAAAGTTCAGGTTTTGGCTACAAAAATCAAAATGAATGTAAACGACAAGCAATTTAAAGGAATTAAAATTTATGAATATTTCCATAAAGGACTTTACAAATATACTTCGGGCGAATTTAAAACATTGGCTGAAGCATTTGCTTATCGCGAAAGTATTTTGGAAATAGGAATTCCAGAAGCATTTATTGTAGCCTTTAACAATGGCGAACGAATTGGAATTAAAGATGCTGAGGAGCTTTTAAATAATTAAAGAAGAATATGCCACAGATTTCTCAGATTTAAAATTATGAAAAAGAAGAGTTTGCCACAGATTGCACAAATTTACACAGATCTAAAATTATGAATTATAAGAATTTGCAACAGATTTACAGATGTAAAACAAAAGATTATTTTTTTAATGTTAATTATAGGAAAAAATATGTGCTTCAAATCTGTGAGAATCAGCGTAATCTGTGGCAAGAGACAAAGCGTAAATAAATTAATATCAATCTTATATAAAAATTAAAAAAATGACAAAAAACTCTAAATCCAGCCTAGTAGCGACTTTTATAATTGGTTTGCTGTTTTTTATTTTCGGATTTGTAACTTGGTTAAATGGTACGCTTATTACTTATTTGAAAATTGCTTGTGAGTTAGATACATTTCAATCTATGCTTGTAGCATTTGCATTTTATATTTCATATTTTGTAATGGCGTTACCATCGTCGTGGATTTTGAAAAAAACAAGTTTCAAAAAAGGAATGATGTTGGGATTATTGGTCATGGCAGCTGGTGCTTTACTTTTTATTCCGGCTGCACAAAGTAGAATGTATCCATTATTTTTGACAGGTTTATTTATAATCGGAACAGGATTATCGATTCTGCAAACTGCTTCAAATCCGTACATTACAATTGTAGGACCTATTGAAAGTGCTGCAAAACGCATAAGCATTATGGGAATTTGTAATAAAGTTGCAGGTGTTTTAGCTCCACTGATTTTGGGTGCTGTAATTTTATCAGATGCCGATACTTTTGTTGCTAATTTACAACAAGTTGATATTGCACAAAAAACCGTAATGCTTGATGAATTAGCCTCTCGTGTAATTGTTCCTTATATTTTTATGGCAATTTCATTAGTAGTACTTGCATTATTAGTACGTTTTTCGCCACTTCCCGAAATTGAAGCCGAAGAAGGATCTGAACATGACCATTCAGAAAATGAACATAAAACCAGCGTTTTGCAATTTCCTAATCTTGTTTTAGGCGTTATTACACTTTTTCTTTATGTAGGAGCAGAAGTTATTGCCGGAGATACAATTGGAACTTATGGTTTGTCGCAAGGAATTGCATTATCGGAAGCTAAAAATTTTACAGCATTTACGCTTACAGCAATGGTAATTGGTTACATAATTGGAATTTTGTCAATACCAAAACTAATTTCACAATCAAAAGCATTGGCTATTTCGGCAATTACTGGCGTGATATTTAGCATTCTAGCTGTGTTTACAAATGGATATATTTCAGTTTTATTTATAGCCTTACTTGGACTTGCAAATGCACTTATGTGGCCCGCTATATGGCCTCTAGCAATTAATGGCTTAGGTAAATTCACAAAAACAGGTTCTGCAATGCTTATAATGGCAATTGCAGGAGGAGCTTTACTTCCATTACTTTACGGTAAACTTGCCGGAATAGAAACAATTGGAGCACAAAATGCTTATTGGATTTTGATTCCTTGTTATTTGTTTATTTTGTTTTATAGTGTTAAGGGATATAGTTTTAAGAGTTGGAAAAAGGCTAATTAATATCTTTTACACTTCAACAATTCGGCTTATTCCTAGTTATAAATCCACATTAAAACTGGCTTTTCAGAAGATTTTATTTTAGGGTCTATTATTTTCATACTATTGTTTGAAATTGTAGGACATCCCCATCCTTCTGGAGTCCCATCTGGATAAACTTCCTCATCACTTACATTTTCCCATGAGTGAAATACAATAATTCGTGAAAAAGCATTATTATTGGTTGATTCTAATCCATGCATAATGTATTTAATATTGATTCCCCAATCACTATAACATCTTTCACCAAGTTTATATTTACCTATTGATGAACAATGACTTCCTTCAATATTACTAAATATTGGATTGTCTTTAGATAAATCAAAACTCCAGGGATTATCACAACAGCCGTGACCAACTAAAAAACTATTTAAAATTGTATCATTTTTAAAATCCCATACAAAAAACCTCTTTACGCCAGAATGTAAACTCATATCAATTAAAATACAAAATTCATTATTTAACTTCTTATTATTACAGAATATAAGTGCTTCTTTTGCTTTTAATCTTGTCCTTTCAATATTTACATAAGGTCTATTATCGCTTTGAAATTTTAAATTCCCTTTTACAAAATTGAAATCAAAAAATATTAATATTGAGATAATAATAATTGTTTTCATACTTTGAAAATAGAAACTACTTCTCATAAAAATGCATTTCCTGAATGTACTTATACACTTTTTCAGGCATAAAAAAGGCAATATCTTTCTTGTTTTTAATGGACTCACGAATAAAGCTTGAAGAAATTTCCATTATTGGAGCATCTACCATTTTTAAATTTGTATTATTTTGAAATTCAGAAATATCAATATTTGGGCGTGGATAAACATAAATTATATAGTTTGTCAGGATAAGCTCTGGATTTTTCCATTTATTAATTGATTTCAAACTATCAGCTCCCATTATCAACGAAAATTTCATTTTTGGATATTTTTCCTTCAAATATTCCAAAGTATTAATTGTATATGACGGCTGTGGCAAACGAAACTCAATATTTGAAGCTTTGAATTTACCACAATCGCCAATTGCAAGATTAACAAGTTCTAGTCGATGATAATCTTCCAGAAGAGAAGCCTTGTTTTTCAGCGGATTATGTGGGCTAACAACAAACCAAATCTGATCAAGTTCAGTAAATTCAACGATATAGTTTGCAATAGCCAAATGCCCAATGTGAATGGGGTTAAATGAACCGAAAAAAAGACCTATGTTTTTGTTTTTTGAAGTCATTTATAATTTTTTGTAAAAATCATGCAACGAATTTGAGTAAATGCAATAATCAATATCCCACTTTTTTTGAAATTTTTTGGGTTCTTTTGCTCCAGTCGGAACAAGCATTAAATGGCTTTTCCCTTCTATTTCAAAAGGTTTAGAATTTAATATTTCCCTATTGTCGAAGGGAGCAACAAAATAAAAAAGATATGGACTAATCCATTCTATATAATTTACTCTGTCGGAAGCAGATAGGCTTTTTATTTCAATTGAATCGTAATTTGTTACAATTGCTTTTTGAAGTTCAACAGCATTTAGTGGAATATTATTTAAAACCGGCATTGCATTCCATTGACCATCAAGCATTGCCCATTTTTGTAAATCGTTTAACCAAACTTCTGTGAGTACATGCCCTGCTCCAGACTCTGCGGTTTCAACATCTTTTGTTTGCAAACCGAGTGTTCTTGCTTTGAAACCCAGTGCATTAAGACAGGCTGCTGTAACAATTCCATATTCTACACATCTGAAACTTTTGCCTTCGTGTGCTTCTTTAAGAATTGTAAGTGCATCATTTTTTGATGGTTCGTTCATGCCATCGTGATTCCACTGACTATGAACCCAATTAAGAACTTTCAAAACGTTATCAGCATCGGATTTCGATTTATCTATTAAATTATCTAATTTATAAGTAGTTCGTAATGTATTTAAATAATTATTTGTGTCGGGCTTTTCT
This sequence comes from Bacteroidetes bacterium GWA2_31_9, assembly GCA_001768975.1. Lineage (GTDB taxonomy): Bacteria > Bacteroidota > Bacteroidia > Bacteroidales > GWF2-33-38 > GWA2-31-9. Next base: position 109 of record MEND01000064.1, on the reverse strand, counting down.
TCAAACAAAAATTTGTAATTATTATTTTCTGAATTAAAACTTAATAATTTATACTCTTCACATTTTATTTCGGTTAAAGCCGAATCTTTATTATTAATTAAAACATAAA
>MEND01000063.1 GCA_001768975.1 Bacteroidetes bacterium GWA2_31_9 | reverse complement strand
TAATTGTATTACCTTTTTTATGAATTTCGTCTATTAATTTCATAATTTCGACTGAAGTTTTAGAGTCAAGATTCCCTGTAGGCTCATCAGCCAAAATAATAGATGGATGATTTACTAACGCTCTTGCTACTGCCACACGTTGTCTTTGACCACCAGATAATTCATTAGGTTTGTGAGTCTTACGATCGCTAAGCCCAACACTATCTAATACAATATTAGCTCTTTCTAATCGTTCGCTTTTGGGAATTCCAGCATAAATTAATGGTAACATTACATTTTCAAGAGCTGTATAACGTGGCAATAAGTTAAATGTCTGAAATACAAAACCAATTTCTTTATTTCTAATTCCAGCAAGTTTATCATCTGTCATCTTGCTGACATCTTTACCATTTAAAACATATTCACCAGATGTAGGAGTATCAAGGCAACCAACAATATTCATTAAAGTCGATTTTCCAGAACCAGAAGGGCCCATTATTGCAACATATTCGTTTCTTCTTATTGAAGTTGAAACTCCTCTCAAAGCACGAACAACCTCTGTTCCAACTCTGTAGTTTTTTACAATTTCGTTGAAAGTAATTACATCATCCATTTCATAAAAATATACGTAAAAATAAACATATTATTTTAGTAATTTTTAAAAATTAAAATATTAAGTAACTTTAACTTAATCCTGAATGAAGTTTTTTGATTTTTTGTTATATTTTTGTATTTAATTGATACGGAAAAAACAGTACTTTTAAAATTATAATATTTTTTATGGAAGATATTCCAAAATTACGAATCAAAATAAAGGATTTCAGAGCAATTAAATCTGCGGATATAATCCTAAATGGAATTACAGTTGTTGCAGGAATTAATGGCAGTGGCAAAAGTACAATCTCAAAATTACTTTATCGTACTATCAAAACAGCAATTGATTTTGACAAAATCGTTATCGAAAATCTTTTTTATGAATTAAAAGATATTAGACATTTTTTTGATGAATTAACACACGAATTTGAATTTTTTTATAGAAAAAATAGTGAGTTCAAAGACAAAGAAGAATATGATTTGCGATTTAAGTTTCAACGACTTTTTAATTTTAATGGAGATACTGATTTAAAAGAACAAGAAAATAGAATATTGTCAGCAATAGATTTTTTTATTAAAACTTTTGCAGAATTGCCATCAGAATTTAAAAAAGAAGAAAGATATAAAATAAGATTTTACAGATTAGAAAGGTTTTTTAAAGAAGAATTTTTTGAAAAAGAAAAGGACTTTGAAAATTTAGATATATCTGCAGTATTAGATAAACTAAAAGAAAAAATTAAAAATAAATTTCAAAAAACATACAAGGATATTGAAAACAGACCCATTGGAATATCAGATGCTATGATTTCAAATTATTTCACAGAAGATATTAATGTTAATAATTATAGCATTGAGGAATTAGGTGCATCAATTACTAATAGAAAAGATAAGAAATTATCTAACTTTTTAACCGTAAACAAAGTAGCTTATATTGATACACCAATAATAATTGGAGTTGAAAATATTAAAAACAATAATGTTCCACACTGGAAAGATTTAGACACTTTATTAAAGACTAAAGGAGAAAACGAAAATACAAAAACTAAAATAAGGAATGTTTTAGAAAGTGAAATAATTGATGGAGAAACTAAATATGATAACAAAAATGAAACTTTTGTTTATAACAGAAAAGATGGATTTTCAATTGATTTATTCAGTTGTGCAACTGGATTAAAATCTTTTAGTGTTTTACAAATTCTTTATAATAATGGGGTTTTAGATAATAAAACTTTATTAATTCTTGATGAACCAGAAGCCCATTTACATCCCGAATGGATTGTACAATATGCCAGACTTATAGTAATGTTGCATAAAGAACTTAAAGTAAATTTCTTAATTGGAAGTCATAATCCTGATATGATAATGGCTATAAAATACATTGCAAAGAAAGAATTAGAAAAAGATAATAATTATGTTAATTTTTATTATGCAAAAGCATTTGATAAATATCAGTTTGATTATAAATCTTCTGAAACCGATATTGAACCAATTTTCAGTTCTTTTAATATTTCACTAGATAAAATAAACGAATACGGAGCTACTGAAGAATAATTTATGAAATATTGTCAGCAAACAACTCTGTCTCACCCACTTTCAAAAAGATTCCCTCAGCATCTTTCAGAAATTAACTTAATCATTAGAGAAGAGGGCGGAGGCGAATATCCTTTTAACAAGGAAGTTGCATTAAAACTTGATAAAGTTAAGGACAGTTCCGAAAATCCACATATTAAAAAAATGAAATCAATGGATATGGTTTTGGGAATAAAGGATGAAAATAACAACTTATCTTCATTAATCGTTGATTTTAAATTAGACTGTAAAAATGCTGTAAATATTTCAGAAAGTGATTGTAGGGATAAAATAAAACATTCAAAAATATTATTATTCGGAAGCGGTATTTCTGTATATAATAAATATGTATTTATATTTAATAATGCTCTTTTAGAAATATCTCGACGAATAATTAGCCAAAGACTTACTAATGCTTCTGCTGAAGTACTAAGTATTAATGAGTTTAAAGCAAATTATTTCTAAAATAAATTTATCACATTAATTACATTATTGTTAATAAACTTTAGCCTATTTACTTGAATTTAAAACTATGACTAAGTATTCTGATTACAACAAATACGAGCGTATTCCTGTTAAAAAATTAGTTTCAAAACGTGACATTGGTATTGAGGCATTTGAACTTGAAAATGGATATTTAATGCTCGAAGCTACATTTCTTGACCCATACCATTTAATCAGGCTGAATCTTCAAATTGATCCTAAAACAAGAACAATTATGACTGCAAAAAGTGAATTTGCAAATCATCCACACGAAATGTGTTCAAAAGTTGCTATTAAAGCAAAGCTGTTAATTGGTTTAAAAATAGAACGTGGAATTACAAAACAAATAATGAGTAAAATAGGTGGTGGCGAAGGCTGTGTTCATTTAAGAGAACTAGCAATAGACACAATAAATTTTGCTGCAACTGCCTTGATAGGATACAATGAAGGTTTTGGGTTAATGAGCAGAGATTTTAATATTTTAGATGAACATGAAAAATATCAATTATCTAAAGGTTTATTAAAAAACACTTGCTGTATTTATAACGAAAAGGAATAGATTTAAGCTACAAGCTCCAAACTTCAAGCTCCAAGAAGAAAGCCCAAAGCACCTCAGACCAAACTACAAGAAGAAGAAAGTAATCAGTAAGTCGTATTCAGTATGTAGTAAGCAGTATTCAGTATGCAGTATTCAGTAAGCGGTATTTAATAATCGTTACACTAAATTAATTATTGGGAGTTAGTATGCAACTTCAAACTTCAAACCTCAACCGAGCTTGCGAGCTCAACGAAGTTAAACTTCTAACTTCAAACCTCTAACTTCAAACTTCTCCTACTCCATTTCCCCACCATCCTGCTCCATACTTGGTCTTTCACGTTTTTGCTTGTAGTTGTTTATTTTGTAACTAAGACTTAACATCAACATTGGATACTTGCTTTTAAACTCATCATGTTCAACAAAATTTTCTCCGTAAGTATATGAATCTCTTTTCCAAGTATTAAATATATCACGCATGTTTAATGTAACAGAGAGTTTGCGTTTAAAAAAATCTTGCTTTATAGCTAAACCAATCATATAACTAGCTGATTCTTTTTCTTGTGCTTCAATAGTTGCAGCATCGTAATTGGCACTAATTTGAATTTTTGTATTTGCTTTAATTTTAAAAGTAGAATTTATTCTTGCATTCCAAGTGTTTGTTGATGCTGAAATATCTTTATTATATAAAGTTCCATAAATACTATAATTGAAAACATTTACAGATGAGTTAATTGTCAACCATTTTTGTAAATCCATATTTAACATCAGCTCAACACCTATTGCTTGGTCTTTATTAATATTTTCAAAAGTATAAACCATTATATTATCATCGGTTAAAGTGCTTACTCTTTCAATTAAATTATTTGTTTGTCGGCGATAAGTTTCTAATGATATAAAATATTTCTCAAATTTTGCCTGAACATTCAACTCATAAGAATCGGAAAATTCGGGGTTTATATTTGGATTTCCCTTCCGAATAGTATATTTATCCAAATAAAATATATATGGATCGAGAAAATAGTCTCTCGGTTGATTAATTCTTCTACTGTAACTTGCCTGAGTTTGAAATACTTTAGATAATGGTCGTGAAATATGAACAGATGGGAAATAATCAATCCTATTTACAATATATTTTTCGCCAGTAATATTCTGCTTAATAACTCTATCTGTATATTCGCCTCTGAACCCCAGCATAAATTCAAATTTCTTAAACATATTAGAATAAGTAGTATAAGCTGCATGTACATTTCTGTCTAAGCTCATACTGTTAAATAATGAATCAATTTTTGACCAAGAATCTACATCATAATTATAAACTTCATTTGTATAATCAGTTTCTTTTAAAAAACCTCTAAACTGATAACCGATTTCCAGTTTTGCATTTTTTGCAAATGGTTTTGTGTAATCTATTTTTATTTCTTTATTAATTGTATTGCCCGCCTCAATTGTTTTTGTATTATCGGGATTAATATTTAACTCAGTCCAATTATTATCAGTTGTTGTTTCGATTAATGTATTCATTCGTTCAACACCCGAAATAGAATAACTTCCAATAAACATTAATTCATGATTTTTTTGTTTAAATTTATGCAAATAACTTGAATTTAAGGAATATGCATTATGTTTAACTTCTATTTTGCTATCGGTTATAAAAAAATTTTCTGTAGTAAATGGTTCTGTATAATAATGTGTGTTCTCGTTTGAAAACCTTTTAAAACCGCCACCTCTTAATTCGCCACTAAAAGAAAAACTATTAAAATCATTAATATTATAGTCGAAACCAGCTTTTATATTGTTTCCATTATGACCTCTACCTTGGTCAATCTCTTTTGCTAAATAATAAATTGAGTCGTTTAAGCTTGATTCTCTTAATGAATTTCCAATACCTGTTCTAATGTTTTCATTTAACCCACCGCCTACAAAAAAGTTGAATTTACCTGAACGATAATTAATTAGTGCATCGCCTCCATAATTTTCATAAGTACCGAGTTTTACATTAACAATACCGCTAAAACCGCTTTCTTTTTGTTTTTTTAGCACAACATTTATTATACCTGCAACACCTTCGGGATCGTACTTTGCCGAAGGATTTGTAATAATTTCGATATTTTCGATTGATGAAGCTGGAATTTGTTGCAAAATCTCGCTACTCTCTAATACGCTTGGCTTTCCATCGACTAAAACTTTAAAATTTGCACTTCCTCTAAGCGACACATTTCCATCAATATCGGTTTTAATCGAAGGAGTGTTTTCTAAAACATCAACCGCAGTTCCGCCCGACGAAATTATATCTTGACTAACATTTATTACCTTTTTATCAATTTTGTATTCAATTAGTTTTTTATCGGCAATAACCTCTACTTCGCCAATAGCTTCAATATTTTTTTCAATAAATATTTTACCTAAATCAATATCAGTTCCCTGTTTTGGATTAATTCCAATATTTGGAATTATTTTCTTTTTGTAACCTATAAACGAAACTTCTGCATAAAATCGTCCGAATGGAAGTTTTTCTAATTTGAAAACGCCTTTATTATCGGCAATAACTCCGCTTATTACGCTTGAATCTTTTACACTATATAAAACTACATTTGCATATTCTACAGGTAATTTGTTTCCATCATCTATTACAACACCTGAAACTGTACCAATTTTTGGCATATCGCCGCCCATCCCACCTTGATAATGACCTCCTCCTCTATCTTGAGTCTTTCCCGAAAATGATAAAAAAGCTATGAAAATTAAAACTATAATTTTTGACATAAAACGCATTTATATTATATAAAAAAACAATTAGACCGAAAAGTACTACAAGGGTTTAATATAACATTATTATTTTTCAATTTTTAACAGTTTTATACATCAAAATGCAAGATGCTAAACTAGATCAGCATTACTTAATTGTGATTTTGGAAATTAATGATACTTGCAGGTGAAAATACCTGCAAGAGGCTACATGTCTCAGTCAGGTGTTTTCCACCTGACTGATGACCAACAATTGATTATAAAGCCCACAGATTTAAGAATCTAAATAATTAATAAAAAATAATTTTGTCTAATAAGCTGGAACATATTACATTTGTAAAAAGAAAATAAGACATTAAACTCCTTTTTATGGCAAAATTAACTTTCCCAAAAGGTTATAAATCATACTTAACCTTAATGCAAACTGAAAAAGCAATTTCTCAGATTAAAGATTTTTTTCAACTTGAATTATCCTCTGAATTAAGATTAAGACGTGTAACCGCTCCTCTTTTTGTACTTAGAGGTACTGGAATAAACGACGACCTTAACGGGACTGAAAGAGCTGTTTCATTTCCAATAAAAGATATGAATGAATCTGTTGCTGAAGTTGTTCACTCTCTTGCAAAATGGAAAAGGATGATGCTTGCCGATTACGGAATTGAAAACGGTTATGGTTTATATACTGATATGAATGCTATAAGGGCTGACGAAGAACTTGACAATATTCATTCATTATACGTTGACCAGTGGGATTGGGAAAGAACAATGACAAAAGAACAACGCAACATTGAGTTTTTGAAAGATATTGTAACCAGAATTTATGCTATTTTGAAAAGAGCCGAATATGTAATTTTTGAAAATTATCCTTCAATTAAACCAATTCTTCCTAATGAAATTAAATTTATTTATAGCGAAGATTTATGCCAACAATATCCTGATTTGACTCCAAAAGAAAGAGAAAATAAGGCTGCTAAAGAGTTTGGTGCAATTTTCATTATTGGAATTGGTGGCGAACTTCCTGATGGCAAAATTCATGATGGACGAGCTCCCGATTACGACGACTGGACTACTGCAACTGACAATACTCACAAGGGATTAAACGGCGATATTATTCTTTGGAATCCGATTCTTGAAAGTGCTTACGAAATTTCTTCAATGGGAATTAGAGTTGACAAAGAAGCTTTGCTTCGACAGCTTGAAATTACCGGAAAAACTGAATGTAAGAACTTATTGTTTCACAAGCGACTTTTGAACGACGAACTTCCTCTTTCAATTGGTGGTGGTATAGGGCAATCACGACTTTGTATGTTTTTCTTACGTAAAGCTCATATTGGCGAAATTCAATCAAGCATTTGGCCAAATGAAATGATTGAGGAATGTAAGAAAAATGGGATTGTTTTGTTATAGGGAATTGTCAATTTCATTGTCGAAGAAAACTCCAACAATGGCAAATCATAGCTATTCCTATCAAATGTCCTATTTTTTGTACGTAAGCATTTAATTTTTACTTAGAATATGTGTTATCTGCCCTTTTGGATTATTATCCTCATTAAAAATTAAATACCGATTGTCAAGATAAATTATCTCTAGGTTTGCATTCTTACTTGCTTTCTTATTTGTCCCAAGTATAATTTCACAATTAGATGCATCAAAAAAATATTGTTTATTTTTTTTGGGGGATGAGTCTAAAAAAACATAAGTATATGTCCCATCTGAATTCAACGTTAATGTTCCAATTATTTTACTTGAATCTGTTGCTAAGCCTATCAAACTGTCAATATTAGATTGAATCCCTGAAATTGATTCAACCTGTCTCCAGCTACCAAGTAAGTCTTTTTTTAAACAATTGGATTGTCCATAAGCTGTATAAAATGCAGAAAAGAGTAGTAATACTATAATTTTCATTTGTTCAATTTAATGCTTGATAACGGGCAAAGCTATGCCTTTGTGGGCATTTTTCCTTGCACTGTTTTGTCAACCCGCTAAGAAATTTATTAATTGCAGTATTTGTCATATTGTT
>MEND01000062.1:32609-42893 GCA_001768975.1 Bacteroidetes bacterium GWA2_31_9 | reverse complement strand
CTTTATCCATCAATGTGTTATAAATTGAGTTACAAATACTGCACGGAATTTCTTTAAAAACCCATTCGTATTCTTTATCGTGAAATAATTTTTCTTTGAATTTTTTATCTGTAATTAACTCATTTAAAACAGTTTTTCGATATTTTTTTGGAATCTGTAGAATTGGATTATCGTTGCATGGGCAAGATATTTCAAGAATTTTTTTCTTTTCATTTTTTGAGTCGATATCTGTCTCATTAATTATTGAATGAGAAATATTTGTGTCGTTTGCATCAATATGTTGAAGTAAGTTTATACCTCCAAGTTTTTCAATATCAATTCGCCAAAATGTTGAATATGTGGTTCCTTTAAGTGTTTTTGTAAATTCTTCAAACTTGTGTAATAAATTATTCAAGAAAGTACTTTTTCCACTTCCAGGAGGTCCTTCAAATAAATAAATTCTATTGTTTTGGACTCCTTTTTTAAATCCTTTTGCAAGATTCATAAAACGGTTAGCAAAAAGTCGGTCGGCAAAAAATGGGTCGTCGCAACCATTTACAAACATGTTTGTGCAATCGTATTTTACAAAACCAATTGAATCTTCGGAGTTTTCGTATTCATCTTCGCCTTCTCCAATATATTCAACAATCATATCGTGAAAAAGTTGAAAAATATTTCGAAAAACCAAATGTGGATGAACTGATGTTTCGTGCAAAAAATTATCGAAAGTTAGAGGAATACGAGATTCGATTTTTTTAATGTCGTTACTTAAATTTGTAAGTAAAACTTCAAGTCGTTTGCCTTTTTCTTGAGCTTCTTGAAGTTGTTCTATTTTTTTTGATTTTTTCATTTCTTTCTTACTTATTTTTTTAGCCACTAAAACACAAAAGCACCAAATTTTTCAAATACTCCATTTTACATATTGTTCAATTGTTTTTGTTGTTTTTGTTGTCTTTGTGCCTTTGTGCCTTTGTGCCTTTGTGGCAAAATCATCTATATATCAATTGTTTTGTTTTATCAATATTGTTTTTTAAGTATGGGTTTGTAATTGCCTTTGTTTCTAACAAATCAATATTTCTATGAAATAGGTCTTGCAAGGAATATTTAAAGTCAAAAAAGTTATCTGCATAATCTAACATATTAACTTTATCAAAATCAACCAAAAAATTAATATCGCTTTTTTCGTTGAATCTATTTGTAAGAATTGAACCAAAAATATATAAACGTAATACTTTGTATTGTTTACAAAGCTTTTGAAGATGATTAATATTTGATTCGATAATTTCCATTAGAGTTTCACAATTTTTTTTGTTATTGATACATTCCCATCATTAAACCTTAAATAATAAATTCCTGAATTACTGAAAATATTTTTATTAATTGTATGTTTCTTAAAACCTGCTGTTTGCTGAGATTCTGTATTGTAAATCTTTTTTCCACAAATATCGAAAAATTCAATCGTAATTTTGCTATTGTTTTTCAATAAATATTCAATTTCAAATTCATCTTTAAATGGATTAGGCTTAATTGTTAATGATTGTTTTCTTAAATTGTCATTAATTCGATTATCGCCAACATACTGTGATACTGTTATTACAATACTTGAAGAATCACTACATATCCCATCAATGGAATATATTACGTTATAAGTTCCACTTCCTACAGATGGATCAAAAACACCATTTATGGAATCAATAATTGGATTTGGATTACATACTGGACAAGACCAAATTCCTCCCGTCACATTTGCTTGTAAATACTGTAACGAATCGTTGTCAAATAAATCGGGGACAGTATCTATTGTTAAAATAGATGTCAAAAAATAAGAAGAATCTACTTTTATACAACCAAAATTATCAATAACAGTCAGGTAAAAACAAGTGGTGGTTGTAGGAGGAGGATCAATATTTCTTGGAGAAGGATTAGATAAAAAATCTGTTGAACCCCAAGCCGGATTCCAAGTTCCGGGACTGCAAGATAAAACAGCAGAAACAATTGTATTTGGAACAGTATATTGATATAGATTAGCAGGAGGAATAACAAATCTTGATGCAGAACTAACATCACAAGCAGCATCATTAATACTGGATGAAATAATTCCAGAATCAAAATAATGTGTTGATTGTCCGCATACTCCATTGCCAGTAAACTTAAATGTTGCATTGGTTAAATAACCAATATCAATTTGTTCACAATCCATAATAATAACACTCCATCCGCAATTATACGGAGTTCCATAAGAAGCTGGAACTTGTTGACCATAAATTGTACTCCATGATCCTGCAGAAGCATAATCTCCTGTTAAAGGTACTGGCAAATCACAAACACATGCTGTATATAAAGAGTCGCCTGCAGGATATGCAGTAGTAAAACAAAAATTATAAACATCATTACCCCCATTGCAAACAAAATTAATATCTGATGGTGAACAAGAAAGAACACTTTGAGGTAAAGATGTTGCATTATCCCATTGGGAAACAGAAGGTAATAATTCAACAATTCCATATTGACCTGGTTGCGTAACACTACTACATCCATTACCAAAATTAGGAGCAACTAAATAAAAGCCTAAGTCGGAAACATATGTATGAGATATATCGAAACAAACCTCAATTTGAGTAGTAGAATCAATTAAAAATGGCTCATCAGTTGGAGCATAAACTGTAAAATCAGAAACTTTATCAAATAAACCTGATAATTGAAATGGAGAACAACCGGCAACAATTTCATATAAATCTGTTATTGTTTGGTTTACAAAAACATGTGCGTAATAGCAACTTTTTACAGAATTGCATGTTACAACAACTTCGTATAATTCTGATGATAAATCTGTTACTGTTTGAGTAGTCGAAAAACTAATAAATTGCATTGTTGAAGAATCATATTTTCGCCAATCAAAAGTACAACCTGAAGTTCCTGGAGCAACTAAAGTTCCTGCATTCAAACTATCTGAACAAAACACATAAATTGTGTCTTGTTCGTTTGCAGGCTTTAGAATCCAATTGCCGGAACCTAAAGGAACTTCTTCCTTATATTGTGTTACATACACGTAATCTGCATCAGGAGATGTTATCTGTGCAAATAAAATTACAGATTTTAAAGTAAAAAAAATGCAAATAATAATTAAAATGGTTTTCATAATTATTTATTTAATTAAAGGTTTTGTCTTGAAACCTTACGTTCTTTAGCAGTATAGACTACTTTTTTGTTTTCAAAAACATCCTGATTGCTAATTTTTTTCACATGAATTTCTGTTGTTTCGAGGTTAACTTCGCCTCCCCACAAAAACTCAATTCCCAAAAGAACATCCGGAATAAAATCTTTTATTAATTGTTTGCCCTCAAAGTTGTGAGTTAAAAACAATCTGTTTTCATCAGATTTTTCTTTATCAACAGACACAACAGGAGGATGGTAAAGCGTATTCAATAGCATTTGTTTGTAGTCTTTTGCCTTTTTGCTTTTTATATAATATTGTACTACACCTCGTTGCTCGTCCATTCGCTGACCTACAACAAAAAGATTGTGCATGTCAACAAAATCCTGATTTACAAATGTGTTAATCAATGTAAAATCTGAAAAGTTTTTACGTAAATCAAAGATTGCATCTTTTCCTTTTCCAGTTTTATTGTTGAAACTATCTTTTAAATCTCTGTTAGTTAATTTCTGAAACTCTTGTTCCATTTTTCCTTTATTTGCCAAATCTTCAACATATTGCACTAACCTCAAGCCAATTGCATACGGATTTAAGCCAACTCTTGAAAGCGAGGTAACACCAGCATTAATTTTTGCGTAAGCAGTTTCGTGTCCATTAATTCGGTTATCGCCACAAAACAAATTGTCGTGCCAGTAACTAGCCCACCCTTCGTTAATTATTTTTGTACGAATTTGTGGCTGAAAATACATCGATGTATTGCGAACAATTGAAATTACAGCTTTCATCCACTGATTTTTTTCTTTATTCAGAAATGGAGAATATTCCATTATGTATTCAAGCACATCAAATCGTTGCTCTTCTTCATCGCCTTGTTTTTCATATAAAGTCTGAAATTCAGGATATTTCTCTTTAACAGTTGAGAAGAATAGCGATTCGGCAACGTTTTTATTTTGTTTTAAAAGTTCGTTATAACGGTCAACTTCGCTATAATAAAAGCTTAAAGGAGCTTTTTTAATTACTTGAAGAAAATTTTCAAAATAAAAGCTTAGTTTTTTTGATGGAAATAAAGATGGCTTGTGATTATGTGAGTGTAGTTTCTGAAAATATCCAACCAAGTTATCAATTGAACGGGTAAATTCAATTACATAATCGACCCAGCGACCATGAACATTTCGTAAATTTGCAATATGGCGTTTATCTGCCAATGCCACTCCAACAAAATCGTCGTGCCAAGTATTTCGGAAAAGTTCGTTATTCTGAAAAAAGTCGATATGCCCAAGTACATGATAGAAAATCATAATATTAAGCCAATCGGGATTATTGTCGTTATAAAACGAGATTGCCGGGCGAGAATTTATAACCGTTTCGTAAGGATTATGAGGCTGAAGTTTATATTTTCCTTGCTCTTTCAGCACCTCAACATCGTGAACCCAATAGTCGTAAAGCGTTGGAATCATTACTTTTGGCGACAATTCAAGCATATCTTTATTTGTAACAATGTATTCGAGTGTTTCGTCGGCAAAGCTTAAACCTGCATCACGAGCACGCTCTTTGCACTCTTCCATTATCTTTTTTGTATGTTGGCTAATTAGTTCCATGTTTTTTATTTAGGATTTTTAAATTTAGGATTTTTTAGACCTTTGTAAAATTAACACATAGAAACATAGTTTCATAGGTTTCACATAGATTTATCCTTTTTACTATGTGCAAATCTATGTTTCTAATTTGTCTATGTGGTAAAAACATTTGTTGTTACTTTATTTAGAATTAACTTATCAATTTCCTAATTCCCTCAATAATTCTGTCTTCCGAAGCCGACCCAAAGCCATCAATTCGGATTAGTGGGTTTCATCTAATAAAATGTAATCAGCTAATAAAAAATGTCTATCAAACGCAAAGGCTTTTGATATTTTATTTTCTTTCATCAATAAAAAACTTACTGCATCTGTGTATGATATTTTTTCATTTTTATATTTTTTCAGAAACTCAATGCTTTTATTTTCAATTTGATGGTCAGAATAAAGAATTGATATACTTATTTGTTTGATTATATCTAAAAATTTAATTGCAATTTCTGGCTTTGAAATATATAAAATACGTGTATAAGTTTCAGAAATTACAAGATTTGAAGTAAATAAAACAGAACTGTTATCTTTCAATAGTTTTTTAAATATGGCAGTAGCTTTTAAGTGATATTGGTCTGATTTATCATTAAGTGCAATAAATGCACCTGTATCAATAAAAATTTTATTTGCCATAGATTTCTTTATCGTGATTTAATGAACCATCAGTAACTCCACTATTATATAAACCAATAAGGTCTAAAGCTGATGACTTTTCTTTTTGTGATTTTGATAATTTATTTTTCGACGATTCAGATTTATTTACATTTTCTTTTATAGTTACTTCAAAATTTAATGATTTTAAAAATTGAATAACTGCCTGAAAAGTTTTAATGTCTTTAGCTTTTATTATTGCTTCCATTTTTTTGTTTTTCAAATATACAAAACTCTATTTAACTAATCAACTTTCTAATTCCCTCAATAATTCTGTCTTTTGAATCACCAACTGCACCAAAACCATCAATTCGGATTAACTCGGTTTTTTTAATCAATAAAAAAACTAAATTATACTTAATCCTTTTATCTTATACTGACATATTTTTTCATCATCTGTAATTAACTTCATTTGATTATCAATAGCTTGGCAAATTAAAATTCTATCGAAAGGGTCTTTGTGAATTACGGGCAATGTGGAAAGATGTTTAAGACATAGTTCATTAATTACTAATGTTTTTATGTTATGTAAATTCCTTTTTTCTGATAAATATATTGCTGCATTTTTCGGAAAAATCATTTTGCCAATTTGTTGCTTTATACAACATTCCCAAATAGATGCAGAACTTAAAAAAATATCATTTTTTTCGTTTATAATTAAATCAATATACTTTTTTGACAATTTTGTATAATCGTTAATATACCAAAGAAAAATATGTGTATCTATTAAAATATTCATTATCTATAAAATGTATCAATATAGTCATCAGGCAATTGTTCGTTAAAATTCTCGGGAATTACAAACTCTCCCTTGCATAAACCTATTGGGCGTTTATTGCTTTTTTGTATGGGTTCAATAACTGCGATTTGTTTTTTATTTTTTGATAATATAATGTTTTCTCCTTTTAAAATAATATTAATATATTTATTAAAATTTGAATAAAACTCACTAATACTAACTGTTTTCATTTCTTTTGTTTTTCAAATATACAAAACTCTGCTTAACTTATCAACCTCCTAATCCCCTCAATAATTCTGTCTTCTGATGCGTTATCGGCACCAAATCCATCTATGCGGATTAATTCGGGTTTTTCTTTCAGCAGTCCTGAGTTTTCTATGCTTTTTTCAACTGTTGTAGCACTCGATGCCGCCCACGAATTTTTTGCCACAGTTATTCCCATTCGGTTTGTATAAACAAGTGCTTTGCGAATTTCTTCGATTAGTTCTTTTCCATCGCTATCCCAGTCGTCGCCATCGGTTCCGTGGAAAATGTAGATATTATAGTCTTTTGCAAGATTTTCTTCTTCAACAATTTTGTTCACTAACTTAAAGGCAGGAGCTACTTTGGTTCCGCCTGCTGCATTAGATTTATAATATGTATAAAAATCGGGAACTTCTTTAGCATCGGTATCGTGAAGTATAAAACGAGTAATTACATTATTTTGAAACTGATACATTAACCAACTGTAAATAAGTAGATGTTGAGTTGTAACTGCCTCTGTTGGTTTTCCTTGCATTGAACCTGAATAATCACGCAAAAAGAAAACAACTGCTTGCGATTCAAAATCTTTTTCTTTAGAAAGTATTCTATAAACTTGGTCTTGTGGAGTTGAAATAAGGTCTTCGGGATTAAATTCCGAATTTGGCTGAATTCTGCCAAGCATAATGTTAGTTTCGATGATTCTTTTAAGCGTAGCTTTTTTGTCGAGTAATTGACCAAAGCCACGATTAATATCGGTTAAATCGTAAACATATTTTGTTAAAGATGGTTTATTTCCTTTGACTTTTAAGTTAGGTAAATCAAATTTTTCGGTCAAAACTCTGCCAATATCAAATGCTTCTGAACTAATATCATGTTCTGTTCCACCACCTTGTCCGGCTCCCTGACCTTCACCTTCGCCTTGTTCGGGTTGAGCTTGTTGTTCGCCAATTACTTCGCCTTCTTCGCCTTCGCCTGCTCCTCCAGTTCCTTCTTCGTCTTCCTGTGTTACAGAATCATCATGATAAAGTTTTGGCTCAGTAGTGGTTGGAACTACAACAACTTTAGCTTTTCCGCCTTTGGTAGGCTTCATAAGTTTCCCGATACGGATTCGGCGTGGAAATCCGTCTTTTTCGCGTTGTTTATCTTTTTCGATAAGTTCTTCAAGAGTTTTAACAGCAAGTGTCAAATCCTGAACTTTTGGCGAAATCCCTTGCAAAACCTTTAAATCGGAAATACGATAAAAGTTGTTGATATTATGAAAACTAAGTTTAGGATTGATTTTTTCTGTTTTAAGCAATTCAATTTCGTTTTTGATAATTGCTTCGGTTTCAGAATCAATGCCCTTCTTTTTGTATTCTTTAAATATTTTTTCTAGCTTTTTTTGCATTATTTTTATTTGTTTTTTGCCACAAAGACACTAAGGCACTAATTAGTTTTGATTAAAGAATAAATTCCTAATTCAATATTAAATCAAACATAATTTCTTTTCCCTGCATTTAAAACTGTCAATCCAATGATTTCTCCATTTTCATAACGAATTATAATGTCATCATCAGTCATTTCTGTTTCATCAGCAGATGAAGGCTTTTTAAATTCTACATATAAAACATCAGCCTCTTTGTCATATAAAGTCCAAATATTCTTCCAAAGCAAGAATTTTGGAATCATGCTAACAATATCATTTATTTCGTTTTTTCCCATATCTTTTCTTTTTTAAGCAGATAGTTTAATTTATTTGACAAAAATGCAGTAATAAAAAACCAGAAAGGGACTCAGGCTCTTTATACACTGCTATAATAAACTTATCGTTTAATTTCTTAACTGCTAGTAATTCACCATAATTTCCTTTATAAATAATTTCAGGTTCTGCAATCGTTGTTAAAACATCATAAAATAAACCTGCCATTTCAGGATGTCCTTCTGTAACATGAAACCATCTTTCTTTGGAAATTCTAATTTGTATTTTATTTACAGAATAGATAAAATCCATAATTACCCAGATTAATTAGCATCTTCATGTGTACAGAAATACTCAATAGTCTTTTTAGCACAAGTTTGGCAATATCCGAGCTTATTAATCATTGTATTAATCATTCGGTTGTAAAGTTTCTGATTTTCTTCGTTTGTACGATTCGATAAAGCTCCTACAAGGCTTCCTGCTCCTGCAATATCTGATTTAAGGCGAACATCGGTAACTGCCTTAACCAAATCGTTGTTATCCATAAAGTTATAATTTGGGTCTTTTATCATTTTTTGACCATAAATTTTTATAACTGTTGTTCGGAAACTTTGCTTTTGCTCGCTGCTCTTTAGTCCAAGTCGTTCTTCTACACTATTTATAAACGATTCGTCGATTTTAAGTGGAATTAATTTTCCAGTTTGTGGGTCTTGATATGTCCAGATTTTGTCGGTTCCGAGATTTTTGGCATCAATTCCAACTATCATATTTACATAATTTAAAACGTCTTTTTCAACTGCATTTGGCTCGTCCATATAAGCGTTGAAAATTGTTGTCATAATATTTTCGCGATGTAAGCCTTTTGCTATTTTCAAATCGTTCAAATATTTAGCTCTGTCGTTTGCGTCCTGAACATAATCGAGAATAATGCTTTCGATTGCTTTAAAAACATCGCCAGCATACATACATTTGCCTTCCTGTGTTTCAGATTTTTCGAGTAAAATCTGTATCGAACGACCTAGATTTCTGTGTCCTAGCCCTTTTTGTCCGAAACGCTTTGTTACATCGGGGTCACGGTTAAGGTCGTCGATAACTTCTGCAAGTGTTTTAATACTTTTTTCTCCAGCAACATCGCCAGCAGAAAGTTTCATCATTTCAATTGGCGAAAGCTTGTCGGACTGTGGCATACGTGAAAGAATCATTGACACTGAAACGGCATGATTCAAGTTTGGGTCAATATGTAATTTATCGCCTAAAAATGTTGTTTTTTCTGCTCCCCCAATCGCAAAATCTGTAAGTTCTTTCTGTAAATGGAAATTTGTATTATGCGACATATAAGTCAAACGGCAACGGTCAACAATTGGTGCTTGTTCTTTTTCTTCTAAGAATCTTGAAAATTCTGAATTATTACTTGTTGCAACAATCAGTGTATCAAGTGGCCAACGGAATCCTTCTATTTCGATTGTACGATTCTGAATTACACCAAGATATACTTGTACAAGGTCTTTTTTGTTTTTGAAAATTTCGTCGGCAAAGTGAATTCCACCACCTGCAACTCTTGCTAAAGCTCCACGTCGTAAATCGAAACGATATGGATGATCGGTTTTTGTAATATGTAAAAGTCGTGTAATTGACTCTTCCCCAAGCAAATCGACTGCCGATGAAGTTATTTTATCTTTGGCTGCATATTTTCCAGTTAAAGTTCCACGCGATTCGCTGATTGGAATTGCAAAAACTTCAACAAATTCCAACATCTTAGAAATATCACCATTTGTAAAAGTTCTGATTTCGTCTAAAATATAGTAGGTGCAAGCTCCAAGTGAACGATAGTTTTTATAGAATTTTTCAACTTGATTTTGTGTTGCTCCAAGTTTGCTGATAAATTCTGCATTTTGGTATCTATCATCGTACATATTCATTGCAAGAACCATTGGGTCTTCATAAGTTTGCGATTCAATTGTATGAATTTTTCCGTAACCTCCAAGTTTGTCAAGATTAATAAAACGGAAGCTGTAACGACGATTTTCTGCTAATGCAATAAACTCACGATATAATTTACTCAAGAAATCGACAAAATAAGTTTTACCGTTTCCAGGCTCGCCAATAAGCACAAAAGCCATTTCCGATGAAGAACCACCTTCGGCAGCATCTTTTACAAAAGAAACGAAGCTGTTTATCTCGTCAAACATTCCTATAACGTGTCGCTTTCCATCAC
>MEND01000062.1:26910-32496 GCA_001768975.1 Bacteroidetes bacterium GWA2_31_9 | reverse complement strand
TTACCTGATATTACTTCAACTACGTGGTTTTCGAGACTGCTAAAATTATTTCCAGAAACTGATGCATTTTTTGCCATTGTAATTACCTCCTGATATTATTAAACAATGAATGAATATTAAACATAAAAGTAACTAATTAATTTTAAAACGTCAAGCCATTGCGAATATTTATATAACAGAAATTATGTTTTAAAATTGAGTTTTTACGATTTGGATATTTTTCTCAATAAAATCATAATTTTATGTTAAAAAATTAATCGAAAATTTATTTTGGTAAATGTTTAACATCTATCTTCGCAAAAATTTTTAAAAGCATTTAAATGAAAAAAGTTTTAATTCTCGGTGCTGGAATGGTTGTAAAACCAATTGTTCATTATCTTTTGGAAAAAAACTTCCAAGTTACAGTTGCAACTCGTACAAAATCTAAAGCTGATGCTATGATTGGTGGACATCCAAACGGAAGGTCGCTTGCATGGACAGTTGAAGATTCTGAAACACTTGATAAGTTAGTTGCAGAGCATGATTTATCAGTTAGTTTGTTGCCTTATGCACATCATTTGATGGTTGCAAAAATGTGTATTAAACACAAAAAGAATATGGTTACAACTTCGTATGTTAAACCAGAAATGAAAGCTCTTGATGCTGATGCAAAAGCAGCTGGAATTATTATTCTTAATGAACTTGGCTTAGATCCAGGAATCGACCACATGTCGGCAATGAGAATTATTGATACTATTCATGCAAAAGGTGGAGAAGTAGAAGAATTTTATTCATTCTGTGGAGCATTAGTAGCACCAGAAGTAGAAAAAAATCCGTTCAATTATAAATTCACATGGGCTCCAAAAGGAGTTGTAATGGCTGGTAATAATGATGGTAAATATTTAAGAAAAGGAATTGTTAAAGATATTCCTACAGAAGATTTATTTAAAAATCCATTACATGTTGATTTCCCTGAAATAGGAAAATTGGAGGTTTATCCAAATAGAGACTCATTACCTTATGTTGAACTTTATGGAATTCCTGAAACAAAAACTATGTTTCGCGGAACTTTCCGATATACTTTATGGTGTGAAGTTATTGATGCTATTAAAAAATTAAAAATGCTATCTTATGATAAGATTAATCTCGATGGAAAATCTTATGCTGATTTAATGGCTATTTTAATTAAAGCTGGTAATTCATCAGATATTAAAAATAAAGTTGCTAAGTTTTTAGAACTTAGTTCAGATTCTGCTCCTATTAAAGCATTAGAATGGCTTGGATTTTTTGAAAACAAATCAATTAATCGAAAAGAAGATAGCCCATTTGAAGTTATTTCAGATATCATGATTGAAAAAATGATGATTAAAGATAATGAACGAGATATGGTTGTTATGCAACATACTTTTGTTGGAAAATATAAAGATGGTTCAAAAGAAGTAATCAAGTCAAGAATGCTTGATTTTGGTACTCCTGAAACAGATACTTCTATTGCTAGAACTGTTGCCCTGCCTGCTGCTGTTGGAGTTGAAATGATTCTAAAAGGTGAAATTAAATCTAAAGGAGTTTATATTCCAGTAATTCCTGAAATTTATAATCCAATCCTTGATACATTGGAAAAACTAGATATAGTAATGGTTGAAGAATATGGACTTCCTCTTTCCGAAAACATTAAATAATTAATAATAACTTTATCAAAAAGCCATTACAAACAAAGTAATGGCTTTTTTTATTGAATAAAATTGTATAAATTTATTACTCATAAATATTTAATCAAATGAAATATATACTGCTGATATTAATACTCTTATGCAATATTTTGATTTTTGCCGAACAGTTTCCTGCAAAATTTTCGGGCGATGTAGAATTTAATGGTAAACAAATATTAGGAGCAAAAGTTAATGTATATTATAATAATCAAGTAATATTTACAACTACAGTTAAGGATTTCGGTTTCATTATAAAGCTCGAAATGAATGGTGAATATATTCTTGAAGTTGCTTCATCAGGTTATTTATCTCCAAAATACAGCATTTCTACAATTGCAAAAAATGGTGCAAAACCCACGTCAATTCCCGAATTTAATATTGGAACTATTCAATTAATTGAAAATATTCAGGCAATTGATAATTCAATTTTTTCAAAACCAATTGCTAAAGTTTTATACAATTCCGAAAAAAATATTTTTGAATTTGATGTGCCATATAATCAAAAAGTTAATGCAGAAATTGAAAAATTAAAACAATCTATTATTGACTTTAAATCTGGAAAAAATATTGTTCAAATTCCTGAAAAGCAAAATGAGCAAAGCATTCAAAATAATCCAGAAACTAAACTTGATGAAAATTCAAACAACTCTAAAAAAAATGACGACATTAATGCAAATCAAAAAAATAATCCTGATAATGCACTAATGCCTACTTCAAATAACTCATTACAAGAAAAATTAAATGCTCTTAAAGAAAAGGAAGCATCAAACGACAAACAAGGTGTAGCAGATTTATATAACGAAATTGGGAAACAATATTATGTAAATAATGACCTTGATAAGGCAAAGGAAAACTTAGATAAAGCAAAAACGTTAAATGAAGAATTAGGAAATGATAACAAAGTCGCAAATGTTTTAAAAGACATTTCTGCTCTTAATTACGATTTAGAAGAATTTGATAAAGCTCTTGATAATCTGGATAAAGCATCTGAAATAAAATTAAAATTAGGCAAAAATGAAGACGCATCAGGACTTTATAACGAAATGGGATTAATTGCTGCCGATTTATATCGTTTCGACAAAGCTTTAGAAAATTTCAACAAAGCACTTGATTTAATGACCTATGTTGATAATAAGCCTGCTATGACAAATCTATTGAATAATATAGGAAATATTTATTTCGACAAAGGCGATTTCGATAAAGCATTAAATTATTACAAACAAACTATTGACTTAGATAAAGTTCTTGGAAATGAAGATAATATAGCCGCTACATTTAACAATATAGGTGTAATTTATGAAAATAAAAAAGATTTCGATAATGCAGTAAAATCGTATGAAGATGCAATGGATATTAACGAAAAACTTGGAAAGAAAAAAGAAGTTTCAATATCTTTAAACAACCTTGGAAATGTTAATTTCGACTGGAATAAATACACACAAGCCCTTGATTATTACCTAAAATCTCTTGAAATAAAAGAACAAGTTGACTATAAAAAAGGGATTGCTTTTACTTTTCACAACATTGGAAATGTTTATAACGCATTAAAGAAATTTCAAGAAGCTTTAGAATATTATCAAAAAAGTGCAGGTATCGCAAAAGACCTATCAATGAGAGATTTACTTCAAAAAAATTATTCTGCAATTTCAAAAACATACATGGCTCTCAACGATTGTAAAAATGCTTTTGAGTATTCAAATCTATTGATTCAAAACGGAGGAATTTCTCTGTCATTAAATGATACAAAGCAAATTAATGAAATGATAGCTAGAACAAATAAGGAAATTGTTTCAAAATCTTCAATGATTTCGGAATTAAAAGACGAAATTGAACGTCAAAAAATGATGATGCAACTTCAAAATAATAGCAAACAATTTCAATTAGCTCTTAAAAATATTGAAATTTCAGAAAGCGAAGAAAAAGCAAAATCACAGCGAAATGTTATATATTTATTAGTTGGAGGTCTATTTAGTATTTTACTTTTAACTCTTTTACTAATTCGTGAAAATAAAAAGAAAAAGAAAGCAAATGTTTTACTAGAATCTCAAAATGCAGAAATACAAAATCAAGCAATTTTATTACAAAATTATAATAAAGAGCTTGAAAAATTATCACTTGTGGCTAGCCAAACAGATAATTCAGTATTAATAGCAGATAGTGAAGGAATTATTATTTGGGCTAATGAAGGTTTTTCACGACTTTTTGGTTACACATTAGATGAGTTTAAATCATTAAAAGGTGATAGTTTATTAAAATCAAGCTCAAATGAAGAATTTGCAAAAATTTTAAATAAAAGCATAGAGACAAAACAATCAATAACATACACTTCAAAATCGCTTCAAAAAAATGGAAAGGAAATTTGGGTTCAAACTAATCTTAGTATTGCTCTTGATGAAAATAATAATCCAAAATATTTTATAGCTGTTGATTCAGACATAACAAAAATAAAACAAGCCGAACAGGAAATTTCACTACAACGTGATAAAATAAAGGAACATCAAACAGAAATTATAGACAGTATAAACTACGCAAAACGTATTCAAAATGCTATTTTACCAACAAATGAATTATTTGCGTTGCTTTATCCCGAAAACTTTGTAATTTTTAAACCACGTGACATTGTAAGTGGCGATTTTTATTGGATAAGTCAAATTGAAGGCAAAAACATTATTGCAGTTGCCGATTGTACTGGACATGGAGTGCCGGGTGCTTTTATGAGCATGCTTGGAATTGCTTTTTTAAAGGAAATTGTTGTTAAAGAATATATGACTCACACTGCAATTATTCTTAATCGTTTAAGAAAAGAAATCGTTAAATCGCTCCAACAACAAGGAAAAGAAAACGACACAAAAGATGGAATGGACATCGTAGTGTGTAATATCGACCAAAAAACAAATTTATTGCAGTTTTCGGGTGCAAATAATTCAATAATTATTAATCGGAAAGCAGTGTTACACGAGTTTAAAGGCGATAAAATGCCAATTGGTATTTATGAAAAAATGGACAAATTTGTTGCTAAAGAATTTCAACTCGAAAAAGATGATGTTTTATTTATGCAGTCTGATGGATTTGCCGATCAATTTGGCGGACCAAATGGTAAAAAATATAAAATGAAATATTTTAGAGAAAAGATTCTTGAAATTTCAGATTTGCCTTTGAGTGAACAAAAAATATTAATTGAAAAAGATTTTAACGATTGGAAAGGTAACAATAATCAGATTGACGATGTACTTGTTGTTGCTGTGAAAATATAATTGCTATCTATACTGACCGACTAAAATTTTATAAGAATATCCCAATTTTAGATCGCAACAAACTCTACTAATTTTTTTGTTCCAATAAATTTCACTAGGGATAATATTCTGGTCAAGCTAATATTATAAAGAAAAACCTAGTACTTGAAGAATCGAAATTATTTTTTCATGCGTTTGCTCTACCTTTGGTTATTTCTAAATTGCTTTTTACCATTTGTTTTACGACATTTGTAAAAAGCAGTCATCATGAAAAAAATATTTATACTTATAATCATTGCAGTTTCATTATTAACTTCAATAAAATCTTTTAGCCAAATAGCAACATTTGATTGGAACACAAATCACGGATTTCCATATCAGCAAAACTTTGGTGCAAACTACGGAATAACATCATTTTGCAAAGTTTCAAATAATGTATTTGCATTTCTTTCTGATGTTGACAATAAAGTAAGAGTTTTCGACACACAAAGCCAGCAAATGATTTCTGAATTTGAAGCTGGTTTTCGCCCTTCAGATATTACTTTCTATGACAACAATTTTTACATTTCAGATGGCAGAAATATTAATTTTTTCGATTTTAATGGACAGCTTACAAATACCTTAAAATTATCTAAAGAAATCAGAACTGTTTACGCACTTAAAGT
>MEND01000062.1:9724-26889 GCA_001768975.1 Bacteroidetes bacterium GWA2_31_9 | reverse complement strand
AATGACTCCAGACCAAAAATCATGGCTTGTGATAAATAACGGACAAACTCTGAATAAAGCTATCGAATATCAAGGTTGGATGACAAGTTTGAATACATCATATAAAACAACTCGTGTTAGTGATTTTGTGTATGAAATCGAGCAATATAAAAATAATAAACTAATCAATATTCAGAGCTTTAACACAAATCAAAAAATAGGGTCAGTAATATTTGCAGGAATTTCAGAAAACACATTATGGCTTGATATTGATTTTATTACAAGAGAACTTCCTCTCAAAACCGAAAGATACTTTTTCGGAATCTCAACAGATGGAAGTTTCAATCTCGTTTCTCAAATTCAAATACCTGACATTTATTACATCAGCATGAAACACGACTTTACAGCTGATTCAGAAAATATTTATTTTATGCTAACAAAGCCCTCAAATGCTGAACTATATACCATAAACCCATCAAAGTCGAATATTTTTGACAGCAATCTTTATTCACAGAATTATCATTTCAACGATAATGTTTTGCCTACTGGATTACTCGAACATGAGAACAACAATGTAAATGGCAATAAAGCAGCCATTTATCGAAGTCAAATGATTTCAATTGGCGAAACTTTTGAAACACACGAATGGTTGTGTAATTCAAACAATATCAAAAACTATACATGTGGCGGTGTCAACGTTACAACGCCAACATGGGTTCAAGTTGGATCCAATATTTCAATTCCATATATGTGGGGTGGTTTTTCTTCATTAACTCAATACGAAACAGGACTTGCAAACGGAGTTTCTGCTGGCGATAAAACAACCGATGCAGGAGGAGCTGGTTCATCATGTGCAGTTGGAGTTGATTGTTCGGGATTTGTTTCACGTGCTTGGAATCAGACTTCAAAATACGGAACATCAACACTTCCAAATATTTCCACTGCTTATTCAAGCTATACAGAACTTAAACCTGGCGACATTGCAAACCTTGCCGGAAGTCACGTTAGGCTTGTTCATACTGTGCTTCAAAATGGTTCATTCCTAATGTTAGAAGCAACTGCTGCAAACAACGCTTGGGCAGTAACTTACAATACTTACACAACAACTTCAATGCAGGGAGCTGGTTACATTCCACGTTATTACAATCAGGTATTGGAAGATGCTGTTTATCCACCGATTCCAATTTTTCCAATGCAAATAGCTGAAAATGTAGCCTCTCCAGTTCAATTCGACTGGACAAGTATTACAGGAGCAGATAATTACAGAATTCAGGTTTCGACAAGTTCTTCTGGTTGGACTGCAACCGATGGATTTACAAATTCGACAACTGCAACCGCTTCTATTCCTGTAAATGCTACAACCGATACCGTTTCGGCTTTTTTGTGGACAGACGGAGCAATAGGAACTTTCGGAACTCCTACTCCAAATACAACTTATTACTGGACTGTAAGAGTAAATGTTCCGGGACAAGGAACTTCGGTTTATACAAATCCCCGAACTTTTACAACTACAACCGATTTGAATCTTCCTCAAACCGATTTTAACCTGAATATTTGGGCTTCAACCGATTTTAATGTCCATTTCGACGATTACGACAATTATTTGGTGAACTATCGATTTGTAAATATTTCCGATTTTAATGGAATTGAATGGCGTGCAAATAGCACAAAAGGTTATTTCACCGACCATTTTAATTCGGCTATTCATGCCGACTGGACAGCATTATCAGGCACATGGACAATTTCATCGCAATCGCTTTTACAAACTGACGAAAGTATTACAAATCCTAACATTTATGCACCTGTAACTCAGGATAGCGGATTTGTTTATATGTACAATTGGAAAATGAAAATTGAAGATAACACAAGTAACAATCGTGCAGGAATTTTTATTATGTGCACCGACCCAACTCAAACATACAGAGGAAATTCCTACATGGTTTATTTTCGCTCAGACGACAACACTTGCCAGATTTACCGTGGAACTCCAACAGCTATTCCTTTGGAAACCGATGATGCCTGTACAGTTAACGCTGGAACATGGTACGATTATAAAGTGATTTACAATACAGTAACTGGCGAAATTAAAGCTTTCCAAAACGATGTTTTAGTTTCGAACTGGACTGATCCCGACCCTGTACGAAATGGAGTTGCAGTATCAATGAGAACAGGTAGTTCGAATGTTTCTTACGACGATATTTTGGTTTACAAATCCCGAACTGAAGATGAATTATTTACAATTGGCTCGAATGGCGATTTTCGTTACGACAATCCCGATATTTACACTCCTGCAGGCAGAATTTTATCTGTTATAAACGATTTTGGCGATAACTTTTCTTCTGTAACCTCACATTATCAAAACATTGATCGCTCTGAGCCTTCTGCAATTTCTTTTGTAAACGACGGCTTAATTTCCGACGAAGACACAACCGGAAGCAATAGTTCGCTTTCGGCAAGCTGGGCATCTTCTACAGATGCAAACTCAGGAGTTGAAGGTTATTACTACGCAATTGGCACTTCTGCCGGAAACGACGACATTTACACTTGGACAGATGGTGGCGATATAATTTCAGATATTTCGCTTAACAGTTTGCCACTGGTTTACAATACAACATATTATTATTCGGTAAAAGCAATAAACGGAGCAGGTCTATTTTCAAGCATTACTAGTTCTGATGGTATTTTAGTTCTCGATTTAACTTCGCTTAATTTCACAAATGAAAAACAAAATTTACAAGCTTTAATTTATCCAAACCCAGTAAGACAAAATGGTTTGTTAAATATTGATTTCAGTTCAAAACCAACAGAAAATGTGCAAATTGCAATATTTGATATTTATGGAAAAGAGGTTTATAAATTAAATTCGACAAATGGACAAAAGAAAATTTCAATTCCTGTAAGTAGTTTTGGGAAGGGGGTTTATGAGGTTGTTATAAGAAATGGTTTTTTAATTAAAAATTGTAAGGTTGTTGTGATTTATTAAGAGATAGTTTTTTATTTCTGATTAATTTTTCAAAAAAATAAAATAAAAACATTATGAGAATTACAAAAATAAATATTCCTAAAGAGTTAATTAATAATGGACTTGAGTCTGTAAAAATGCACAGACTTGGTCAGGTTGTTTTGCTAACTGGAAAAAATGGTTCTGGAAAAACAAGATTGCTAGAACTAATATTAAATACTCTAACAAAGAAACCAAAAGCAATAGAGGTAAGCCAAGCAAAAGCAAATCTAGAAATTTATAATAAAGAATTAATTGAACATAATACCCAACTTGAGATTAGTGAAGATAAATTAGCATCAATAATTGATGATAGTATAAATTCACCAATTAAAAGTAGAATTGAAAGTTTAAAACGGCAAATAAAAAGTGATGAAAAGCAAATAAAAGAAAGACAAGATGTCTTAAGTTGGAATTTGATAGAAACAGATAAATTACAAAATCAATATGTTATCGTTCCTTTTATACCAAAATCATTGAATTTACAAGATTCAAATAATTATAATAAAAACCAGTTAAAAACATCTGCACTACATATTGATGCAGTTGGTGTAAATTCATTAGCTGAAGGAACGTTTGCAAGAATTCAAGTAATTCAGGAAAGATTTTATAATGCAACTCATCAAAATATTGTTGTTTCACCAGAAGAAAAAACTAATGCAATTGATGATTACAATAAATTAAAAGATTTAATAAAACTATTTCTTAATACCGAACTAGAAAGAAATATTGATGGAGAGCCAACTATATTTGGGTTTCCTTTAGGAAAATCAAAACTTTCTGATGGTCAAAAAGTATTAATTCAATTATGTTTGGCGATTCATTGTCAAAATAAATCGCTAGATGAATTAATTTTATTTTTGGACGAGCCTGAAAATCATCTTCATCCATCAGTAATAATTGAAACAATTGATAGAATTATAAATCTTATACCAAATGGACAAATTTGGATTTCAACACACTCAATACCGTTAATAGCTTCATTTAATCCAAGCAATGTCTGGTATATTGACCAAGGAAAGGTCTCATATGCAGGTTCAATTCCAGAGATAGTTTTATCAAGTTTAATAGGTGATGAAAATCAGGTTTCTAAATTACAAGATTTTATTAGCCTTCCAGGAATATTTGCATTAAACAGGTATGCTTTTGAAAGCCTTTTTAAACCAGTATCTGTTATTACAGATAAAAATGATAATCAATCTCTTCAGATTAGAGATGAAATTAAACTGCATTTAAAAGATAAAAATAAAATACGAATATTGGATTTTGGAGCGGGCAAAGGTCGATTGTTATGCAATATTATTGAAAACAATAAAGAACTTATTCAAGATTTTATAAAATGGTTTGAATATATAGCCTACGACAAGTTTAATACTGATAAGCCTGAATGTATATCAATATTAGAAAAAATATTTGAAGAACCTGAAAAAAGATATTTCAATGATTTTAACTCGTTATTTACAATTTATGATAGAGAAAGTTTTGATGTTGTTATAATGTGTAATGTACTTCAGGAAATTGACCCAAATGACTGGTTAAGAATGTTTTCAAAAGATGGAGATATCTCAAATTTATTATCAGAGAATGGCATATTGCTAATAGTCGAAGATCAGGAAATTCCTGTAGGTGAAAAAGCATTTCAAAAAGGTTTTATCGTGCTAGATACCCCTGAAATTAAAGAATTATTTCAAATTAAAGAACGAGATACAGATTTTGGATTTTCCGATGTACGAAATGATGGTAGATTAAAAGCACATCGAATTAAAAAAGAATATTTAAAGAGAATAACAGATGAATCGAGAATATCTTGTTTGAAAATTTTAAACAGAAAATCATTAAATAAAATTTTAGAGATTCGAAGCGAAGAATTAAGTTATCGCAATGGAAAGAAGCATGGATTTTGGATTCAACAGCTTGCTAATACTACATTGTGTCTTGAAGAATTAACAAATAATAATCAAGTTTAGCTTATTTACAATTGTGATTATGTGTCATAAAGGGTATAATGATGTTGTTCGATTATATAATAATCCCAAAAAGGTATAACAAAATAAAAACAAATCATATATTTGTACCCGTAAAGGTATAAATATGTCAGAACAAAATTTATCATTAAGCGATTTTGTCAAAGCACAAAGAAAATCTCTAAAACTGACACAAGTTGAACTATCAGCAAAAGCAGGAGTAGGTTTAAGATTTATTCGGGAACTTGAACAAGGAAAAAAAACACTACGAATGGATAAAGTAAATGTGGTTCTTAGTTTATTTGAACATGTATTAGGTCCAGTGCCAGACTGTAGCAATATCGAAATTGTTGAGAATATCAGAACTTATAATCACGATGATTGGGCTGAAGATTAAACGATTTTTGCAAATTTAAGTCAAGTAAAAAAACTATCTTTTTAAAAAGTATATCAGAGAATTAATGACCCACACCCTAATTTCATCACCATTACAAGGCTTTACAGATTTTCGATTTCGAAATGCCTTTAACAAATTCTTTGGCGGAATTGATACTTTTTATGCTCCATATATTAGATTAACTGGAAAAGATGAAATTAAATCGTCTAACGAAAAGGATATTCTTCTGCAAAACAATATTGGAACAGAGATTATTCCTCAAATAATGACCAACGATGCCAATGATTTTTTGTTTGTAGTAAAATTCGTTCAGCAATTTGGTTATAAGGAACTAAACTGGAATCTTGGATGCCCATATCCAATGGTTACAAAACGTGCTTTGGGTTCAGGATTTATTAAGGAATTTGAAAAAATTAATGAAATTCTCAATAAAGTACATTCAGAATCAAATATAATAGTGTCGATTAAAACCAGACTTGGCTACGACAACAACGAAGAGATTTTCAGGCTTTTACCTGTTCTGGATAAATACCCAATTAAAAACATAACAATTCATCCCCGAATTGGGAAACAGCTTTATAAAGGAAATGTTGATTTAGATTCGTTTCAAAAATGTTTGGAAATCACTAAACATAAAATATGTTTTAATGGCGATATTACTTCTGTTTCAGTATTTAACGAACTTCAGGAACGCTTTCCAACAATAGATCATTGGCTAATTGGCAGAGGACTTATTGCCGACCCATTTTTGCCAAGTATGATAAAAAATAATACAACTGAATACCCACAAGACCGATTTGAAATATTTGAAAAATTTCACAACACACTTTTTCAAGATTATAGCAGTGCATTATCAGGTTCTAGCCATCTACTTATGAAAATGTTGGGTTTTTGGGAATATTTTTCTCTTTCGTTTTCAAATCCACACAAAGCACTAAAAAAGATAAAAAAAGCAAAAGGCATTAATGCTTTTGAAATTGCTGTAAAAGAAATATTACATAATGAAGTAGTTTAGAAAAGTTGAAAATGTGCAAAATAGTAATTCTCAAAGTAATACACAGGGTTTTACAAAGAAACGCAAATGTTTTGAGTCTCTATTTTTGTTCATTTTTTATCCTTTTTAAATAACAGTCCAAATGATGATTATACATTTTTTCTTTTTCAGAAATATCTAGTCCATTTATTTTTTCAATACGATTTAAAATAGGTTCTTGCCTTAATTCACAAAATGGACAGGTTTTAAGAGGTTTGTTAAGTAAACAACTAATAGTTAATGGAATAATCTTGTCAAATATTTCACTCATTTATAAAATTCTTAATTTATCTACACAAATGTACATATAATTAAACTCAATGTCTATATATTTAGTAATTAAGTTATCAATATTAATACATTGTGTTTTTTGAAAATCAACTTAAAACTGTGATTTTTGCAGTTATGGAACATATTGGCGAGAAAATCAAACAATATTTAGCAGAAAATAAGATTTCTGTTATTGAGTTTGCAAAAAAAATAAATCGAAGCAGAGCTTCTGCCTATAATATTTTTGATAAGGATACAATTGATACAAGCACATTATTAAATATATCCAAAGCTTTAAGTCATAATTTTTTTAAATATTTTAATGAAGACTATCAAGTTATGGAAGAGGCTCGTGCTCAATATTTAAAAACTACTGAAGAAACTAAAAAACTATATCAAGAAGTTTTTGAATATAAAAAAGAGCTTACAGAATTAAAAGAAAAGTACGAACTCCAGAAAAAAATTAATGATTTGCTAGAGGAAAAAATTAAGGAGCTGACAGCTAAGAATCTTTAAATTTTTAGCTGTTTATATCTTATTTAGATTTAATGAGTTAGAGGTTCATTCAATATGTAATAAGTAAAATCGAATATGTATTATTTTTGTTCAAGGCAGTACAAATTTTATACTTCGACATTGTTCAGTACATCGCATTTTACTTCTTAAATATTACATTTAGTTGGGTTTCAAGCTGGCTACTCAGTTCAGTAATTCATTAATAAATCTCTAAATTCCAAGTTCCAAATTATTTCGATAACCATTTAAATTAAAGGTTTGTAATAAAAGCTCCATTCTCAGCAACTACATTATAAGCAATATTAAATTTCGCACATTCGGCTTTCCATTTTTCAATATTTCGTGGCGAATTAGATGAGTCGATTATAAGAGTTTTTACATCGTAATATTTAACTAAGTCGCTGACTTTTATTTTATTATTCGATGTTATTAGTATATAGTCAACTTTTATTTTTTTAGTATATTTTTTTAGCTGAAAGTCTTTATTAATAATCAAAAAACGGTGATTGTAAAAACCTAAATATCTGTCTTTCAATAAAAGATTTTTATTGTCAACGGTGAGATTGTTTGTAAATAAACTATTGTGATTCAAGGAATTAACGTCAACTATTTTTTCCTTTTGTAATCCTAATTCCAACCAATTGTTCTTGGTTGTAAAAAGCAATGTTGAGCTGTTTGCATTTTTTGATAGGTTACTAATCAATATGTTATCTTTTCCATCAATAAAATTTATGGCAGTATTGCCTGGAATGTTATAAACAATTAATTTTCTTTGTTTTAATGCATTAAAGTCATTATAGAAAGTGGAAATTAGAAATAAAATAATTGTAATTAGAGAAAGCCTAAGCATCGAATTTCTTTTCAAAATAAAATAACTGGTAAAAACTATAATAAATAGATAAATTAAAAACATTTGAAATCCGCTAATGTAAATGTTTTCGCTTACTGAATGAGGCAAACCTTCTATTGAAGTGATTGTATTATTTAAGATTCTTACACTATATTTAAGTGCAATTCCAATATAATTTGCAACTACATCTAAGCTTGAAAATGCTAATAAAGTTAGTGCTAAATATATTATTATAGTTGACATTGGAACTACCAAAATATTAGTTAGTAAAAAGTAATTTGGGAATTGATGAAAGTAAAATAACGAAATTGGAGTTGAAACTATTTGAGCAGCAATAGAAACCGAAACCAAAACCCATATTTTATCTAGCCACTTATTTTTTATATAAATCCAATTATAAATTAATGGTTGGAAGTAAATTATACTTATAAGTGCCAGATAGCTAAGTTGAAAGCCTAAATCTGTAATAATAAATGGATTGATTATAATTAGAATAAATGCCGATGCAGTAATTGAATTATAAATATTTGCCTGTCGATTTAGTGATTGTCCTACAATTACAAAAGAAAGCATTGCTGCCGAGCGAAGTACCGATGGTGATAAACCAGTTAAAAGAGCATAAAACCATAAAAATAAAATTAGAAAAATTGCTTTAATAAGTTTTCCATATTTTATTTTTTCCATAAACTTTAGTAAATAATTGAAAACTATAAATATAATTCCTACATGAAGCCCCGAGACTGATAAAATATGAGTTGCTCCCGAAGAGGAATATGAGTGTTTAATTTTACTGTCTAATTCGCTTGTATAGCCAACTGTTAATGCCGAAAGTACTGAATATTCGTTTCCCGAAATGCCATATTTTTTAAAAATGTTCAGAAACTTATCCCTAATTTCATAAGCATAGAGTTTCAAACCAGTTTCTTTTTCATTAATTTTCTTCCAATTAGCAGATTTTAAATAAGTTTGATCAGATATTAAATGATAAGTAAGATACTTTTCAAAATTGAACTCACTTGGATTTCCTGTAATTCTTTTTTCAGAAATTTCAGGCTTAAATAATATATTATCGCCAACATCAATATTTTCAGAAGCTGAGTCTTTTTGAAAGAAAATCAGAACTTTACCATTGGTTTCAATCCATTGGTCTTTATCGCCAATTGCTTTGATTTCAAGTGTTGCTTTTATTGACTTTTCCTTTAATTCAGGTTTTTCAATTACAGAAGCTAATAAGTAACCATCGGTTTGATTAATTGTGCCTTTTGAAACTTTCGAAAAATTTAGATCAACTAAAAGTAAACCAATAGAGAATAGAACTAAGTTGAAAAACATTCCAAATGCCCATCTAATCTTATAGTTAGTATGTAGTTTTTTGAAACCTGAAAATATAATTAAAAGAAAAAGAAAAAAGAAAATAATTACTGAAAGTGCAAAAATTGGAATTTGAAATTGAATATTTAATTTAACTAAAATTCCTATAATTAATGGAATAATTAGCCTTATAAATGGCGTTTGACGTAATGTTTCTGTGAAATTTGAGTTCAAAAAATATTACATGTTTACGGTTGAGTCTTTAGCAGATTTTTCTTCAAATTTCTTAATCAAATCTTCAAGAGGAATATCAATATTTTCTAGTGAAGCTTTTGCATCTTTAACTAGCTCGTGATTAGGATATTTTGAAATAAATGTATTATAAAGTCTTTTTGCATTTTCCTTATCATTCAAATAATTTTCATATAAAAATGCTTGTAAAAAAATACTAACAGAAACTTTTTTATAATCAGGAAATTCTTGTTCAACTTTTTTGTAAAGTTTCATTGCATTCATACCATCGTTTAACGACATTGATAACTCCCCAGCCTTAAATAAATACATTGGACTTGCGGTATCAGTCTTATATTCATTAGCATACTCTTCGTATTTACCAACTAATTCATTTGCAACATTTTTGTTTAGTGATAATCTTGAAGAGTCAAAAACTGAAGCTTCAAGTTCATTTATTTTTTTTACTTTTTCTTGTTGAGGTGATGTGCAAGAAAATAAAATCACTGCTATTGATAAGAAAATCAGATTTTTAATCATAATGTTTATTTGTTAGGATAAATTATTTTATATTTTACATCAACATTTCCACATGAAATGTCGCTTAATTTACGTTTAAGTATTCTTTTTCGAATTTGAGATAACCTGTCAACTAGCAAAGTAGCTTCAAGATGATCGTATTCGTGCTGAATTATTCTTGCTTTAATTCCATTAAACCATTCGTCATAAAAATTGAAATTTTCGTCGTAATAAGTTATGTGAACATCTGGCTTTCGTTTAATATCTTCTCTAATATTTGGAACACTCAAACAGCCTTCGTTGTAAAACCATTCAACACCTTTCTCTTCAATTATCTTAGCATTAATAAATACTTTTTTAAAATCTTTTAACGTAGGTTCATCTTCTGACATTGGAGCTGCATCAATTACAAATAATCTGATTGATTTGCCTACTTGTGGTGCAGCTAGTCCAACTCCTTCGGAATAATGCATTGTGTCGAACATATTGTTTATTAATATATCTAAGTCAGAATAGTCTTTAGAAATTTCGGTTGCAATTTTCTTTAAAACCTGACTTCCATATACATATATTGGTAAAACCATAAAATCTTAAATCATTATATTTTGTAAAAATAATTACAGTTATGATAAATAACAAACATATTAGAAAAATTTAAGAAATGGTAACATATAGCTCAAAATAGTTTGATTTTTGAAATTTTATTTTTCTAAAAAATACTGTTTTGTTAGAGGCAATTATTATTCAACCAACACAAAAGCAGCCCAATAATATGGGTCAAATTTATTCCGCATTTCTGATTGGGTTTCGTTGAACGATTTGCGAATATCTTTTAATATTAGAAGTTTTTCATAAAAAGTGGTCATAAATTCCGATGTTTCTTTATCTGGCACTTGCCACAAACTCATTATAATAAACTTTGAACCAGCCATTTTAAAAGCTCGTTGTAAACCATAAACTCCTTCGCTTCCTATAATATCGCCGAGTCCGGTTTCGCAGGCTGAAAGCACAACTAAGTCGGTTTTTCGTAAATCTATCTGGCTTACTTCTAATGCAGTTAAAACTCCGTCATCGGGTTTTGAAATTTCATCGTTATTCCAAACATCATTTGCTCCTGCAAAAACAAGCCCCGAACGCATTAATGGATTTTGGTTATTGACAAAACTATTCATGCCAATTCCACTCATACTGCCCCGAAATGCAACTTCTCCAACTTCTGTTTTTTGAGATTTTTCAATAATTTTTATGTCGTTTGGGTCGGGGAAAGAAAAACCATGTGTGGCAACATGAATAAAATTGTAATTTTTTGCATACTGTTTTAACGACGTTTCTGTAGCATTAAAATCTGATAAGTATTTGACATTAACCTGCTGTTTTTCAAGAATATTTCTAATTGCGTCTGCTTCGCTTTTTGTTCCATCAAGATAATTCCAAATTTTAGTGTCGGAACTTTCTGAATTATACTGAATTCCACCAAATATAAGTGCCGAAATGTTGTTTTGTGCTGAAAGTATATTCGAGTTAACCGAAATTCCTGTGCTTCCCTTTATTTGTAATTGATATTTTTCTGATAAGTAAATATTTTTTTCGCTACTTAATGTTGCAAACGAAATTTTATAAAGTAAGCCTGATGGCGATAAATATACATTTTTAACATTATTTAAATATGGCTCAATTGGCTGCCAAATAAGCTTATACAGTCTATTGTCGGGAATATTTTTAGTACCATAAACTTTATTAATGTAGTTAATATTGTTTGCATTGGATTTTTCAATAATATTTTCTAACTCAATTTCTTCAAAAAGTTGAATCATTTCAGGGTATTTTGAATCGGATTTTATTATCAATGCACAGTAAAAAGTTTTTTCGATACCATCTTTTTGTTTAACTTTAAAATGTGTAAACTCAATTGCTGCTTCATCGTTTTTTAAGCTATCGCGTACATTTAACCATGTTAATTGAAGCCCTTTTCTGTAATCGCCAAATGATTGTGAATTTTGAACCAAATCTTTTTCTAAAACATTGGCTTCTGTTTCTAACGTAGCAATATTTTTTTTACGAAGGTCAACAGAAACTGAGTAAAGTGCCGATATTTCCTTTTGTAAAGAAATCCATTCATCGTATTTTTTTAATAATGATGTGTCTTTGCTATTAAGAATTGCTAGTCGCATAGCTGTATTTGATTTTAACATCAGTCCTTTATTCAACAATACAAAATTATACGCTTCTGCGGTAATTGCCGGATTTTTGTCTTTCCGCCTCAAAGTATATGCAATGAATGAATAAATATCGCTCATGCTGGTTTGAAAGTAAAACTCCTTTTCGCTTTCAGAAAGGAATGAAAAATCTTGTAATGTATTGTGAATAAAAACATTGATGTATTCAAGTGTTAAGGTTTCTTCCATATCATAATCGCCAATAGATTTGTAAAGAGGTGTTAGCATTTTTATAAGCGAGGCATATCCGGGGTGATATGGACCTAATTCTTTTTTAATTTTATTTCGTTTTCCAATTATAAGCCGAATTAAAAATTTTGTTGACGCAATCTGGTTTTCTTCATTTTTTTCTAATGCTTTTTCGTTTTGTAAATGGTCGGTAATTTTTGTTGTAATTGCTATTAAAATCGGCTCAAATTTTGCCTGATTATCATGCTGTTGATTTGTTTTTAAATGGTCGATTAAAGGCATTTTTTTTATTAACGAAACCGAATTAAAGGCAGATCTATTAGTTAGTGTTATTTGGTCATAAACTATATTCAAAGCCTTAGAGCTATTTCCAGTTAATTTATACCATAGAGCAATATTTGTTTTTATTATATAACCTTCGGGATTTGGCATTGTACAATTAACATCAAAAATTGAATCGGCTTGCATAAAAAGGTTGCCCGAATTAATTAAAGCTTCCTGACTTTTATTTTCCGAACTTGAATAATAATTTTTTGTCATTTTAATTAATGCTAAATTATTAAGCATAAATGCATAATTAATATGGCTTTTCTGCTCATTTTTTTCAAACAAATTCAATGCTTCTGTAATATATTTATCGGCAAGTTTGTAATTTCCAATATCGTGATATAAAGCTCCAAGATTATTTATACAAATTGAGGCATTTTTACTTTCGACTTCATTACTTTTTCGATATATTTCAACTGCTTTATTAAAATATTTTTCAGATTGCATGTAATTTCCCTTATTGTAATAAAAAACACCAATATTATTAAGCGAACTTGCATATATTGTGTTGTTTGTGCCGTATTCTTGTTCGCATAATAAAATTTGTTTCTGAAATATTGATTCCGCAAGAGGCGAGTTTCCAACATTGTTTTGGTATGATGCTAAGTTTGACTTGTTTAAAACGTCAAAATAAATAAATTTTTTGCCATATTTTTTGAAAATATTATCAGCTTTTGTAAAATATTCTTCGGCTTGTTTTAAAAATATTACATCGTTATTTGAACAGCCAAGGTCGTTATAAACACTTCCAAATGTGCTTAAAATATTTGCATATTCAGGATTATCAAATCCATAAAAAGTTAAAGCCTTTTTTTCAGCTTTTTTAATCAGATTTAATGATTCCTCATAACTTCCCGATTTTTTGCAAATTATCGCAGCATTTTTTAAAGAATTAATATAACCTTCATCATTTGTGGTTTTTAGCGATTCTCGTAATGTAATTTCTTTTAAATTATAATATTTTGCTTTTGAATAATTACCCAGATAAAAATGCGAAACCACCATGCCATTTAACATGTCGGCAAAATGAATGTTTTTTTCGCCATCTGTACCTCTTATTATAGCACAAGCTTCTTCTGCAAAATATAAAGCTGAATCGTATTTGTTTACAGTTAAAAATTTAAGACACAGACTGTCAGCTCTTTTCCACGATTGCGAAAAACAAAAGCTATTTGCGAAAAACAAAATTATAAATAGGAATATGCCTAATTTGAACATAAATTATGCGTTAAATTGAAACATAAAAGTAATTATAAATTACTGTTATAAATGGCTTTTATATAGTAATTTTGATGTGTTATTAAATCTATATTTAATACGAAAATTTATGAGAGTAATTATATTGATTTTATTTGTATTTGTAATAACTAACTTTGCAAAATCTCAAGACACAATTTGCTTACGAAGTGGTTCAAAAATTATTGCGACAATTCTCGAAAAAGGCGATGTAGAAATCAAATACAAAAAATTTCCTCAACTTGAGTTTGCTGGAATATATACAGTATTTATCAGTGATATTTCTCGAATCAATTATCACAATGGAAAAGTTGATGATTTTACAAAGATTAATCAAATAAAGGAATCGTCAAAAGATGTTACTACTCCTCGAATGAAATTCAACATTGGACTTGCTGCATATTATTATAAACGAGACGATTCCGATAATTTAACGGAGTTTTGGAGAAATATTAACAAAAACAATAAGCTTGAATTGAGTGGAAATCCAAAACTTTACTCGTTTAATCTTGGAATGGGAAGCGAAATGGGTGGAAGCAAGAGAAATTGGTTTGGAGCAGGACTTCAGCTCATTTTTTCGCAATCGGATGCCATTTATGCAAAGAACTTTTATTTTACTGAAAACGAAATTAAACTCAAAACCTTTATATACTGCATATCAATGTATTATGGACATACAATTAATCACAAAAAAAATCTTATTTTAATTTTCGAACCGGCAATGGAAATGGGTTTTATGAGTGGTTATGCAAATATTTATAACAATAAGTACAAAATTTCTTCAATATCTGGAATTGCGTCACATTTTGCAATTGGAATGGATTGGATAATATCAAAACGAATTTTAGCCAGTGCTCGTTTTGGGAAAAAATTTATGAATATCAAAGAAAGCCACGAAAGTAGTGCAAGTAAATCGGGATATGCTAATTTTTATGTAAACCCCGGAGTTAGCGAAGAGTTGGTTGTTGTAAAATGGAGTGGATTGTATGGCAGTATTGGTTTATCAATGTCGCTTTATGGAAAAATTCGCAACGCAAGACCAAGTGAATAAAAGATTGATAAAGGCTTTTGAGTGATTGGAAAAATGCAAATTTATGAAGCTTTATGTGGCTTTTATTTAGTAAGAGTTAGGGTATGTGCGTGAATTTTCCAAATATTACCCTAAAAAAGTATGGTGGTTGGGCTTGTATTACTCTACCCTATTTTCCCCCTTCTGTTGTTAAAACAAAAGCTATCAAACACCTGTCTATTCTAATTTTTTTTGAATCTTCCTGTTGTTATATTTGTATAAATCGAAATTGTTATTGGTTTAGATTAATATTTGATTAAAATATTAAAAAAATATCTTGTTTTCAAAACTTGGACATATTATTAGATATATAAAACAAATTTAGAATATGAAAGCAATTATTTTAGGATTATTAGAAACTGTTTAAATTTATTATTTTTTTTGATTAAACTGATTAATAATACCACGAAGTCACAAAAACACAAAATCCCACAAAAAAGAATTACATGTAAAAAACTGATTTGGTGATTTTTCGTGTTTTGGTGTTTTAGTGGCAAAAGCATATAATAAAATTTTTATTCAAATTTTAAACAGTCTCTAAAAATAATTTTTTTTGCTTTATTAAATAATTTGCTTTATATTTGTGTACCAATTTTGGTACGCTATTAATAAAAACAATATTATGTTAGTCGTCAGTAGCAGGGATTTTAGAGATAATCAAAGGAAATATTTTGATTTAGCTTCAAAACAACGGGTAATTATAAAGCGAAAACGTGAATTTCTTGAACTTGTACCAAGAGGATCTGAAATCCCAGAAAATCCAAGCCCAAGCAATGACCCTTATTTTGATGACCCTCGAAATATAGAACGCATACTAATATCAAGCGAACAAGCCAGTAATGGGGAGATTGCTGTTACATTGAAGTCAAAAGAAGATATTAAGAAAATGTTAGGGTTATAGCATGTATCAATTAGACTTCACTAAAAAAGCAAAAGAGGACATTGAAGCTCTTGTTAAATCAGGGGACAAATCAGCTATCAAAAAATTATATGTTCTCTTGGATGAACTTATGGAACATCCAGAAACAGGAACAGGGCAACCAGAAGAATTAAAGCACGGTTTATCAGGTTGTTGGTCAAGACGAATTAATCAAAAAAACAGGCTTGTTTATAAAATAGAAAAAAGCATTATAACCGTCATCGTTCTACAAGCAAAAGGGCACTACGAAGATAAATAAATCACTAAGCTCTATATTATAGAATATTAGCCCCTCTCCTGTTGTATGCAAAGGGGTTAGCTGCCTAGAAAAATTCTTTTTTTTATTGCTTGGTTTCGTTCTTTTTCGAGATTTGCTTTGCTCTTGTTTTCGTCTTTTTTTGAAAAATTGTTTTTCAAATCAATTTTTCTTCTAAAAACATTAAAAAATCACTGTCCAAAAAATTCATTTTAAGCATTTAATTTTTTGCCTCTTTTTTAGGCTATCGCTTACTATTTATTTGAGTTGAATAATAACTATCAATCAATGTCAATCGGGAAATTACTGTTTTTAAATCACCATTCTTTTTCTTGTCAAAAAATGAAGATATAATATTTTTACTTTGAAGATAGTTAGTTTCTGCACTTGTTTCAGCAATTGTTCCATTCTCATTTAAAATATTGTGTGCTAATTCGGCGTACTCTTTCAATTTTTCCATAATTTTATTATTCTAAACAAAAATACATTTTTTAATGATAAAAAGCACGTTCTTTTCATTTTTATAATTTGTTAAAACACTTGCAATTGTTGAAAATATAACAAGTTTTTGAAAAGAAAAATTTATTATAACACAAAATTAATATTTAGGTACACAAATGCTTTTTTAGTAATAATTATTTTTACTATTTTTACAGCTCAAAATTTTCTTATACAATGGAAGAAAACAAAAAAGAATCTAACAATAAATCGAGACGTAATTTTCTAAAAACGCTTGGTATTGTTGGTGCTGCTGGAGCTAGTGGGGCAATGGCTCTATACTTTGGTCAGCAATATGAAAAAATTAAAACAGGCAAAAAAGTTAAGCTGCTTACAGTTGATAATAAGATAGTTGAGTTTGAAGATGGTGAGCTTAAAGAGTTT
>MEND01000062.1:5373-9669 GCA_001768975.1 Bacteroidetes bacterium GWA2_31_9 | reverse complement strand
AACAATGCAGGATTCGCAAGATACACCTGCTTACTTTATGCCAAAACCATGTATGCACTGCGATAATCCGCCTTGCGTTTCGGTTTGTCCTGTAGATGCTACTTTTAAACGCAATGATGGTCCGGTGTTGATTGATAATGAGCGTTGTATCGGTTGCCGTTTTTGTATTGCAGCTTGTCCATATTCTGCCAGAATTTTCCATTGGTTCGACCCAAAAGATGCCGAATTATACAAAGACCAACCTTATGATGTAGAATTAAATGTTCCACAAAAAAGAGGAACTGTTACAAAATGCCTTTTCAGTGCTGATAGATTAAGGAAAAATGAGCTACCTTATTGCGTTTCAAACTGTCCGAATGGCGTTTATTATTTTGGCGACAAAAACGAAGATGCTGTAACTAATGGAACTACAAAAGAAACTGTAAGATTAAGTTCCTTATTAAAGGAAAATGCTGCTTACAGGCTAATGGAAGAACTTGGACAAGAGCCAAGAGTTTACTATTTGCCACCAAGAGGCAGAACTGGAACAATACCTGAACAAAATAAAAACGAAAATCATGTATAGGATAATGCCACAGATTACACAAATTTTCACAGATTTTAATTATTTATTGAATCAATGTTGTGTTATAATGCAGAATGCTTCAAATATACTATTAAATAAAAAAAGTTCCTTTTGGAACGGAATATTGGTAGAAAATAACAAAATCACCAACCTAAATCCCTTTAGGGATGAAA
Organism: Bacteroidetes bacterium GWA2_31_9; assembly: GCA_001768975.1. GTDB lineage: Bacteria > Bacteroidota > Bacteroidia > Bacteroidales > GWF2-33-38 > GWA2-31-9. The sequence continues at coordinate 8,931 of MEND01000062.1, read as the reverse complement.
TATCTTCTTCAATTTCAATATTTTATTTCGTGCCTACGGCACTTTTTGGTGTAGCTAGATTTTTATCTACCAATATATTGTCCCTAGTGGGACAAGTTAGGTTCTGTGGTAAAAATACAATTTGTATAACATCAGTTAACATGTTAAAAATAACCTTTATGTATTCTGTAACAATGAGTTAATTAATTAAGAAATTTATCTAAAAAATGACAGAAAATAAAATAATTCAAGATTTACTTCAATCTGTTAAGCTTAGTAAAGGCTTTTATGTATGGATGACCTTTCTTACAATAAGTTTATTTGTTTGCCTATATGCTTATTATTTGCAATTAACTACCGGACTTGGAGTTACAGGACTTAAAGACTATGTTTCGTGGGGCTTGTATATTGCAAACTTTGTGTTTTTTGTAGCATCGAGCCTTGTAGGAATGTTAATAAGTTCTGTATTAGGGCTTAGTGGTCAAAAATGGATTACACCAATAGGCAGAATGGCTGAAATTATTGCACTGGCATTTGCTGCTGTAGCTGGATTAGTAATTGTTTCAGATATGGGACGCCCAGAGCGATTGGCTTATGTATTTATTCATGGACGTTTTCAGTCACCAATTTTATGGGATGTAACAGTTGTAACGGTTTATGTTATAATTAGTTTGTTGCTTTTTTATATCCCTTTAATTCCAGATTTATCTATTGCATATAAAAACAGAAACGATTTACCAAAATGGCAAAAAAATCTTTATAAAATATTATCTCTTAATTGGGTTGGAAACGACGAACAGGTTCATTTGCTTCATAAAGCAATAAGAATTTTATTAATTCTTGTAGTTCCGGTTGCGTTGGCAATTCATACAGTTACATCATGGCTTTTTGCAGTAACTCCTCGCTCAGGCTGGTCGTCAACTATTTTTGGACCTTATTTCGTAACTGGTGCATTTGTTACAGGAGTAGCATCAGTAATAATTTCGATGTATATTTTCCGAAACATTTATAATTTAAAAGATTACATTAAAGATATTCATTTCGATAAAATTGGAAAATTACTTGTTCTTGTAAGCCTTGTTTATCTTTATTTTAATATAAACGAATTTCTTGTTCCAAGTTATAGAATGCCAAAGCACGAGGCAGTTCATTTACATTCGCTTTTTACAGGTAGTCATGCTTTTATGTTTTGGTTTGTGCAACTTGTAGGTTTAGTAATTCCAATTATACTTTTGCTTTTTAAACCCTTCCGAAAGCCTTTTCCGCTTTTAATAATTGGTATTTTAGTTTTTATAGGTGCTTGGCTAAAGAGATATTTAATTGTAATTCCTACACAGGAACATCCGTTTTTACCAATTCAGTATGTGCCTGAAAATTTTACTTTTTATGTGCCGACTATTACTGAAATAGCCATTACCCTTGGCTCATTTGTATTGGTTTTGATGATAATTTCGGTATTATCCAAAGTTTTTCCTTTAATTCCAATTCACGAAACATTAACAGAAAGAAAACAAGATGAATCAACAATAACTAAAAAAGACACACAATAGAATGATTCTATTTTTAATGAAAGTAAAAATTTAGACAGGATTACAGGATTAACACGATAAACCTGTAAATCCTGTAAATCTTGTCAAAAAATATAAACACATGAGAAAAAAAATATTTTTAATTGCTATTTTAAGTTGCTTGTCGTTCAGTACATTTGCACAAGAGTGGGTTGTGCCTGACGATAAGAAAAAAATAACAGCTCCATTTAAGTTTGATTCCGAGCATCAAAAAAAAGGGGAAGAAATTTATAACAAAACATGCGTTTCGTGTCATGGACATCCCGGACAGGGCGATTTTGCGAAGCTTAATCCTATTCCAAAAGACCCTGCATCAAAAGAATATCAGACAAATACAGATGGCGATTTGTTTTTCAAAATATCTGAAGGTAGAGTTTTAATGCCTTCGTTTAAAAATACATTAAAGGCTGTTGATATTTGGGATTTAATAAGTTATGTAAGAATTTTCAATAAAGATTATGTTCAGGTTTATACCGAATCTAAAGCAGAATCAAGTTTTAGTTCAAAATATTCAATTAAAGTAACTTTTGCCCAAGATGAGAAAAAAGTGAAAATTAAAATTTTACCAACTCACAAAGATAGTGCTGTAATTGAGGGTATTACTATGTCGCTCTATGCAAAACGATATTTTGGTATGTTGCAAATTGACAAATCAAAACGAACTGACCAAAATGGGAATGTGTCATTTACTTTACCAACTGATTTGCCTGGCGATAGCATTGGAAATGTGAATATTAAATTAAATGTTGCAGATGCTGCAGGTTTTGAAGAAACTGTTAGCGATACAACTTTTAAAGTTGGAATCCCAACAATTCATAAAAATTTACTCGACAACCGAGCAATGTGGAATGTTCGCTCAAAAGCTCCAATTTGGTTAATTTTAGCTTATTCTGGTGCGGTGCTTACAGTATTAAGCGTGATTTTATATATTTTATGGATTTTAGCACAAATTAGAAAAAAGGGAAGTCCTGGAATTTAAGGATTTAGAATTTAGAGATTTAGGAATTAACTGCGTAGCAACAATATAACAACTTATCAATATAACAATGAACCTCAAACTACAAACTACAAACTACAAACAGTTAACGTTCTTAACCTTATTTTTTGCTTTGACATTTCTTTTCGGTGTTGCTAAATCTCAAATTATTTTCTCAGGAAATGAACAAATTGGAGTTGACGAAAAATTATCAGACACAATTCCATTTAATATAAAATTCATTAACGAAAACGACGACACAATAACATTAGGCACACTGATTGACAAACCTACGGTTTTTTCTTTCGTTTATTTCGATTGTCCGGGCTTATGCAGTCCGTTACAAAAAGGCATTTCTGAGCTCGTTGACAATTCTGACTTGGAACTTGGTAAAGATTATCAGATAATTACAATCAGTTTTAACTATAAAGATAATCCCGAAAAAGCTAAACAAAAAAAGAAAAACTTTGCAATAAATATCAGTAAAGAAAAAAGCAAATATTGGTATTATTTAACAGGAGATAGTACATCAATTTCGGATATTTTGACTGCAACAGGGTATAAAATTAAGGTAACGGGGCTTGATTTTGCTCATCCTTCGGCAATTATAATTGTTAGCCCTAAAGGAAAAATTACAAGATATTTATATGGGCTTACTTTTTTACCATTTGATTTTAAAATGGCTGTAATTGAGTCGCAACAAGGACTTGCACGTCCGAGTATAAGCAGAGTATTAGAATTTTGTTTTGCTTACGACCCCGAAGGGAAAAAATACACACTAGAAGTAACAAAAATATCGGCTACAATAATCATATTCTTTGCGTTAGTCCTCTTTATTTTCTTAATAATCAGCTCAAGAAGACGCAGAAAAAATAAAAATATTAATAATAAACACACAAAGGAATGATTATTTCCGTTATTGCGAGGCAATTTCCAACAACTTACAACAGATTGCTTCGTGCCTCGCAATGACTACAAACAACAAACAACAAACTATCTGAAAATGAACTTTAATTAAATTATAAACAGCTAAAA
>MEND01000062.1:0-5364 GCA_001768975.1 Bacteroidetes bacterium GWA2_31_9 | reverse complement strand
ATTGCATTTTTCTTTATTGGAGGCATTTTGGGTGGAGTAATGAGAATGGAATTAGCTCAACCGGGACAAGATTTTTTATCAGCTCAATCATACAATGCTGTTTTTACTGTACATGGCGTAATTATGATTTTTCTGGTTGTAATTCCGGGGTTAGCAGCTGTTTTTGGAAATTTATTTATGCCAATAATGATTGGGGCAAGAGATGTTTCTTTTCCAAAATTAAACTTGTTTTCGTTTTACATTTATATGTTTGGTGCTGTGTTGGCGGTAATATCATTATTTATTGGCAAAGGAGCACCCGATACAGGTTGGACATTTTATGCACCATATAGTACTCAAAGTGGCTCAAATGTAATTGCAGCAGTACTTGCAGCTTTTGTTTTAGGGTTTTCTTCAATTTTAACTGGATTAAATTTTATTGTAACAATTCACCGACTAAGGGCTCCCGGAATGACATGGTTTAAAATGCCATTATTTCCTTGGTCGCTTTATGCAACTGCATGGATACAACTTTTGGCAACTCCAATTGTAGGAATAACTTTGCTAATGTTAGTTGCAGAAAGATTATTTAAAATTGGATTTTTTGACCCGAATTTAGGTGGCGACCCTATTTTATTTCAGCATCTTTTTTGGATTTATTCACATCCGGCTGTATATGTAATGATTTTACCTGCTATGGGTGTAATAACCGAAATAATTCCAACTTTTGCAAAACGCAAAGTTTTTGGATACAAAGCAATTGCACTTTCGAGTGTTGCTATTGCGGCAGTTGGTTATTTGGTTTGGGGACATCACATGTACACTGCGGGAATGAGCGGAACTGCACGTTGGTTTTTCAGCTTTTTGACATTTATTGTAGCTGTTCCAAGTGCGATAAAGGTTTTTAATTGGATTTCAACTATGTACAAAGGTTCCATAAGTCTTGAACCTCCGTTTTATTTTGCAATGGCATTTATTTTTAATTTTATGATTGGTGGTCTTACCGGATTGATTTTAGGTTCTTTAGCAACCGATATTCATGTTCATGATACTGCTTTTGTTGTAGCTCATTTCCATTACATTATTTTTGGAGGAATGGGTTTTGCATTTTTAGCAGCTTTACATTATTGGTTTCCAAAAATATATGGACGAATGTATAATCATAAAATGGCAAATTGGTCATGCGTAACAATTTTTGTAGGTTTTACAGTTTTGTATTTTCCACAATTCATTGTAGGACTTCAAGGAATGCCAAGAAGGTATTTCGATTATTTGCCACAATTCCAAACTGGACATTTTATTTCAGCTATTGGAGCTTTTATTTTAGGGATTGGATTTGTATTGGTTTTTATGAACCTTGTTCGTTCTGCAAAAACTGGAAAAATTGCAGAGTCAAACCCTTGGGGTGGGCTAACTTTAGAATGGCAAATAGCATCGCCTCCAACAGTTGAGAACTTTGATGAAATTCCGGTAATTACCGAAGGACCTTACGAATACAAGTAATAGGATTTAGGAATTCGTCATTGCGAGGCACAGTTTATCCCGAACTTCGGGAAAGCAATCTAATTTAGAAATTAACAATTGAACAATTGAACAATAGAACAATAGAGCAATAGAGCAATAGAGCAATAGAACAAGTGAACAATAGAGCAATAGAACAACTGAACAATAGAACAACGAACTTCAAACATGAAACCTTAAACTTCAAACTCTTTAAAAACAAATTACAAACCAATATGATACACACCGAACACAGAGATGATTTTGGAGCCAAAATGGGAATGTGGCTCTTTATCTTCACAGAATTGCTCCTTTTTGGAGGGCTATTTATTGTATATGCTGTTTATCGTTCGCAATACCCTGACGATTTTCATATAGCAGCATCTCAGTTAAATACATTTATTGGAACAATAAATACTATTGTTTTATTAGTTAGTAGTATGACTGTGGCTATGTCGATCACTGCAATTCAAAAAGGAAATAAAAAACTTGCCATGAGTTTGATTGCAATTACGATAATTTTTGCTTTAGTTTTTATGGTAAATAAATATTTTGAGTGGGGTGCAAAAGTTCATCATGGTATTTATCCTGGTTCTGAATTAATGTTGACATTAAAGCGAGGTGAGTTACTTTTTTTTAGTCTATATTATTTTATGACCGGATTACATGCACTTCATATTATTGTTGGAATGATAATTTTAATAGTTGCTTTTGTAAAAGTTAAAAATAGCAAAATAAATAATTCTGATTATGTTTTACTTGAAAATGGTGGATTGTATTGGCATTTAGTTGACTTAATCTGGATATTTTTATTTCCATTATTATACTTAATTTCATAAATTATGACTATGAATAAACATCACATTACAGATTATAAAACTTATGGTTGGGTTTTGGCTATATTGCTGTTTTTAACAGCCTTAACTGTTTATATAACTTGGTTTGATTTAAAAGCATTAACAATAGCAGCAGCACTTGTGATTGCAAGTGTTAAAGTTACCATTGTTCTCACTTATTTTATGCACCTAAAATACGATAGTTTAGTGCTAAGATTAATGGTTGCAATGGTATTTTTGTTAATAGCTCTAGTGTTTGTACTTACTTTTTTTGATTATTTATTTAGATAAAAAGATATATAAGCACATATAGAAGAACTTGCCACAGATTGCACAAATTTTTACAGATTAGAAACAACCAAAGGTTGTTTCATCTGCGTTAATTCTAAGAAAAAAATCTGTAAAGCAAATCTCCCGATGAAAAATCGGGACAAGTCGTGATAGTTAGTGAAATCTGTGGCAAAAAAATTAAAACTTTAAACTAGTCAAAATCGGATAAATATAAAATTATAAATAGATAAAATAAAATATATGTTTGGACCAGAAGCATCAAATTTTGTTGAAGGAGTTGATAAGGCTTTCTTCATAATAATGGGAATTGGAGCATTTTTTCTAGTTGGATTAACCACATTAATGGTGATTTTTGTTATAAAATATAATAAAAAACGACACCCAAATGCTGTTCAAATTAAAGAGTATTTATCGCTTGAAATTGCATGGATAGTAATTCCTTTAATTATAGTTATGTTCATGTTTTACTATGGTTATATTGCATATAAACCCATGAGAGAAGCCCCGGCAGATGCCCTTAATATAAAGGCAATTGCAAAAATGTGGGAATTTAGCTTTGAATATGCAAATGGAAAAGAATCAAATACGCTTATTGTGCCATTTAATAAACCGGTAAAACTTAATTTATTTTCACGTGATATTGTTCATAGTTTTTATGTACCTGCATTTAGAATTAAGGAAGATATGGTTCCGGACTTAAAAGACAATTTTATGTGGTTTATTCCTACCGAATTAGGAAAATTCGACATTTTATGTGCCGAATATTGCGGTGTTCGCCATTCATACATGATGTCAACTGTAGAAGTAATTCCTGAAGATGAGTACAATGCTTGGGTTGCAAAAGTCGAGAAAAAATCACTTAAACAAGAGATGAAGGGTTTTGAAATACTAAAAAATAATGCTTGTACAGGTTGCCACTCGATAGATGGAAGTAAACTTGTAGGTCCTTCATTCAAAGGGCTTTATGGTGCTGAAAGAACAGTAATAACCGATGGCAAAGAACGAACCGTAAAAGCCGATGATGAATATATTAAAAATTCAATATTTTCGCCAGATAATGATTTAGTTAAAGGTTTCAACTCAGGTTTAATGCGTTCATATAAAGAGGTATTAAAAGATGAGGATATTAAGGAAATTATTGAGTATTTGAAAACGCCGGATGAAAATTAATACTTAAATTTTACTGTTAAGAAAATGCCACTGATTTCACAAATTAGCACCGCTTAATACACAAATAAACATAAAAATCTGTGCTGAAAGTCTATAAAATCAGTGTGATTTGTGGCAGAAAAATATAATTATTATAGCAAATGAAATATAATTTCAAATTATTTATTTCGTACCTTCACCTCTCTAAAGCAACTCTTTCACTTGCTGTTGCTACCTCATCCTATGTTGGATATTCATTGACCAAGAATACGAATATTGTAGATTCTATAATTCTAATTTTAGGAGTATTTCTCCTTTCTGGAGCAGCCTCTGCATTAAACCAATTTCAAGAAAGAAATACCGATTTATTAATGCAAAGAACTGCAAACAGACCAATACCTTCAAAAAATATTTCGCCTAAAAATGCTTTAATATTTTCGATTTCATTAATTATTATTGGCACTTTTTGTCTTTCAGCATTAAACTATTATTGTGCATTGCTGGGATTGCTAAATATTGTTTTTTACAATTTTATCTACACTCCATTAAAATATAAAAGCCAGTTTGCTTTAATTCCGGGCGGATTTGTTGGTGCAATTCCTCCACTGATTGGTTGGTTTACTAGTGGAAATAATGATTTGTCGCCTGCAATAATTTTTGTTTCTGCATTTATGTTTTTATGGCAGATTCCGCATTTCTGGATTTTATTAATCAAATATCAAACAGACTATAAGAATGCTAAAATTAAAAATGTAACAGAAAGCATTAGTTTGAATAAAATTAATTTCATTCTTTTTATATGGATACTTTCGACCTCAATTCTAACATTTTCATTTCCACTTTTCGGGATTATTACATCAAGTTTTAATTTAGTTAGTCTGATTGTATTAAATGTTTTTTTAGTTGCAATTTTTTCAAAAGTTCTATTCAAAAACCTTATTAGCAATCAATTAAAGCTTGCAAATCTTAGTTTGCATTTATATCTGGTTTTGATTTTTGTTATTATTATTGTGGATAAAATCACTTATATGTAACAGAATTGAATACAATTATTGATATTAGTATGTTTCAAATAAGATTATTTAGTGGGGTTAAAAAAACGAAATAAGGTTGAATATTTATTTTGTAAAGATGTTTATTGAGATTGTTACAAAATGAAATCCTCTCAAATAATAGTTTATTGTTTACACTACTTCCCCAGTCCGTAAACATCTTCCAAAAAAACTACATTTTCATTTTCGACTATTGCCAGACAATAAATTATAAATACTGGTACTTTTTGAGTTAACATTACAGTATTTGATTTGCTGTTTTTTTTTCCACTTATTAATTCTTTAACATTAATATTGCCTCTCAATAAAGCGTTGGCGAGTTCCAGCGGTTTTTCTAACCTAATACAACCATGACTTAAAAAACGGTAATCTCTTGCAAACGATACTTGTGAACTTGTAGAATGTAGAAATATGCTAAACGGATTTTGCAGGTTAAATTTTAAAACTCCAAGTGCATTATTAGAACCAGTAGTTTGTCGAAAATAGTATGGAAAATTTCTTGGATTATAGTCTTTCCATTTCAATTCAGAGTCTTCAATCACAATACTATTTGAGTC
>MEND01000061.1 GCA_001768975.1 Bacteroidetes bacterium GWA2_31_9 | reverse complement strand
CAGGATTAACAGGGTTTACAAGATTTGAGTCCACTCCGAAAAGTCTTTTTTTGCCACCAAAGCACTAAAACACAAAATTTTCACTAAAGGTATTTGTCTGATAATCTAATTTTTTGTGAGTTTTGGTGCTTTGGTGATTTTGTGGCTATTTTGCATCTTTCGACTTTTTGGAGTAGACTCAAGATTTTCATTTTTTAAATTCTGATTTAATCTTATTATTCTGATTTATTTGCCACAAAGTCGCAAAGACACAAAGGCTTACAATATTATTTAATTCTATTTATTTCATTTTCATAATTATCATAAAAAATCTGCGACTAAAATTGGTTTGCAGTTTTCAAAAACTTCATCAAATATTAATTCAGAATTTTTTTTATTTATTCCTAGCTGTATTGAAACTTCAAAAATATCTTTTTTTGTGGGATTTCCTTGTCCAGCAATAGTAGTTGAATGATTATTATTAAAACCATAGCTAGGAGTTAAATCATAAGCGGGGGATAGTTTCCAATTATTATTTTCATATATAAATGAGAAATTTTTTGAGTGGTCGTCTTTGTTTCCAGCTAATACATTGAAAACCATTAATCGAAATAATTTTTCAACTTCCTTAAAGTTATGAGTTAAAGTCCATGTTGCTTTTCCAAGCTCTATGTAATCAAGCGATGGAAGACGAAAATCAGCATAAAGTAATCCGGCAACTGAATGAACATGAATTTTTTCTTTGCCTATAATATCAAATCGTTTAACGCCAAAGAAATTACCTTCAAATATTTTTGTTTCTGGCATTTCAATACCACATTTTTTAGCAATTATTGAATATTCATATTCAATCTTGCCAATTTCATTTGAATCATGTGAATTTGGAAATTTAATAAGCCAGTTATCGTCTTTGATTTTTAAAAACACCTTAGGTCTTGCACCGCCCGAACTGCAATTCTTATTATATAACAGCTCAATATTTTCAGTTTCTTGTTCGTTTAAAATTTTTGTTACTTCGCTTGATAAAAATTCTATATCATTACTATCTATCAACGATTTAAAATAATTTTCAGGCTTATAGCTTAATGCTCCTAATCCATTATTTCCAACAATGCTAAGCCTTTCAATAAAAGATATAGAATTCGGATTAATACCATGTTTTTTCAACAATCTGTCTATTAGCAAATTTCCCCAGCCATCGGGTAGGCTATCGTTAAAAATACCAAATAATCCACCAAATGGCTTTTGTTTTGCCGTAAATGTGCCTTGTTTTAATGGAAGATAAAAAGGTGATATTGAAAAACCTGTTTTTAACCAGTCATAATTGTATTCAAATAATGCTAAACCATCGGGTGCAATAATCAATCGTCCAACAATTTGACCTGAAAATAAAACATTTAATGAGTCAATGGCTTTAATCATTTTTCCTGCCTCGTTTACGTTTATTTACTTTTTTTAGCTTAATTACTTCATCAATGCTAGTATATTTGTTTTCAGGAAATAAATGCAAAAAATCGTCTGTTGCATTAAGCACTAATGCCAATAATAATAGGTTGTGTAAAGAGATTTCGTAAGTTCGCTCAAATCTTTTTATTGAGCCAAGGCTTACTCCAGATTTCTTTGATAAAGCTTCCTGTGTAAAGTTATAATATAGCCTTTTTTCTTTTGCTTTAACTGCAATTTTTTTTGCAATTTCTGAAGGACTGAATATGTCAAGATAAAAATCATTATCAGCTAATATACTATCCATTATAATTGATAATTAAAGTGTAAAGTTAATATATTAACTGTTATTTTGCAAGTTTTTATTGAATTTTGCTAATGCTTTTCAGTTATGTGCCTGAACGGTGATTGTTTGTGAATTTCAGTGTCAATTACCAAGCTGGATGTGCCGTTCGTGAACCAACAAATCCCTCAGTTACATTTTTTATTTATCTCTCAGTGCTTCTATTTCTTCTTTTGTAAGTCCAGTTATTTTGGTAATTGTTTCAATATCAAGCCCTAATTTTATTGAATTTATTGCAATTTCAATCTTTCCTTCAATCTTTCCCTCAACTTTTCCCTCTTCCCATGCAGTGTCAACAGAATTTTTAATATCCCTGTATGCATTTAAACTTTCCTGATATTGACGGAATTCTTCCTTATTTAATTTTGCTATCTCAGCTGTTTCAAAAAGTTTTAAAAAAATTTCCCCTTTCAATTCAACAGGAATCCTGTCCAATTTATTCAAGTTTTTTAAAATAAAAAGCCATTTATCATATCTGGTCAATAGTTCTTTTTCTGTTTTATTAAACTTGGGCATTTCTAAATATACAAATGTCAGTTTGTCATAAAAGACTTTCCTTGTCTCAATGTCCGATAACTTTACATCATATCTGAATTTATCTGGTTGGTCTTTGTCTTCATCAAATACAAAATCCAAAATAGCTACTGTATAAACATTTTTTAATTTAAAATCCCATTCTTGTCCAATGATTGCTTGTTCCTGAATAGGGAATGTTGAATAATATAAAATTCTGTCCTTGAAATATTTTTGCTTTGTTTTTTGCAATTCAACAATGAATTTTTCTCCTTTTTCATTAGTACAGTATAGATCAAACACTGCTTTTCGGTCGCCTTGCGAAACTGGTAATTTTTCAGAAGGCAAATATGAAATTTCTTTTATTTGTCCTTCATGGTCTTTTAATAACTCATTTAGAAAATCAAGTAATAAATCTTTATTTGGTTCTTCTCCAAAAAGCCTCTTGAACCCGTAATCCGTAAATGGATTTATGTATTTTTCTCTAAATTCTGTCATTTTTTTTATTTTATCAGCAAATATACAAAATTTTATCTTATCATAATTATCATAACTAATTTGCGTCCAATATTTTTGCGTCTAATTTTTCCAAAAGTCATAAAAATTAAACCAATGGTCGGGATTGTTTTTTACCATTTTTTCAAGCTCGTTTACATAATCTTGCATCATTTCGTGAAGCATTAAGTCTCGATTTTTCAAGCCTCCCTTAAAATTATAAACTTTAGGTTTGGTAGCAAAAAAATGATAATGTTTGTTGGTTTCTTTAATTGCAAATACATAAGTTACAGGCACATTAAACTTCAATGCCAAATAAAATGGTCCAGTTGGGAAAAGTGCTTTTTTGCCCAGAAAATCAAATTCTATATTTTTACTTCCTTCGGTAAATCTATCGCCATGAATACATATTATTTCGTTGTTCTGAAAGCATTTGCTTATTGTGTAAATATGCGACATATCGTTTTTTATCGGAATTATATTCACTACCGATTCTTGATAAACTGAATCTAAGAGCTGCTTAATTTTCTGATGCTCTTCGTCGTACATTACAATATTTATTTTTGCTTTTATACGTTTTAGAAGAAAACCTGCAATTTCCCAATTCCCGACATGTGCCCCAATAAGCAAACCTCCAGTTTTATTAGTTGACATTTCGTGCAAATAATTTTCACCATCGAAATTAAAAGTGAAATTATTTTTAAAGCCCGACATTAACGATATTTTATCGAGCAGGATTTGTCCAAATTTGTAATAATTATTGTAAACTTTGAAAAACGACGAAAACGACGATAGTCCTAATCGTTGATTGTAAAATCGATAGCTATGCTTAAACGACTGTGGGGCAAATAAATAGAAGTAAAAAACTACAAAGCGTAAAATAAAATATGCAACACCTAATCCAAAAAACTTAAGTGTTGCAACAAAAATTTTGTATCCAAGAAGTCCGCCCCGAGTTTTACCTTTCCAAGAGGGCATTTAGATTATTCTTTTTGATTAACTTTTTCGATAATGTAGTTATATAAATCACCAAGATTACGAACATTAACCATTTCTTCGCCTTTTACTTTAAAGCCGAATTCTTTTTCAATAACTACTACTATATCAACAAAATCGAGACTTTCAATTTCTAAGTCATCGCGTAAGTTTGCTTCGGGTGTAAGTTTTGCCTCATCTAATTCAAACTCGTCGATAAGAAATGCATTAATTGTCTTGATAATCTCTTGTTTTTCCATAAAAATTATTCCTTAAACTTCTTTATAATTAATGATGAATTTGTACCTCCAAATCCAAAAGAATTTGACAAAAATAAATTAATTTTTTTATTTATGGTTTGTTGTGCAATATTTAATTTTGCAGAAAATTCATCAGGATTTTCAAAATTGATGTTTGGAGCAATAAAATCGTTTTGCATCATGATTAAAGAATAAACAACTTCGCTTGCCCCAGCCATCCACATTTCGTGACCTGTCATTGATTTTGTGGAACTTACATAAGGTTTAAAATGACCAAATAATTGATCTAATGCTTTTGCTTCGTTCATATCACCAACAGGAGTTGAAGTTGCATGAGCATTAATATAATCAATTTCTTTTGCATCAATTCCTGCTTGTTTAACAGACATTCCCATTGCTTTTACAGGACCTTCAACATTTGGAACAGAAATATGATCGCCATTTGACGAAAATCCATAAGATAAAACTTCAGCTATAATATTTGCACCTCGTCGTTTTGCTGACTCATAACTTTCAAGAATAACAGTTGCTGCTCCACCACTTGGGACTAATCCATCTCTATCTCTGTCAAAAGGACGTGATGCTTTTGTTGGATCTCCTTCTCTTATCGAAAATGCACTTATACCGTCGAAACTGCCAACAGAGTATGGATTAAGTTCTTGAGCACCACCACAAATAACCATTTCTTGATAGCCATGTTTAATCATAAAAAATCCAAGACCTATTGAATGTGATCCGCTTGCACATGCTCCACTAACTGTAAAATTAATTCCTCGTAATTTAAAAATTACAGAAAGATTCATCGAAACTGTTGAATTCATTGATTGAAATACCGAGCCAGAACCAATTAAGGTTGTGTCTTTTTTTTCTCTCATCATATCAATTGCCTCAATAACAGGCAGTGAAGAACTATCGTTTCCGAATAAAATTCCAGCATCATTCTTTTCAAAATATTCCTGATTTAGATTAGCATTTTTCATTGCCTCTATTGTTGACAGATATGCGTATTCTCCTTGCTCTGGTAAGCCAATCCTAGAACGACGATCAAGTATCCCTTTTAAAATTGGCTTTTCGATTGCACCTGTGAGTGCCGAGCGAAATATAATATCTTTTTTTCTCTCTGGATCATAAACAATTCCTGATTTTCCTTCATAAAGCGAATTTCTTACTTCATCAATATTTTTTCCTAATACTGAATAAATTCCGGCTCCTGTTATTACTACTCTGTTCATTATTTTGTTTGATGTTTGATGTTTGAGGTTTGACGTTTGATGTTTGAGGTTTAACTTCGTTGAGCTCGCAAGCTCGGTTGAAGTTGCTACGTTGTTCATTTTATTATTTTAATTTGTCACTAACGTTAAGTTTTGTTATTTTAAAAATATCAGTCCTAAAGGACTTTAAGAAAAAAAGCTAATATATTTCCTTTCTATAAATATTACAGTCCTACAGACTTTAAAATCCTTGTTTTTCTTTTTTCTATAAGCATTTCAGTCCTAAAGGACTTCTTCTCATTTTTGTTACTTCTCACTTTCTCACTTTCTTTTTTTGAACTTGGAGTTTGAGGTTTGGAGCTTTGAACTTTAAGTATATAAACCACCATTAATAGAAATAACCTCTCCTGTAATATATGAAGCTTTTTTAGAAGCCAGAAATGCAACTAAATCAGCAACTTCTTCAGCTTCACCAAATCTGTTCATAGGAATTAAATTTTTTAATTCTTTTTCGTTCATATCTGCTGTCATATCGGTTTTAATAAATCCTGGGGCTATTGCATTTATTGTTACATTTTTTTTGCCAACTTCCTGAGCCAGAGCTTTTGTTGCTCCAATAACTCCTGCCTTTGCAGCCGAATAATTTACTTGACCGGGCATACCTTTAATTCCAGATAAAGAAACGATATTAATTACTCTTCCAAATTTATTAACCATCATCTCTTTAATCAACTGTTTAGTAACATAAAAAAAACTGTTAAGATTTGTGTTTAAAACATTATTCCAAGTCGAATCTTCCATCCACATCATTAATGCATCTTGCCTAATTCCGGCATTGTTTACCAAAACCTCAATAATGCTTTCTTTGTTATTTGCTTTCCAACTATCAATAGCTTTTTCAACTTCAACACCATTAGCAACATCAAATTGAAGCAATTCGCCACTACCACCATTACTCCTTATTAATTCTAAAGTATTTTCGGCTTCTGTAATATTTGAATGATAATTAACAATCACATGGTATCCTGATGCTGAAAGCCTTACGCAAATTGCCTTTCCAATTCCTCTCGATCCTCCGGTAACTAATGCACATTTCATTTTTAGTAATTTTCTACAAAATAAATTATTATTTAGAATAAATTCAAATTATTGTTTGAATCATTCTGATATTATTAAAACCTTTTTAACACAATTAATGCTTTATTAAAAGTTATACCACAATTAGTCAGTGTTTTAATTTTATTTTAACAATTTATTAATAATTTTGTCGAAACAACCTTTGATTATGATTTACGTCTAAAGATAAATTTAATATGTATAAATTATTTGTTTTACTTTTCGTGCTATTTAGCTTTATTTTGCAGGCACAAACGAATCTAAAACCCGATGTCCGTCTATATAGTAAATACACTCAAGATTATTTAGAAAACTTAATAATAAAAAATCCGAATTTACTTGAATATTTAAATTTTTCTGTTGATAATTCTTATAAAATTTCTTTTAATAATGATTTTTCAAAATATACTGACATTCCAAATATTAAAAAAATAAATATATTGACAAAAGGCTATTTTGAAGCTTCAACTATTGATGTATCTACATTTAATTTAATGGAATATGATTTTATTAGAAATAGAGATACTAGAACGTACTACAAATTAGCTGATAGTGGAGCAATCCTCGTTTTATTTTCTGAGCAAGAACTATTGAAAAAATTTAAAACGTCTAAAATTAAATGAAAAAGATAATATTTTTATTTTTAATAATAATTTTTCCCGTTATTATTTATTCTCAAAATTACAACATGTCTAATACTTCAATTAGTGCGTGTTCTGGAAATTTCTACGATAGTGGTGGTTCTGGTTCTAGTTATAGTTCTAATGAAAATTTAACAATGACAATTTGCTCAAGTCAACCTGGATTTGAGGTTGCAATTCATTTTAATAGTTTTGATATTGAAAACACTTATGAATATTTAGAAATTTATAATGGAAATGCGGTAGTCCTTGCGAATCAAATAGATAATGTAACTGGGACTTCACTTAATGGATTAACGATACAATCATCAGGTGGAACAGGTTGTTTAACTTTTGTATTTACATCAGATGGGTCTGTTCAAAATGCTGGTTGGTCTGCAACCATATCGTGTGTTGCAGCTTGCCAATTGTTTAGTGTTAATATTGCTAGTGCAAGTGTTCCTTATTCAAGTCCTGATACTATTAGTGTTTGTCAAAATCAATCAATTACTTTTACTGCACAAGGAAATTATCCTAATAATAATGCTGCTTATGCACAAAGTGACGCAACCTCTATATTTCAATGGGAATTTAGTGATGGTACAATAGCTAACGGTACAAGTGTAACACATTCATTTGTTGATGGAGGTGGCTATTTTGTAGATTTAACTGGAAATGATGTTCAAGGTTGTGATAATGCTAATCTTGAAAGAAACATGGTAATGGTTTCAACAACTCCGAATTTTTCAGGGACTAATATTGATAATGATACAATATGTATGGGGGATGTTGTTAATTTATCAGCAACTACTACACCTAATGAATGGATATTACCTATTCCATCAGAAGTTGCTGGGCTAACATATCTACCAGATGGAAGTGGCGTTTCGTATGAATCAACTATTACTCACACTGTTTTTGGATTAGCACAAACTTTGACAAGTGCCAATGATTTACTTTCAATTTGTGTAAACATGGAACACTCATATAGCGGAGATTTAGACATAGAAATACAATGCCCAAATGGACAATCAATTTTTTTAAAAGAAAATACTGGTTCTAGCACATTTCTAGGTGAGCCAATTGATGATGATGGAAATATTATCGCAGGTGTAGGTTATGATTATTGTTTTTCACAAACTTCTGCTACTTATGGAACAATGACTGATGAGGCAAATAATTACACATACTCTTTTACTGA
>MEND01000060.1 GCA_001768975.1 Bacteroidetes bacterium GWA2_31_9 | reverse complement strand
TCCAACACTTTCAGCCATTTGACCAAGTGCAGAATCTCTTGAAATAAATCCTAAAATTGCTATTCCTGCTGCTGAATGTGGAATTACAACCGGAATATCTATAATTCCTAAAATCAAACGTCGGAATAAAAATTTTCGTTTTGCTAAAAAATAAGCTAATGGTATTCCAATTATTGCAAAACCAACTGTTGCAAACATTGATGTCCAAATTGTTAACCAAATACTATCACGAACTTCTTTTTCTTTTATTGTTTCAAAAATTTCGGTTGACGATGTGTTTAAAAAAAGTCCGAGAAGCGGGGCAATAATAAATAACAAGACTAAACTGCCCAATAAAATAATTATAATATGGAATTTTTGAAGCCTTTTCATCTATATAGTTCAGTACATTTTTATTTTAAATTATTATAAAAGAGCTAAACTCCGGCTAATTCTTTTTTTAAGGTGTTGGCTCATTTTTATAATTTTTCATTGGAAAGAAATTATGGTAAATTTAATTTACAATTGTCTTTGAGTCCCAGCGGGACAAGATATTGGTAGAACGAATTTGTCCTCCAGCAGAATGTCCCATAGGGACATAATATTGGTAGCGTAAGCACAAAATATTTGTCTAATATTCAATTGGTTTGAAAATATATTGTTCATCGTATTGTATTTCAAAGGCGTTTAAAAATTCCCAGCCGCACCTGCTCGCTCAATCCCACACTGTGGGATTGCCGTCTTCAATAAATGTTTTTTTCTTGTGATGTTCTTCTTGTTTTTGAATATACTGAATCACTTGTTGGATTTGAGATTTACCATAAGAAAACGCACCATATCCTTCTTGCCATGAAAATTTACTTCTTAAAAATTTCCTATTGTTAACCCATTCTGATGAATCGCCTTTAATATCCTGTAATAAATCGGATAATGACTGTGATGGTCTCATTCCAAATAAAACATGTATATGGTCTGGCATGCCATTTATTATAAGCAATTTATGATTATGATTTTGAATAATTCCTGTAATGTATTTGTATAATTCTTCTTTCCATTGTTTGCCGATTATACATTCGCGGTTTTGCACTGTGAAAACTGCCTGTATATGTATTTGTGTATATGTATTTGCCATATTTTTAATATTTCGTCCCTAAAGGGACTTAGGTTGTGGATTGCTTTATTCTACCTACATTATGTTCCTAACGGAACTTTTTCTTTACTTAAAATTTATTTCTAAAATATTATTATTATTTGAACTTATTATATTTCCAGCACCTTAAATTTTACTTTAGCCTAAAGCTCCCACAAAAAGTGCGGTACAGGCTCTGAATTTGTATGTTTTAATTAGCACCACGACCTAAATTTCGAATACTACAACAACCGAAGGACTTGGCAAACTAAATTCCTTATTATATGTTTATTACAAAAAAATACCAAACTATTGCATTTATGATAAATCATTAAAAAATACAATTTAAATTATTGCACTTTTCAAAAGTAGTAATTATCAACTAAGCTCAATTAAATTTGTTAGTAATTTGCATATAAAACATGATTATAAAACTAAAACTTTGTTAAAAAAATCTTAATTTGGACTATTAAACTCAATTTAATTTAAACATTGATAATGAACTATTTTTTTAAATTTTTAGCATTATTTTTATTAATTTCTTCAATCTGTTTTGCTCAACAAAATGATCTTACACGATTGAATATTAATGGAAAAGTCAAATCTATTACAGAAACTACATATTTGCCGTCGCCAAGCGAAGATGGAAGTATTCAAAAAGGTGCAATTGAATTATACTATATTAATAATTTTAATGAAACTGGCTATAAAACAGATGATAACAGATTTAATGCAGAGGGTAAAGTAGATAAAAAATATATCTATAAATTAGATAAAACCGGAAAAAGAATTGAAGAAGATCAATATGACAGCGATGACAAGCTAATTAGGAGAATTGTACTCACTTATGACGAAACTGGAAAAGTCACAGAAGATGTTAGCTATGCTGGGAAAAAAGACTTTGAAAAGAAAATAACTTACACCTATGATGCTAATAATAATGTAATTGAAGACAATAGCTACAACGAAAGCAATAAATTATTAAAAAAATACACCTATAAATACGATAATTTAGGAAATAAAATCGAAAATTGCAGACTATCGTCAAATGGAAAACTTGAAAAGAAATTCATTTACGAATATGACAAAAACAACAATGTTACAGTAGAAACAGGTTATGACGCTGAAGGGAATATAGTTTATAAGTATTCTTTCACTTTTACATACGATTCACAAAATAACTGGATTACCAAAATTCGTTATGTTGATGGAATTGCTAAAGATTTTATCGAACGAAAAATACAATATTTTTAATCCTGTTTTTTTACAAATTCTTTTAACTCATCGGGAGTAACTTCATAATATTCACTTTTTGAAGGAATTACTGATATTTGTCCATCTGCTTCAATAATTTTCATTCCCTTTTCTTTGTTTAAGAAGAATTTTAAAAAGGCAATTGCTGCTTGGTTATTTGGAGCATTTTTTATCATTGTAATTCCATAAACCATTGGTTCTCCGTAAATAGTGGTGGTTTCGCCAGGTTTTTTACCACTTACTTCAATTGAGGCTGTTTTATAATATTCTGAAAAAGCGGTATCTCTTAAATTGATGCTATCAGATAGGCTTATATATTTTAAATCATGTTGCTCTGCTACTGAACGATAAATAAAAATATAATCAATAGTATGTAATTCTAAAAGGCTCAATAAATCGACTTCTTTTGGACGTATATAATTATTATCTTTTATTAAAATCCTATCAACCAAGCCATTTTCGTTGTAATAAAGTTGGGCAAGCTTAACTGTCAGAACTGAACGATAACCACATGGGTCGGAATTAGGGTCAGAACGACCAAAAGCTACATCTTTCTTTAAAAGAACATTATACCAATTTTGAGCATTAATTTCTTTTGAATATCGTGATTTTTCGTTGTATGCAATTACCATTTCGTTTGAGGCAAATTTAATATTCCATGATGCAAATTTTGGTATTAATAAATCATCAATTACAGCATAATCGGCAGAAACCATTACATCACATTCTTTATTTAAATCGCTAATTTTTCTGGCACATTCACGACTTCCGGCTGCTTCCAATAAAATTTCAACTTCAGGATTTTCTTTCTGAAATTCATTTGCAATTTTTTTCAAAGGAACTGACATGCTACCTGCATGAAAAATAGTTAGTTTTCCTGAGATGCTATCAGAATTTGTAACCGATTTTGCTTCTTGCTGATTATTGTTGCATGAATATAGCAACATGCAAGTTACAACTGTTAGAATAATACTTTTAAGCATATTTTTGCATATTTTTAATTTACTAGAACTTTCCTTGTAGCGATTCCTTTTGCAGAATTTAATCTAACAATGTAAATTCCTTTACTCAAATTTGAAATATTAATTTTTTGACTGTTTTCATTCACATTTTTAGTAATTAAAAGTGAACCATTTATATTATATAATTCAACAGTTTCTATGTTAATTGAAGATTTAAAATTAATTGTATTTTCAGTTTTATTGTAACTAATAGCAATATTATTTTCAAAATAATTTTCCTCAATTCCAGTTAAAGAAGTTCCATAAACATATATATCATCAACCTTTAAAATTCCAGTAGAAGCAACTGTTCCACCTACATTGTCAGAATTTGAAGTCATAATCCATCTGATGTAAATTAATGCTGTATCGTTACATTCTGTTGGAAGTGGCAAATTGCTTAATGCTCCTGTTGACCAATCGTTTGCAGTAACAATAGAACCGTTTGCAACATCAGTCCATGTACCAGCATCACCAATTTTATACTGCAATTTGAAATCTCTTGGACCAGGATTATTTCCACCTGATTGCATTTTTGAACTTACAAGAATATCTTTATAACCTGTTGTTGTAAGCGATATTTGGCAATATTTAGTGTCTGTGCCATTATCCCATCCAGTAATCTGTGCAGATTTTGTTGTAGAACCATTTTTTGTAAAATCAATACTACTTGTACCTCCTGCTGTTGTAAATACTTTGCCGGTGTTACTTGCTGCTCCTCCATCGGGGTTTACATCACTTGCCGAACCAGTCGGGAATGTCCATTTTGCAACTAGGTCTTGCGAATAAATTGAGCTAAAACTCAACATTAAAATAATTAAAAAAGTAAAAGTTGTTTTCATAAGCGTTAATTTAGTTTATAGTTTGTTGTTTCATGTTTGAGGTTTGAGGTTAGAAGATAGAAGATAGAAGTTTGAAGTTCAAAATTCGTTATTCGCTTGTTCTATTGTTCTTTTTGTTAGTTATTTTTTGTTATATATTTCATTTTGAGATTATTTAATATTTTAAAAGTTAACTTTCACACCAACCATAGAAAATCGTCCAGGAGGTAATTGTCCTTTTCGGTCAACATATATTTTGTCGAATACATTTTGAATATCAATGTAAAAATTAAACATTTTTTTAATGTCTTTTGAAATTCTAATGTTTACCAAGCCATAAGGTTCAAGCTCGATAGTGTTTTCATCGTCAGCCCATTGCGAACTGATGTAATTATATGAAATGTCAAAATTTATGATTTTTTCATTCACATAAGAAATGCCTCCAAAAAACATATCAGATGGAACTTCTAGTAGTGTATTTCCGGTTAAATCGTTTAACGAATCATTTCCATCGTACTTAGTAATAATCGGTTTATTGTATGAATATGAGGCTTTTAGTTGAAAATGTTTGAGGAAATTGTATTTTAATTCAATCTCTGCACCTTTAATGCTTATTTCGCTGATATTTTTTCTGATAAAAACAGGTTTTTCTTCTCCATTTGCAGCTACTATTATTTCTCCTGTTTTTGCAAAATATTGAAAATCTGTTCCAATCGAATAGTAAACAGAGGTTTTTGTTGAAAATTTATTTAAATTGTAATTTGCTCCAATTTCAAAATTTGTCAATTTTTCGGGCAATAAATCGGGGTTTGCAAGTTTAAAACCACGGTTTATTTTTCCAGACTTACACAAATCATCAAGTTTTGGAGGCATAAAACCTGTTGAATAAGAAATATATGAACTCAATTTTTCGTTTATCGAATATTTTAAAGCAAGCTTCGGGCTGTATGCTAACCAATTGCTTTCATGAAATTTTTCACTTACATCTCCTTCATAACCGGTTACGCTTGATGGTTCAGTTACAAATAAACTTCCATTATAAAATCTTGCAAAATCGACTCTTAATCCGGCAACTAAATTAAATTTTTCATTTATTTCAAAATCATCTTGAACAAATATTCCATACAATGAAAGGTTTCCATGATAGTTTATAAAATCTGTAGATGTTTTGTAATCCTCATCGCTGTTTACGTCGCCATTTCTGATTTCAAAACCTGTTGTTATTGTGTTTTTTTTATTTAATTTTCCTGAAATAGTCCAGTTTATTCCATAATCATTTTTCAAAACATCTCTGAACAATAAACGATATTCGTTAAAATTATTCATACTTTCATCTTGATTAAAATAATGTTCAGAATATAAGAATGCACCAAAAGAAGAATTAAACTTCCCTATTTTGTTGGTATAATTTAAAGTATAAATTCCAGTATTTATTTTTTCGTGGCTTCCGTCTTTTTCGTAAAAGGCATCGCCTGAGCCTCTTAATTCGTTGTAATAATGATAATTGAACGCCAATTTGCTTCCTTTTTTGAATTTATAACCAAGCTTTCCATTGAATCCATACTCGGTCAAATAAAGTGGCTTATCGTATTGTGTTATAGCTTCTTCAGGAATAAAAATATAACCATCGCCTTTGCGTGTAAATGCCGATAAATTCCAAACAAAACCATTAATTGGAGAGTCTTTGCCCGATAAATTTAAACTTGTTCCATGTGTATTATAATCGCCATAAAATATTTTTATATTTCCTGATGCTTTTTTATCAGGTTCTGATGAAATCATATTTATAGTGCCACCCATTGCATTTCCGCCATATAAGGCAGATACAGGACCTTTTACAATTTCAATTTTGCCAATATCATCAGGATTTATTGCATGCCAGTTAACTGCTCCTCCTGAAAGTTTATTCATTGGAATTCCGTCTAACAGAACCAATGTGCGTGACGAACTATTTAATCCTCGCATTGTAACGCTTGAGTTTTTTGAAAAAATTCCCCAACTGCGATTTACATATACACTTCCGGCACTTTTAAGCAAGTCGTCGATATTATTAGCAGAAGAATTTGCAATTTCATTTTTAGATATTACTTCACAATTTCCTGCAACTTTGCTTACAAGTTTTTCAGTTTTTGTGGCAGTAACAATTACTTCTTGCAGTTTGTAGTTTGCAGAATCGGGGATTTCGTTTTGGGCAAAAGCCGAAAAGGAAATAAATTGAAATATCAATATTTTAAGGATAATGTTCATGTGCTTATAAATCAGCATTTAGCCATATATTGAATTGTTTTATTTTTTTGATTTTTGCCACAGATTGCACTAATTTTCACAGATTTTATTCACAGATTTTATCTTAAAAATTAACACAGATAAAACAACCAAAGGTTGTTTTAAATCTCCCGATGAAAAATCGGGACAGGTCGTGAAAATTCGTGAAATTTGTGGCATACTCTTCTATATAATCATTTAGGTTGGTGTTTACTTTAATTAAAACTGATATTTGATGTACTTTAATTCTGCATCTTTATTTCAATTTCTATTTTTCCTGCTGTTGTTCCTTCAACTGAAAGAACTTTAAAAAAACCTTTTTTTCCGGCATTATTCAGAACAAAAGAATATATATCGTTTGTTTTCAAGTTTTTACTTTTTCTTTTGCCCGATGCGTAATCAAAAGTATTGGCGTATATCAAACTGTCATTGTATGAGTTATCAAAATCCTGAACGGTTAATGTTGTAAGTTCAAATCGTGTAGTATTTCGGGTTGACCAATAACTTGGACTATAAGTTGAGCCATAAATTGAAGTGTCAACATTTCCACCAGGTGAAGAAATTGTATTTTCATCGCCATTAAAATCGTAATAATATAGAAAATCTATTGATGCTTGATTTTGATAAGCTTTGTTTATAGTGAAAACAGAATCAAGCGATGCTGACCAAGCTGTTCCATAATTATTATTGAGTTGTGCTCCAAGAAATACTTTTGGAATATGAGTTATATTTATAAATTCTGAAGTTGAATCTTTAAATAAATTAATAGATATTTCTTGCCTTAAACCTGCTTTATTTTTTACCATGAAATGCCAAGTTTCTTTATCGCTAATCCCTTTTATTATAAGTCTTTCGTAATTAAGTTCTGTAGAATTTAAGCCTGAATCAACCGAAGTGCTTTGTTCGCCAGCAAAAAACTTTGTATTAAATAATGTAATATTCTCGCCATCAGCAGAATTTGCAATAATTCCTATTCGAATTGTATCGCCGAGTTTTAATGTTTTATCTGAGAAGGTAAAACCGGAATCTGTTCTAAAACTGATTATTGGAGCTTCATCTGACAATTGAGCCTTTTTACATTGAATCAAAAACATTAATGTAAAAATTAATGTTATGTATTTTATTGCATATCGCATATTTTGGAAATTCTAAAATCTAAAAGTTGTGTAACATTTATTTCATCAGCTTCTTAACTCCAGAAATTGCAGAGTATGCAATTATTGCACCCGACATTCCAAAAATAAAATGTGTAAAAATAGGATACAATGCTCCCATTAACAACGATTCATAAGGAAATCCTGTAACAAAAGAAATTATTAATCGAGTTATTGGAATCAACATATATGAAAATCCGCCAACTAGTCCAGCGAAAATATAATTTTTCTTAAATCTGCTAAGATTATTATATAAAATATCAATTGCAATACCTGGAACTAATATTATCAATGACATAAATGGGTCTTTAAAACTTAAAAAAGGTGTTAACAAAAGTACTCCTGCACCAAGAGTTGAAATTCGTGATGCCCACTCATTTTTTGTAATTACTTTTCCTGCCATTAGTAATGCAATAAATTCAATTCCATGATGTCCGGGAAGTTTCAATGGAATTCTCATCTTGGCATGAATTGTAACTGCCAACATACCAATTAATAATAAAAATCCATACTCTGCCAAAGCAGAAAGGCTAATTGGAAAGCTCTTTGATGATGTCTTTTGGTAAGATTTTGTAGTTGTAGTTTTCATTATTTTTTTCCTCCTCCACTAATAAAGTAATTTCAT
>MEND01000059.1:8237-9571 GCA_001768975.1 Bacteroidetes bacterium GWA2_31_9 | reverse complement strand
TTTAAGATTTATAATGTAATATTTAAAAATGATTATATAATTGCATAAATGTCAGATTCTTTCATAATTAAATATTCTTTACCTTCGAAAGAAAGTTCTGTTCCAGAATATTTTCCATAAATAACAGTATCTCCGGCTTTTACGGTCATTGGTTCGTCTTTTTTGCCATTGCCAACAGCCAAAACAATACCTTTTTGAGGTTTTTCTTTTGCTGTGTCAGGAATTATAATACCGCCAGCTGTTCTTTCTTCTTGTTTTGCTGGTTCAATAATTACTCTGTCTGCAAGGGGTTTAATTTTAAATTCGTTTTTTGATTTGCTTGTAGTTGCCATATAATTATATTATTAAATTAGACATTTGTGTTGCCGCACTGTCAACTAAAGTGCCAAGTATTGTTTTATGACAAATTGACAAATTTTTAATTTAAGATTATATAGATTTAGGAATTAGTTTTGATATTAAAAAAACGCAACACATTACCTCAAAATTCTAAATTTACCTTCCCTCTTCTACCCGCAGCACGACACAATGGCTTTATATAAAATTCAAAAACTATACTTCAGATAAATGATTTTCAGCATCATCGCCGTATTTTTGAAGTAACTGAATTATTTTATTTATTTTTTCAAATCGAAGATTAGTAAGTTTATTTATATCTTCATTTTTCATATTCATTCTTATTGCAGACATACATACTTTGTACGAATTTAATAATTCTCCTTCTGCTTTTCCTTCTGCTCTGCCTTCTGCTTTTCCTTCTGCTTTTCCTTCTGCTCTACCTTTTATTTCTGCATCGAGGTAAAGGGTTTTTTCGGTACGTACACTATCCCAATATCTATCGTATTGTTCGAGTTCGTCTTTGCTAAATGAACTTTCTTGAATATGTTCTAATGCTTCTTTTATTTCGATATTTTCAAATAGTTCGGCTGAAATATTTTGTGTACCATCTTCAATTTCTGTAAGATAACGTAACCATAATACTTGAAGCTTTTTATCACTTATATTTTGAGGCTTAAATTTTGGGAGTTCTATAAAAACAAATTCTAATCCTTTAAGCTGACGCTCGGGATGCAAAAGATTAACTATTTGATAATGATGATAAAAATCGGGCAATTGATGTTCAAATGTATCGTTTATAAGACTTAGTGCATAAACAGGTTGTAATAGCTTATATTCTTTGGTTTTTTCTAACTGTTTGATATAAGCTTTAGAAGCATTAAATAGTATTCGATTGCGAAAACTATCGGTCCATAGCATTTGCATTTCTACAATAAATTGACGACCAAAATTATCGGTACATCTTACATCAACAATTGTATTTTTAAGTACAGGTA